>SXIR01000003.1 GCA_005772765.1 Actinomycetota bacterium
CAACCCGGCACGTAGACATCGACGGGAATGATCTGGTCGACACCCTTGGTGACCGAGTAACTGTCCCAGTAGGGGCCGCCGCAGTTCGCACACGAACCCATCGAGATGACGTACTTGGGGTCGGGCATCTGCTCGTAGAGACGCTTGATCGCGGGTGCCATCTTGTCGGTGACGGTTCCGCTGATCACGATGAGGTCGGCTTGGCGCGGGCTCGCAGGGAAGGGAATAACGCCGAGACGCATGACGTCGTAACGCGGGCCGGCGAGCGCGGCGCCCATCTCGATGGCGCAACACGCCAAGCCCCACTGGAACATCCACAGCGAGTACTTGCGGGAGTAGTTGAGAAGTTCGCCGACCGGCTTCAGCGGGCCCTTGCGCAAGGCCCCGTTGGTCATCAGGCCCACTTGAACAGACCCTTCCGCCAGAGGTACGCGAGACCGGCGATGAGCACGCCGGTGAAGATGGAGATCTCGATGAAGCCAAGCCAGCCGAGCTGGCCGCCGTCGGCGCCGATTGCCCAGGGAAAGAGGAACACTGTCTCGACGTCGAAGATCACGAACAGCAACGCGTAGAGGTAGTAGCGCACGTTCTGTTGGCCGAACTGACCGAACGGATCGGAGCCCGATTCGTAGGTGATGTACTTCTCGGACTGCGGTCGCTTGGGACGCAACAAAGCACCGACGCCGAGCATCGCGCCGACCATGACGACGGCCGCGATCGCGAGCACGCCGACCGCGAGGTACTGGCGGTAGAACTCGGTGAGATCGTTGTCGGCTGCTGCTGCTGCGATGGTCATTGGCTCCGTTGCCCCCAGGCCGCGAGCGGCGCGCGGGGCAACGAGGACCCCCGACGCGGCCGACCGACGACGACTGCTCGCGGAGTATAAGACCGGCGTTTTCAGCGAAGCCGGATCGTGCCTTCGGGAAATCCCGGGCGCCGATTCGGGTTGGGTCGATGCGCCGACGATGCGGCGGGCTCGAACGAGGTTCACCGCCGAAAATAGGGCTCAGTGCAGGGCCACGAAGCGTCGATGGATTCGAAGGCGGGAGGTAGGCAGACGATGAGTCGCCGAACACGACAGCACGACACTGCGGGCGGTGCCGGGGCTGACGCGCGTCGGATTGCGTTCGTGTTGTCGGGCGGAGGCAACCAGGGTGTGGCGCAGGTGGGCATGCTGCACGCGCTGATCGAGGCCGGTGTCCGACCGGACGTGTTGATCGGGTGTTCGGCGGGTGCGCTCAACGCGGCGGCCGTCGCGTATGCACCCAACCTCACCGGCGTGGCCCGATTGGCCAACGTTTGGTGCGAACTGACCGGCAACGAGGTGTTCCCCGGCTCGAAGCTCTCGCGCGCGTGGAATGTGGTGCGACGCGGCACGCACTTGTTCACAAGCGATGGATTGCAGCACGTGATCCGAACCGCGTCGCCAGCGCGGTCGTTCGCCGACCTGACCATTCCCTTGCGCGTGATCGCCGCGGACCTCGACACCGGTGAAGAAGTGGTCTTCGCACGTGGACCGTTAGAGCCCGCCTTGCTCGCTTCGGCCGCTTTGCCTGGAGTGTTCCCCGTGGTCGAGCACGACCGGCGACGCTTGGTCGACGGCGGGATCATCGACGCGGTGCCGCTGTGGCACGCTTTCTGTGGACCCGTCGACCGGGTCTACGTCCTCAACGTTTCGTCCGGTGGCACCGCACGCGAGTTCCGTTCACCACTCGATGTCGTGATGGCGTCGTTCGCGCACTCTCGGAACCTGCGCTACGAGATCGAAAAGCGGTTCTTGCCCGACGGGGTCGAGATCCTCGAACTGCCGCGACCCGCCGACGACCGTGACCTGTTCGACTTCTCGGGTGGCGAACGCCTCATCGACCAGGCCTACGAGCTGGGTCGCGCGTTCCTCGCTGAACACCCGCTCGATGACGCCGTCCGTACGTCGACCGCGGAGACACACCGCAGGATCAAGTTGCGGCTGCCGCACCGCCGAAGCGTTCCGCTCGCGGCCGCCGCCGAACTCGGCTGAGCGTCCGCCCGAGGCGGACCGACGCTCGGGATCGGCCGAGGCGCCGGAAACGTGCTTAGCCGCCGGCGAGGTAGTTGGTGGCGTGTTCGGCGACGTCCATGAGCCAACCGGGGAGGATGCCGAACACGAGCACGGCGGTGCCCGCGGCGAAGAGCGCGAGGCCAGTGGGGAGATCGACGGGGAGGCGTTCGGCCGGCGCGTCCGCAGCAGCGTCGCCGTGGTCGTCGGAGGAGTACATCGCGAGCACGATCCGCAAGTAGACGAACGCGGCCACGGTTGCGCTCAACATGCCGACGAGTGCGAGTTGTACCTGGCCGGCGTCGACCGCCGACTTGAACACGGCAAGTTTCGCGACGAACCCGGCAGTGAGCGGCACGCCTGCCTGCGCAAGCAGGAACAGCGTCATCAAAGCCGCCAGCGCAGGGTCGCGGCGCGCAAGACCCTTGTAGTCGTCGAGCGCGTGTGCCGAGTCGCCCCGGCGCCCGACGATCTGGATCACGCCGAACACCCCGATCGACATCAGCATGTAGATCGCCAGGTAGAAAAGCGCCGCGGCGGTGCCGTCGAAACCGCCGTTCGATTCGGTCGCTACCTGCACGCCGATCAACACGTAACCGGCATGGGCGATCGACGAATAGGCGAGCATGCGCTTCACGTTCGTCTGCACGATCGCCGCAGTCGCGCCGACGAGCATCGACACCACGGCAAGTCCGTACACAGCCGGCCGCCAGTCGGAGCGCAGCGGGTCGAAGGCGCCGGCGAAAATCCGGAGCAACGCCCCGAAGGCAACGGCTTTGGTCGCGCCCGCCATGAACGCGGTCACCGGCGTGGGCGCACCCTGGTACACCGTGGGCGTCCACATGTGGAACGGCGCGGCCGCGACCTTGAACCCGAGGCCGACGAGCAACAGTGCGAACCCGACGAGCAGGAGCCCGTTGTTCTCGACGAGGGCCGCACTCGGCGCCGCCGAACGGATCGCAGACAGGTTCGTCGAGCCGGTCGCGCCGTACACGAGCGCGACGCCGTAGAGGAAGATCGCCGAGCTGAACGCGCCGAGCAGGAAGTACTTGAGTCCCGCCTCTTGGCTCTGAAGGCGGTGTCGGTCAAATGCGGCAAGCACGTACAACGCGATCGAGAACACCTCGAGCGCAACGAACACCACGATCAGATCGGTCGCCGACGCCATGACGAGCATGCCGGTCGCGCACAACAACATGAGCGCGAGGAACTCGGGGCCTTCGAGTTGCTCGCGTTTGATCCACGCGGTCGCGAGCAGCAACCCGAACAACGTGGCCGCGAGCACGACGCCGCCGACGAAGATTGCGAACCCATCGATCGCGACAGCGTTGGCCATCGACGCGAACGGTCCGCCGTTTCGGAACTCACTCCACTGGGCGACGCTGATCGCGCCCGCGGTGATCGTGCCGACGGCACCGATCACGAGCGACGCCTCGAACGTGCGCCGCCGTCCGACACTGGAAACCAACGCCGCGACGACCGACAGCGCGCCGGAGGCCATCACCACGACCGCGGCCGAGTCGTCATCGAAACGAACCTGCCAGAACCGTCCGAGCCAGAACTCGATCGGGCCGAACACACCGCACAGCACGACCCAGTTCGTCAGATCGTGGGTGAGGGAACGACCCCGCAGAATCGCGATCATCAGCACGATCGCCAGTGCCGACGCGAACAGGGCAACCGGCGGGCCGATCGCCAACCAGTCGACGTTCGGGGTCGAAATCTGCGTCGATTCCGGCAACACCTGGGCAAGCAGGGAGGCGAGCATCAGTGACCCTCCTCCGCTCCGTGACCTTCGGCTTCGACCGGCACGGGTTCGGGCGTGTCGGGTTCGGTGTAGCCGGTGGTTTCCTCGATGTGGGTCATCAAGTCGTCAACGGCGAGTTCCATGCGGTCGAACACGGGCTTGGGGTAGAAGCCGAGGAACAACGACAGGGCGAGCAACGGCACGACCGTGAGCAGCTCGCGGGCGTTGATGTCGTTCAGGCCGAGGTTCTCCCCTTCGGGTTCACCGGTGAACGCACGTTGGAAGGCCCACAGCAGGTACACCGCGGCGAGGATCACGCCGCCGGTCGCGGCCACGGCCCACCAACGCCGGGTGACGAACGTGCCGAGCAGGCTCGTGAACTCGCCGACGAACCCCGAGAATCCGGGCAGGCCGATCGAGGCGAACGTGGCGATCAGGAACATCGCCGAGAACACTGGGATCACCTTCCACAATCCACCGAAGTCGGAGATGAGCCGAGTGTGGCGGCGTTCGTAGAGCATGCCGACGAGCAAGAACAGCGCGCCCGTGGTGAGGCCGTGGCTCACCATCGTGAACAGTCCGCCTTGGATCCCGGTCGTCGTGAGCGCGAACGTGCCCATCACGACGAAGCCGAGGTGCGCCACCGACGAGTAGGCGATGAGCCGTTTCAGGTCGGGCTGCATCGTGGCCACGATCGCGCCATAGAGGATGCCGATCACCGACAGTGTGAGCAGCGCCGGTGCGAAGTACTGCGCGGCCTTCGGGAACATCGGAATCGCGAACCGCAAGAACCCGTACGTGCCCATCTTCAACAACACGCCGGCCAGCACCACCGAACCTGCGGTGGGAGCTTCGGTGTGCGCGTCGGGCAACCAGGTGTGCAGCGGGAACAGCGGCACCTTCACGGCGAACGACACGGCAAACGCGAGGAACAACAACCGGCTCGTGCGGGTGCTCACGTTGCCGGGTTCGCTGACCCAGGCCGTGAGTTCGCGCACGTCGAAGGTGAGTGGGTTGCCGCCCTTGTTCGCAAGATAGGCAACCATCAAGATGCCGGCGAACAAGAACGCCGAACCGGCCATCGTGTAGAGGAAGAACTTCGTTGCTGCGTAGGCCTTGTTGCCGTGACCCCAGCCGGCGATCAGGAAGTACATCGGCACGAGCACGAGTTCGAAGAAGATGAAGAACACGATGAGATCGAGCGCGCTGAACACGCCGATCACAGTGCCTTCGAGGAACAGCATCCACACGGCGAACTGCTTGAAGTTCGGCTCGTTGACACTGGCAAGCAAACCGATCGGGATCAGCAACGCAGTGAGCACGACCATGAACAGCGAGATGCCGTCGATGCCCAGCGAGAAGGACACGCCGAGGTTGCCGATCCAGTCGTGATCGACCGTGTACTGATAGCCGTGCGCGGCCTTGTCGAAGTCGGCGAGCATCCACAACGCCACGCCGAGCGTGGCGAGCGAGGTGATGAACGCGACGGCTTTGGCCCACTCGGTGCGGCCCTTCGGCGTGCACAGCGTGACCGCAGCGCCGACGAACGGCAGCACGATGAGGAACGTGAGCAACGGGAAGGTGTCGCGCATCATCACGACTTCGGAAGCCAACATCAGACGTTCACCCGCGTCGCGAAGTAGCCCAACAGGAGCACCGTTCCGAGCATGATCCCGAGCGCGTAGTTACGCACCCGGCCGGTCTGCGCTCGGCGCAGCATGCCACCGAGTTCTTTGAACACCCGCCCGGTGCCGTTGACCGCGCCGTCGATGACCTTGCGGTCGATCCCGTCGGACAGGAGATTCGCGAACCGAGTGAGCGGCCCGCTCACCACCTTCGCGACCCCGGCGTCGAAGTAGTAGGCGTTCTCGAGCACCTTGCCGAAGCCGCCGAGTCGCGTTTCCATCGGGTCGACGAGATCGTCGGGCAGGCCCCGGCGGTAGACCGACCGGCCCAACAGGATGCCCGCGATCCCGACGCCGATGGCGACGATCGACAAGGCGAGACCGGTCATGAACGACGTCGCTTCGATGTGCCCGGCGCCTTCGAGCGACGGTTCGAGCCAGTGGATCAAGAACTCGAGGTTCGGATCGGTGAACGGCAGCGACAAGAACCCACCGACAATCGACAGACCGCACAACACGACCAACGGGAGGGTCATCGTCAACGGCGACTCGTGCGGTTCGACGTGCGCGTGGTCGCCGTGGCTGTCGCCGTGATCGTCGTGCGTCGCCGCATCGTCAGCGTCGGGGCTCGCGCCCTCGACCGGCAAGGTCGCGTCCCATCGCGCCGAGCCGTAGAAGACGAGCCACACCTGACGGGTCATGTAGAACGCGGTCAACAGCGCCGAGACCATGCCGACGGCCCACAACGCGTAGTTGCCGGTGATGTCGGAGAACCAGGCCTTGGCCAGGATCTCGTCTTTGCTCCAGAACCCGGCAAACGGGGGCACACCTGCGATCGCCAGCCAACCAACGATGAACGTCGCGCCGGTGATGGGCAGCACCTTGCGCAGTGCACCCATCCGGCGCAGGTCGTGTGCGTGGTGCATGCCATG
>SXIR01000034.1 GCA_005772765.1 Actinomycetota bacterium
GCCGAGCGACTTGCTCATCTTCTCGCCTTCGTAGTTGACCATCGCCGAGTGCATCCAATGCCGCACGAACGGCTTGCCGGTGACCGCTTCACTCTGCGCGACCTCGCACTCGTGATGCGGAAAGATCAGATCGGTCCCGCCGCCGTGCAAGTCGATCGTTTCGCCGTGTTCGGCCATCGACATGGCACTGCATTCGATGTGCCAGCCCGGTCGTCCGACTCCGAACGGCGCACGCCAGCTGGGTTCGTCGGCCAGGCTCGGCTGCCAGAGCACGAAATCGAGGGGATGACGGCGATGCGGGTCGTCGGGATTGCCGCCACGCGCTCGCGCCAACTTCACCATGCGCGCCTCGGGGTACCGCGACAACCCGCCAAAGGTCGGAAAACTCGAGATGTCGAAATAGACGGTGCCCGCGGTCATGTAGGCGTGACCCCGGTCAAGGAGTTGCTCGACGAGGCGGATGATGCCGTCGATGGCTTCGGTGGCACGCGGTTCGGCATCGGGCGCGCGCATCTCGAGCGCATCCATGTCGCCGCGGAACCGGACCATCTCGCGCTCGGCGAGCTCGAGGTAGTGGACGCCGAGTTCGCGCGCCTTGGGCAGGATCGAGTCGTCCACGTCGGTGACGTTGCGGACGTAGCGCACTCGATGCCCGAGTTGTTCGAGCCGGCGAATCAGCAGGTCGTAGGCCAAGTAGGTCGCCGCGTGCCCGAGATGGGTGCTGTCGTAGGGCGTGATGCCACAGACGTAGATGCTGACGTCTTCGCCGGGTTCGAACGGTACGACCGCTCGTTTCGCGGTGTCGTAGAGGCGCACGGGGCGACGTTACTAGCGCACCGTCTGGAGTCGCAGGCTCGCCTTCATCTTGTGCCGAACGTTGATCGTGAGCAGCACCGCGGCGAAGGTTTCCATCCCGACGGCATTGCGCAACGAACCGCCGTCGAGCGCGCGTAGGTTCGGGATCGAGCCGGTGATCTCCATCAACGTCTCGCGCGCTTCGTCGTCGTCGCCCAGCACGACGACGTCGCTTTCCATGGTGTGGTCGAGGTCGGCGAACTCCGCCGCAGGAACCAGATGGAACGCCGTGACGACCCGGGACCGCCACAAGAACGCTTGGATCTCGGCGGCGACCGAACCATGTGGCGGCAGCACCGCGTTGAACTCGTTGCCGTTTCGGGTGAGGTTGTTGGCCATCGACACGACGACCTTGTTGGCCAATCGCTCGCTGTGTTCTTTCACCGTCGGAATCGCCGAGTCGGCGTTGACTGCCAAGATCACGACCGGTGCGTCGCAGGCCCACGCGTTGTCGCACGGGATCAGCCCGCTGGCCCGCTCGCCCCATTTCAGCTGCAGTTCTTCGACTGCAGACTTCGCTTTGTCGACGGCCCGTGACCCGAACAGCACTTCATGACCGACGCTCGAGAGCCGGGCCGCGAGTCCCGCGCCGGCCGGCCCCGTCGCTCCCAGGATTCCAATACGCATAGGGCGGGCATTCTCGCACAATCCGCCCCCTGCCCGGCGAGTCGCGCCGCGCGCGCCTCGATTCGATCCAGCGTGGCGACCCGCGGGCGTCGACCCGCGGCTCAGAGAATGCAGTCGGCCCCGAACGCGACCCGCAGTTCGGCGTGCAGACCGTTGCTGCCGTCGCAGTTGAAGTCGTCGGGAAGCCGGATCACCGTCTCTTTGTCGGGACCGAGCATGTGGACGAAGAACGGCGAGTCACCGGGATGGGCTCCGATCAACTCGCGCAGACGCGCGACCTTGTCGGTGTCGAAGACCCCGGCGCGCACGCGGAGCCGCACGGGCGGTCCGCCATCGTCGATCGCGATCTCGGGCCGGGTGAGGTCCATGACGATCAACTTCGGCGTGTCGTCGCGACGATCGAGCCGTGCCTTCACCGCAACGATCGCGTCGTTGGCCAGCAACTCGTTGATGTTCATCATCGTCTTCGGGAACACCATCGCTTCGAGCGAAGCCGAGAGGTCTTCGAGCACGAAGGTCGCCATGAGGTCGCCGCGCTTGGTGTACTTGCGACCCAACGTCGTGATGATTCCGCACAGATTGCGCATCGAACCATCTTCGAGTTCTGCGAACTCAGCCACGGTGACCTCGGCCAGACGCGCCACGGCTCGGCGAGCGCCGAGCAACGGATGGTCGCTCACGTAGAGCCCGAGCATCTCCTTTTCGAACGCCAGACGTGTGCTCTTGTCGAACTCCATGTCCGGGATCGGCAAACGATCGCTGAAGCCCGAGTCGTCATCGAGTCCCTCGTCGAGATCGAAGAACGACATGACTCCCTGATCGCGTTCGCGCCGACGAGAGACCGTCGAATCGACGATCTGTTCGAAGACGGCGAGGAGCCCTTGTCGTGGGTGTCCGAGGTTGTCGAACCCGCCGGCTTTGATCAACGACTCCAGCGTTCGCTTGTTGAGCACCGTGAGGTCGACCCGCTCGCAGAAGTCCGTGAAATCGACGAAGGGGCCATCGACCGAACGTGCCTGCACGATCTGCTCGGCCACCCCCTCCCCGACGTTGCGCACCGCCGAGAGCCCGAACCGGATCCGGTTGGCCGCCTTCGTCTCGGCGTCGCCGGGTTCGATCCGCACCGCAAAGTCGACCTCGCCGTCGTTGACACAGGGATTGAGGACTTCGATGTCGAGCGCCCGGCACTCGGCGAGATACACCGCAGCCTTGTCGAGGTTCGTCTTCACCGACGTCAGCAACGCTGCGAGATACTGCACTGGGTAGTTCGCCTTCAGCCACGCGGTCTGATAGGCGACCAGGCCGTAACCAACCGAGTGACTCTTGTTGAACGAGTAGTCGGCGAACGGTTCGATCGTGTCGAAGTACCGCTGCGACCAGTCTTCGGCGTGGCCGTTCGCGATGCACCCTGCGACGAACTTCGACCGCTCCTTCGCGATCATCTCGCGAATCTTCTTACCGGTGGCCTTGCGAAGGTTGTCGGCCTCTTCGAGCGTGTATCCCGCAAGGCGCTGCGACACTCGCATCAGCTGCTCTTGGTAGATCATCAATCCGTACGTCGGGCCGAGGATCTCTTCCAGGTCGGCGTGGTCGTAGCGGACCGGTTTGCGGCCGTTCTTGCGGTCGGCGTATTCGTTGTGCCAGTTCTGGGCCATCGGGCCGGGCCGATAGAGCGCCACCAACGCGGCGACGTCTTCGAAGCTCGTGGGCGCGAGCGAACGCATGAGCGCGCGCATCGGACCCCCTTCGAGCTGGAAGACGCCGATCGAGTCACCCCGTCGCAGCAACTCGTAAGTGCGTTCGTCGCCGAGATCGACGTTGTCGATGTCGGGTCGGTCGCCGGTCGAGCGTTCGATCAACTCGAGTGCGATCTCCATGACGTCAAGGTTGCGCAGCCCCAAGAAGTCCATCTTCAAGAGCCCGAGTTCTTCGACGCCGTTCATCTCGTACTGCGTGACGACCGGCGACTCTTCGATGGGCGTGCCCGGTTCGGGTTTGCGTTGGATCGGGAGATAATCGGTGAGCGGATCGCGTGTGATGACGACGGCGGCGGCGTGGATGCCGTCTTGACGACGCATGCCCTCGAGCCCCCGGGCCACATCGATGACGCGCTGCGCGTCGGGATCGGTCTCGTACATTGCCCGCAGGTCGGCAGCCATCTTGTAGCCATCGCTGTACTTCTCGGACTCTTCGAAGCAGTACCGCAACGGCGTGTCGCGCCCCATGATCAGCGGCGGCATGGCCTTGGCGATCTTGTCGCCGACCATGAACGGGTACCCGAGCACACGAGCGGCGTCGCGCACGGCTGCTCGAGCCTTGATGGTCGAGAACGTGATGATCTGCGCGACGCGGTCGGACCCGTACTTCTGCGCGGCGTACTTGATCATCTCGCCGCGATAACGCGAGTCGAAGTCCATGTCGATGTCGGGCATCTGCTTGCGACCGGGGTTCAAGAACCGTTCGAACAGCAGGTCGTAACGGATCGGGTCGATGTCGACGATCTGGAGGGCGTACGCAACACACGAACCCGCCGCGCTCCCCCGGCCCGGACCGACTCGAATGCCGTGACTCTTGGCGTAGCGCACGAGATCCCAGACGACGAGGAAGTACGCCGAGAACCCCATGGAGCTGATGACGCCGAGTTCGTATTCGATGCGTTCGAGCACGTGCAAGGCTGGCGACCGACCGTAGCGATCTTTGGCGCCTTCGAGCACGAGCTCGCGCAGGTACGAGTCTTCGTCGTGGCCCTCGGGCACCGGGAACGCCGGCAAGACGGCGTTGTCGAACGACAACTCGACCTGGCTGCGTTCGGCGATCCAGAGCGTGTTGTCGCACGCCTCGGGCAGCTCGCGAAACAGGTACCGCATCTCTTGCGCGGACTTGATGTAGAAGTCTTCGCCGTCGAACTTGAACCGGTTCGTATCCGATTTCAGCGCGCCGGTCTGAACGCACAGCAACGCGTCGTGCGCGTCGGCGTCTTCCTTGTGCGTGTAGTGCGAGTCGTTCGTTGCGAGCAACGGCGCCTTCAACCGCCGCGAGATGTCGAGCAGCGGCATCAACGTGCGGTGCTGGTCTTCGATGCCGTGGTCTTGCAACTCGATGAAGAAGTTGTCGCGGCCGAAGATGTCTTGGAAGCGACCCGCAGCTTTGTACGCCGCCTCCTCGTCGCCCGCCAGGATGAGTTGGGAGACAAGACCACCGAGGCACCCGCTCGTCGCAATGATGCCTTCGTGGTGCCGTTCGAGAAGGTCCCAGTCGGTGCGAGGTTTGTAGTAGTAGCCCTCGAGGAAGGCCATGCTCGTGAGCTTGACGAGGTTGTGGTAGCCGAGGGTGGTCTCGGCGAGCATCGTGAGGTGGAACGTCTCGTTCTCGGAGCGTTTCGGGCGGTCGAAGCGGCTCGTGTTGGTGAAGTAGCCCTCCATGCCCAGCACCGGCACGAGCCCGGCTTTGCGGGCGGCCTTGTAGAGCTCGACGACGCCGTACATGTTGCCGTGGTCGGTGATCCCGACCGCAGGCTGACCGTCGGCGGCGGCGGCCGCGACGACCTCGTCGATCCGCGACGCGCCGTCGAGCATCGAATACTCGGTGTGCAGGTGAAGATGGACGAAGCTGTCGCCGCCACTGCGATTGCCCACCGCCGCTGCTCCCCCTCGAAGCTCTCCCGCGCGTTTTCCACAGGCCCCTGTGGAGAATTACAGCGCTGTCATTCCGCCGAGCCCGACCCTACGCCAGCGACGGCGCGCCGCCAAACGACCCGGTCAGCTCCAGGTGTCGGCCGCAGCGACCCTTGCTCAGGCGCCGAGCAAGGGGACCCGCAACTCGGCCGGGGTCGCCGAACCGTGGGCCGAGCGCAGGCTGCGTTCGCGTGGGAGCGCCGGGTCGACGAAGCCGAACGCGGTGCGGGGCAGCAACACGACGTCGCCGAGGCGCCCTGCGATCGAACCCGTCGCGACGGGGCCGAACGTGGCGGCGTCGAGCAGCTCGCGGCGTGTGCACACCCAGGCAACTGCGCCATACGCCTCACGACACGCGGCGGCGAGCTCGCCCGCTGCGCCAGCGCGGGCGTAGAGAAACCGACAGCGCGCATCGCCCGCCTGCATCGCCACGAGGTTCGCCAACGCCGGTTCGTGCACGATCCAGGACTCGGACTCCAGATGCACCTGGCCGTGATCGGCAGTGACGAGCAATGCGCACGAGTCTGGCAGCGCAGCGCGTAACCGAGCCACGAGCGAATCGGCGGCGGCCAACTCGTCGCGGTATTGCGCACCGAGCAGACCGAACTCGTGCGCGACCTCATCGACGCCCGGGTAGTACGCGTACACGAGGCGGTGGCCGTCGAGGATCAGCGAGCGACACGCGGTCACGATGTCGTCGGGTTCCTGCCAGCCGACGAACGGCACGTCGCGCAGGTGCGCCCGGCTGAATCCGGACTCGGCGTGTTCGGCTTTGGCGACCACCGGGACGTTGTGCCCGCGAAACGGCCGCTGACGCTGCACCCACTCGGGGTCGGGCGCTGGAGCAGAGCGCGGCTCGCACTGCCATCGGAGGTTGTTCAGAACGTGTTCGTCGACCCGCATGCGGTAACCGAAGATCCCGTGCGTTCCGGGAGTGGTACCCGTCGTGATCGACGTCAATGCCGTCGCGGTCGTCGCCGGGAGCACGGTGTCGATCGGTCCGCCCGCAAACGACGACAACGTCGGCAACGCTTCGGGCGCATCGGCAAACGCTTGCCATCCGAGCCCATCGATGACCAACAACACCGTGGCGTGACGACCGCGCACCGGTTCGGGGAGCCAGTCGGCGTCGTGCAGTCCGAGCAACGCGGGCACGATCGCGGCCACGCTGCGGTCGAAGTCGAGAGCGGGAAGATCGCCGTGTGGCACTCAGCGACACTACGCCGCGACGCCACGAACGACCTCACGGCCCATACGACCACACGGTCGAGCCGTCGCGCCGTTCCCGGTCGCGCCAGGTCCCGTCGCGCGAGTTCCCGTCTGGCCGACTCCTGCACTCGGCGGGCGCGCCGTGGCTACGATTCCTCGCCAATGAAGGTCTCGACGCGCGCCGACTACGCAGCCCGAGCCCTGTTGTCCATGGCGTTGCGCTGGACGAGCTGCGAAGACCGGCCGACGTCGGTCAAGGAAATGGCCGAACGCACGAACCTGCCTCAGCCCTACCTCGAACAGATTCTCTTGTCTGTGAAGGGCGCCGGACTCGTTCGATCCAAGCGCGGCGTCGGCGGTGGTTACGTGCTCGCTCGACCGCCCGCCGAGATCACGCTGGCCGACATCGTGGCTGCCGTCGAGGGCCCAGCACCAACGTTGATCCACGACCATGACCACTGCGAGGGCCACTGCGTCTTGCAAGAAGTTTGGGTCGAGCTCGCCGAAGACACGCGCACGATTCTCGATCGATACACGTTGGCCGACCTCGTCGAACGCACTCGACGCGGTCACGCCGCGCTCTGACCGAACCTCCGAGCGAACGACTCGCTGCGACGCAACGCTCGCCGATGTCGGGGGGCGGTTCGCCGCTGTGGCATCACAGCACCTGGTCAGTCCGGCGGGTCGGGCTCGGTGTCCAGACTCGCGAGCACCCCGGTGAGGTCTGCGGGCAGTGGCTCGGTGACGAGCACCTGGGTACCGGTGCGCGGGTGCGCAAACCCGAGCAGGCGCGCGTGCAAGAACGGACGCCGCAGCGCGATGTTTTCGCGATAACCGCCATAGGTCGCGTCGCCGACGATCGGATGACCGATCGCGGCCAGGTGGACGCGGATCTGGTGCGTGCGTCCCGTCTCGAGTTGGCACTCGAGTTGGCTGAGATCGGGCCGGCGCCATTGCGCGACGACCGCGTAACGCGTGCGAGCGTCGCGTCCATCGTCGCGGATCGACATCCGGGTCCGGCGGTGCACCGATCGTCCGATCGGCGCATCGATGAGGCCCCGGCTCGACGCCGGCGACCCCCAACACAATGCGTCGTAGATCCGTTCGACCGACCGCGACGCGAGTTGTTCGACGAGCGACTCGTACGCCGCTTGCGTTCGGGCGACGACGAGGAGTCCGCTCGTGTCGCGATCGAGGCGGTGCACGATGCCGGGTCGGAACTCGTCACCGACGTCGGCCATCTCGGGGTAGCGATGCAGCAAGGCGTTCACGAGTGTGCCGTGCGCGTTGCCCGCGCCGGGGTGCACCACGAGCCCGGCGGGCTTGGCGACAACGACGACATCGTCGTCCTCGTAGCGCACCTCGATGGCGATTGCTTCACCGCTCGGCGGCGCATCGGGGGTTGGAGCTCCGAGCAACTCGACGCGGTCGCCGATGCTGAGCCGGTGGCTCTTCGCAACCGCGCGACCGTCGACGAGCACGAGCTCGTCGGCCAACAGCGCTTGTACCTCGGATCGACTCCATCCGGTGAGCAACGCAAGCGCTCGGTCGACCCGGTCGCCGTCGCAGACGTCGGGGACTTCGAAGACCTCGCTCATCGTTGCGGTGCCGACTCGTCCGATGTCGGCGAACCATCGTTGGCTGCTGCTTCGGCGTCGGTTTGGAGGTCGACGCATCGATCGGCACCGGGTTCGCCGGTTAGCGAGACGTCGAGCGCGGCCGCATCGGCGTTGGCGCGAGCCGCGGCCCGACCTTCGAACAACAACGAAGCGATCAATGCAATCGACCCGAACGTCACAGCCATGTCCGCGACGTTGAACGTCGGCCAGTTCGGGAGGCGGATGAAGTCGACCACCTCACCACGCAAGATGCCCGGGGCCCGAAAGATCCGGTCGCCGAGGTTGCCGAGCGCGCCACAGAGCAGCAGCGTCAAACCCGCCACCGAGAGCCGGTCTTCGGTCGAACGCAGGAGGTGGATCAGATATCCGGTGGCGCCGATCGCGAGCACCGCGAGGATGGGTGTCGACCCTTGGAACATCGAGAACGATCCGCCGCTGTTCGTCGTGAGGTCGAACGTGAGGAACGAGCCGATGACTTCGACCGAATCCCCGCGATCGAGTTGCGCGACCGCGATCGACTTGGTGATCTGGTCAACCGCGACCACCGCGACAACCGTGAGCGCGACGCGTCGCGCTCGGCTGCGACGGGGGGACGGTTCAGTAGCGACGTTCACCCCGCGACTTGCATTTGACGCACATGTCGGCCTCGGGCGCGGCTTCGAGCCGGATGACCGGGATGCGATCACCACAGACCAGGCAATAGCCGTAGGTTCCCGCGTTCATCCGCCCGAGCGCCGCATCGACGAGTTCGACCTTTTGGCGATGCTGTGCCGACACGACGAGGTCGCGTTCGCGCTCGATGCTGATCGTGTCGCCTTCGCCCGACTCTTCGTCGAACTGGGTGTCGCCCAGTTCGCGGTCCTTCACCAGCGATTCGGCCTCGGCCGTCAGCTTGTCGGCCTGGCCGGACAGCCGACCCCGCTCTTCGACGAGCAGCACCTTCAGCTTTTCGATCGTGCCGGGCGACAACGCCGAACCCGATCGTTTTGCCGGGGCATCACGGTGTTCGACGAACCGGCTGGGAGCCATCCGGAGTTCGATGGGCGGCTTGGCGGGCACCTTCTTGGCCGGAGTCTTCTTCGCCGGCGCCTCGACGGCCTTCGTTGCCACAGCCTTCGTTGCCACAGCCTTCGTTGCCGGAGCCTTCTTGGCCGCAACCTTCTTGGCCGCAACCTTCGTTGCGGCAGCCTTCTTGGCCGCAACGGCAGATGACTGCGCGGCCGGCTTCTTCGCCGGGGTCGAAGCCTTGGCGCCGGCCGCCTTCGGGGTCGCCTTGGCACCGGCTTTGGTGGCGGGCTTCGGGGCTGCTTTCGCCTTGCCGGCGCTCGCCTTGGTCGCTTTGGCAGCTTTGGCAGCTTTGGTAGGGGTCGGCTTCGCCGCGGTCTTGGCCGCGGCCGGTTTCGGTGTCACTTTTGCCTTCTTGGCGATCGCGTTGGCCGCAGCGGCCTTGGTGCCCTTCACTGCAGCGGCCTTGGTGCCCTTCGGTGCGGCGGGCTTGGCCGCCCCACGAGCGGCCGACTTGGCACTGGCTTGTTTGGTCGCGGGTTGTTTGGTCGCGGGCTTCTTGGCCGCCTTGGCCGCCTTGGCCAGCTTGGCCGCCCCCGACGACGTTGCGGTCGCAGTCTTCTTGGCCCCGCCCGCTTTGACCTGGGCTTTCTTGGCCGGGGATTGCTTGACCGAGGCCTTCGTTGGCTTCGCGGCCATCAGATCGTCCTTCGTCAGCGGGACCAGCGAGTGCGGGAGTGTACCAACGTCACTTCGGCGGGGTGGCCACGACGCGGCCGAAGCCGTTGGGTCGCAGGATTTGGTCCGGTTTACGGCAGATGCCGACCGCGGCAAGCGGCCCGGCGCCACTGCCCGGTCTCAGTACGACCAGACCGCCGAACCAATGGGCATCAGGTTCGCTTCCCACACGTAGTCCATCGCGGGGTAACTCAGCCGTGCGCAACCGTGCGATGCCGGCCATGGCGGAATCGATCGGCTTCCGTGGAAGGCAATGCCACCGTCGAAATACTTCGGTCGCCAGAGTTGGCCCAACCGACTGATCCGCAGACCATCGATGTGGCGTTGAATCACGAACCGACCCCGCGACGTGTGGGCGATCGAGGTGACCCCTTCGAAGGTGTAGGGCGTTTCGGTGCCGGTCGACGTGTTGAACACCCACTTCACTCGCCCGTCGCGCACGATGAACGCGATCTGACGGGCGATATCGAGTTCGGTGAGATCTCCCGACGAACTCCGAGCGACCGGACGTTTGGCCTGCAGGAGTCGGGTGTTGGTCTGGATGTTGATCGATCCGGTCCGCGCCAGACGCTCGTACTTCTGGAATGCATAGACCGCTTGTTGGGTCAGCGGTCCGTAGGAACCATCGATCGGCAACCAGTAGCCGAGGTCGTGGAGCCGGCGCTGGAGTTGCACGACGCGGCGCCCCTGGGCGCCTGGTCCCAAGAACAAGTAGTTCGGCGGCTTCGGACCGATCGCGAACCAATAGCCGTCGGGGCCGCTGGTCGTCGCCGCGAACCCGACCACCTGACGTTCGCTCGACATCGCATAGGTGCCGCCGCGATCGGCCGCACCACCAAACGCGTACACGCGTCCGTCGGAAGCCGTCAGCCAATAGCCATCGCCAGAAGCGGTGCGGGTCAACGCAAGGATCGGCGCGCTCGGCGGTGTCGAGCCGAGCGAACCATGGAAGGTCGCGTCACCGAACGAGAACACTCCCCCGCTCGTCGTCGCAATCCAGTAGCCATCCCCCGTCGGCGACGATGCGATTCCGAACGCGAAGCCGCTATGGGGAACATCACGCAGGGTTCCGTGCCAGCGGGCATCGCCGAAGTCGAACACACGCCCACTCGAGCTGAGCATCCAGTAGCCCTTGCCGGTAGGCGTGATCGCCATTGCGGTGATCGGCGCCTCGGACAGTCCCCGGGCCGAGCCGTGCCAACGAGCATCGCCGAAGTCCGCCACGCGCCCGTTGCGCTGGAAGAGCCAGTAGCCCTTGCCGGTGGGCGTCGCCACGATGCCCACGACCGGAGCGTCGAGTCTGCGATCTCGCAACGATCCGTGCCAGCGCGCCGATCCGAAATGGAACACACGTCCATCGGCGGTCGCGAGCCAGTAGCCGGTGCCGTCGGGCATGCCGGCGATCCCGACGATGCCCGCTTGCGGGTCGACCTCGGGTGAGCCGAGGAAGTCGGCCGCGCCGCGAGCGTGCACGATGCTGTCTCGTCCTGGCCCGCCCAACGCCGCGCCATCCATGATCGGGACCACGACCGCGGCGAGCACCACCGGAACCAGGAGTTGGCGAAGTGTGCGTCGCATACCGCGCCAATCGTATCGACCGAGCGGCCGAGCCGCCGTCATCGTGGCCCGGTCGACCGCGAGCGTCTCGGTGCGCGCGGGTCGGTGCTTCACCCCGAGGCGTGCACGACCTCACCGGTAGGCTCGACCGCCATGTCCGAGCCGACGCACGCGTTTGCACCTGTCGACGCAAACCTCGATCTGCTCGCCCTCGAGGCCGCGATCCTTGGGGCGTGGCGCGACGAGGACACCTTCGCCGAGAGCCTGCGACGGCGAGCGGGATCACCCGAGTGGGTGTTCTACGAGGGACCGCCGACCGCGAACGGCCGCCCAGGTATCCACCACGTCTGGGCGCGCATCTTCAAGGACATCTACCCGCGGTTCCACACCATGCGGGGCAAGCTCGTGGCCCGCAAAGGCGGGTGGGACTGCCACGGGCTTCCGGTCGAAGTCGAGGTCGAAAAGGAACTCGGTTTCAGCGGCAAGATCCAGATCATCGACTACGGCATCGCCGAGTTCAACGAGCGGTGCCGGGCGTCGGTCCATCGCTACGTCGAAGACTGGCAGTCCCTCACCAGCCGGATCGGCATGTGGCTCGACACCGCCGATGCGTACTGGACCCTCACCCCGGAGTTCGTCGAGAGCACCTGGTGGCAGTTCAAACAGATGTGGGACAAGGGCCTGGTCTACGAAGGCCACAAGGTCATCCCCTATTGCGGCCGATGCGGCACAGCGTTGTCGAGCCACGAGCTCGCCCAGCCCGGCGCGTACCAAGACGTCACCGAGCCGTCGGTCTACGTCCGCTTTCCTGTCGTCGGACGCGACTTCGACCTCGTCGTCTGGACCACGACACCGTGGACCTTGCCGAGCAACGTCGCCGCCGCCGTTGGCCCGACCATCGACTACGTCCAGGTGCGCGACCCGCTCGGGGGACGTGATCTCGTCGTCGGCCGGGCGCGCGCCGAAGCGCTGTTCGGCGACGACGTCGTCATCGTCGCCGACATCGCCGCCTCCGAACTCGTCGGCCTGCACTACGAGCGGCCCTTCGACTGGCTGCCCACCACCGAGGCCGCCAACGTCATCGTCGCGGCCGAGTTCGTCACGACCGACGACGGTTCAGGCATCGTCCACCTCGCGCCTGCGTTCGGCGAGATCGACCGCGAGGTCGCCGAGCCCTACGGACTACCCGTATTGAACCCGGTCGACGAGCACGCGCAGTTCATCGAGCCGCTGCCGATCGAGTTGCGCGGCCGATTCGTCAAAGACACCGACGCCGAACTGATCGAACGGCTGCGCGACGCGGGGCGCATCGTCGTCGTTGCCGACTACACCCACAGCTACCCACACTGCTGGCGATGCAAGTCGCCGCTCATCTACTGGGCAAAGCCGACGTGGTTCGCCCGCACGTCGAGCCTGCGGGGCGAGCTGCTGACGAACAACGAGACCGTTGCTTGGCACCCAGAGACGATCAAGCACGGGCGATTCGGCAACTGGCTCGAGGGCAACATCGATTGGGCGTTGTCGCGCGACCGATTCTGGGGCACGCCGATTCCGGTGTGGCGTTGCGCCGAGGGCCACGACACGTGTGTTGGGTCGTTGGCCGAGTTGAGCGAGTTGGCCGGCGCTGATCTGGCCGCGCTCGACCCGCACCGCCCGACCGTCGACGACGTCGTCATCACGTGCCCGATCTGTCACGAGCCCGCGCATCGAGTCGAACCCGTCCTCGACGCCTGGTTCGACTCGGGATCGATGCCCGCATCGCAGTATCACTACCCCTTCGAGAACACCGACCTGTTCGAACGCCGGTTCCCCGCCGACTTCATCTGCGAGGCGATCGAC
>SXIR01000035.1 GCA_005772765.1 Actinomycetota bacterium
ATGGGTCCGTCGGGCTGCGGCAAGTCGACAGTGCTGCATCTGGCTGGTGCGCTCGAAGATACGAGTGCAGGCCGGGTGATCGTTGCTGGTACGGATCTCGCCACCTTGGACGCGCGACGTCGTGCAGCGCTGCGTCGGCGCGACGTCGGCTTCGTGTTCCAGCGGCTGAACCTCATTCCGTCGCTCTCGGCGATCGAGAACGTCATGCTGCCGCTCGAACTCGATGGCGTTGCGACTCGAACCGCTCGACGACGCGCCGGTGATGCGCTCGGATCAGTCGGGCTCGACCACGAACTCGATCGCTACCCCGACGACTTCTCGGGCGGCCAGCAACAGCGAATTGCAATCGCCCGAGCGGTGGTAGCCGATCGTCCAGTGCTGTTGGCTGATGAACCGACCGGCGCGCTCGACACCTCGACCGGCGACTCGGTGGTTCGCCTCTTGGCGGAGCTGTCGAGTCAGCGAGGTTCTGCAGTTGTGTTGGTCACCCACGAACCCCGTTTTGCGGCCTGGGCGGACCGCGTGATCTTTCTTCGTGACGGCAAGGTCGTGAAACAGAGCGTGCCGACCGTCGACATCGCCATGGCCGAGACGGTGGCGCCATGAGTTGGGCCCTCGCCGCCCGGCTCGCCCGTCGCGAAGTGCGACGACGTCCGGGTAGGACGCTGCTGGTGATGCTGCTGGTCGCGACCCCAGTGTTCGGCATGACGCTCGGTGCGGTGGTCGTACGCACCGACGACGACGAGTTTGCCGAGGAGTACGCTCGCCGATGGGGCGCCGCCGACCTGGTCGTGAGTGCGGGGTCGGGGAGCGCCTGGACCTCAGACAATCCGACCGTCGTTGGGCCCGACCCAGCCGATGTCGTGCGGTCGGTCGCATCTCGGGCCATCGCGGGACAACTTCGTCCGAGGGATCGCCGCTTTGCCTCGACGTGGGTGACGGTCAACGACGACCCCATTGGCGATGCGTTGCTCGCAGGTCGCTACGAGATTCGATCCGGACGTGCGCCTGAACGTGGTGAGGTCGCCGTGTCGACGGCACTGCTCGATCGCCTCGAACTCGAGGTCGGTGATCGTCTACAACTCGACGCGCCTGTCCTTGACGCACCGATCGTGGCGAGCGTTCGCGTCGAGGACGCGTTCGATCAACCCGTCATCGTCGCACCTGGATTCCCGTTCGAGCGCGCAATGCCGGATCAGGTGAACCGCACGCACTGGTACCAACTCGCTGAGCACGTCGATGCCGAGGCCGAGGCCGAGCGAATCGCCACAGGGGGGACGTGGGCCGCGTCGAAATTGTTCGACTTCGACCGGTGGGAGTCGCCCTACGCCCCGACCGCGACGCTTGCGTGGGGGTTTGTTGCTGGATCGATCGCACTCGCGATTGTGGGGATCATCGTGTGTGCGGCATTCGCGACCAGCGCACGACGCCAGTTGGTCACGCTCGGGCAGTTGAGTGCGAGCGGGGCCGAAGCACCAACGCTTCGCCGAATGCTGGCGCTGCAAGGCACCGTCTCGGGGGTGCTCGGGTCGGTGGTCGGCGTCGGTGGGGCGTTGGCGGTGCTGTACGAGTTCCGTACGCTGTTCGAGCGGGTCGTCGGCCACGACCCCGGGCCGTATGTGGTTCGGGGAACGGATCTCGCGGTCATCGCGTGCACCGGTGTTCTCGCCGCAACGATCGCCGCCGCGGTCCCAGCTCGATCGATCGTGCGGGTGCCCGTTCTTGCGGCACTCGGCGGACGGCGCCCGCTCGGTCGGCTGCCGCGTCGCTTGGCCCCGATCGGATTGGCGTTGGGCGCTGCAGGACTGGGGATGCTCGTGCTGGTCGCGCTGGCGGGCCGTCAGGGCGCAGGGGAGGGCAACGCGCCGCATGCGCTGGCCGCGGCTGCAGTCATCGGTGGCTTGCTGATCTTGGCGGGCGTGTGTTGTTCGAGTCCCATTGCGGTGAGCTTGCTCTCGCCCATCGCGGCTCGAGGCGGAGGAACCGTACGTCTCGCGGCACGGAGTATTTCGCGGCTGCGGGCGCGCAGCGCGGCGGTGGTCACCGCGATCGCAGTGGCCGGTATCGCTGCGATGAGTGCGGGGACGGCAGTCGCGATGAACCCGCCGAACGTCGATCCGTACGCGCTGCCTCGCAACGTCGTCGTTGTCGGTGCCTATCTGGTGTGTGACCTCGAATGCGGCGAGTTCGTACACGACCCCGAACCGCGAGGTGGCTACGTCACCGACGAACATCTGCGGCGAGTTGCGGAGGTGGTGCCAGGCATCGAGTTCGAGGCGATCCGCAGTGGTGCGTTCGATCCGAGACCCTTCGATCAGCAGTTTCGTGAATTCGTCGAGGTTGAATCAGCCGTGATCCACGATGCGCCCACGATCGCGGACGCGTGGTTGGTCGACTATCTCGATCTGTCGGCTGACGACCGCTCTGCGTTGGAGCGCGACGGCGTACTCGGGTTCGCGGCGTCGGATCCCAAGTCGACGACCTACGTGTTCGCGACCGAGACCCGCGATGTCGTCGTTGACGCAACGTCCTCGCCGAACCTCGACGCGCGGCGATTCGGGATCAACGTGCTCATGACAGCCGAGTTCGCTCGCTCTGTCGAATTCGAATTGATCGAAGATCGATTCTTGGGCGTTGCACCCGCCGATCTCACCGGCGCTCAGCGGAGACAACTCGAGTCGCTCTGCTGCGAATACGACGAGTCCTGGGCTTGGGACACGTCGATTGCTCTGCCTGGACCGAGCACGGAGCCGCAGATGATGCTGGACTTCCGCTGGGACGCTTGGGAACCATCACGGACTGCGGTCGACTTCGCGATCCTCGCAGTCACGATGTTGTTGGTGGGGCTCGTCATCGCGATCGGACTCTCGTTGTCTGCGGTCGAGTCTCGCGACGAACGCGACACACTGACCGTGCTCGGCGCGCGCCCGCGTTCGCTGCGGCGGCTGGCCGGGATCAAAGCAGCGGTGCTCGTCCTCGCGGGTGGCCTGCTGGCGGTCCCTGCCGGATTCCTTCCGACGTGGTTGGTCTTCGGATTGTCTCGAAACTCTGGTGACGACGGTGCCGTGCTGACCCTGTTCGACCAGGTGACGTTTCCCTGGACGACGGCGCTCGGGCTCGTCGTGATCCTGCCGATCCTCGTGGGAGTTGCGGCGTGGGCTTCGAGCGCGATCGGTCAGTGGTTCCGGCCGGTACGCGTGTCGACAATGGCCTTCGACTGAAGGGCAGCGCCGGTGCGAGACTCCCGAGACCGCCACCCGAGCGGAAGTCGTCGACCCGAGGAGACCGACCATGGGCGCCACCCCCGAACAGATCACAGCAACCTGCGAGGCGTACGTCGCCGCGTATCGAGCGAACGACAAGGACGCGTTGCTGGCGCTGTACTCCGAGGACTGCGAATGGACCGATCCGGTCGGCACGCCGACCCACCTCGGACGTGACGGCGTCGGGAACTTCTGGGACGGTGCCCGGGCGCTGGCCGACTCGATCGTGCTCGAGCCGCAGGACCTGACGATCTGCGGCGAGGAGGCCTGCTTCCGCATCGAGATCCACGCCACGATCGGCGGCAACACGATGATCATGGACGCCGTCGACATCTTCGTGTTCGACGACGCGGGCCGGATCAAGGTCGGCAAGGCCTACTGGGACATGGCCAAGGCCCGCTGAGGGGCGCGGGTCGGCGGGAGTCGCCGCCTCAGTGGTCGGCGAGGGCGTCGAGGATGCGTTCGACCTCGGATTCGCTGGGCGCGCCTGCGACCGATCGGATCTCACCCTCAGCGGTGACGAAGATCCACGCCGGCTGGGCCAGGACCCCGAAGTGCCGCCACAAGCCGCCATCGGCGTCGTGGAGGTTGGGGAACTCGATGCCGTAGTTCTCGACGAAGTCGCGCATCGGGCCGATGTCGTCCTTGCCGACGACGCCCAGAAAGGTGATTTCGGGATGTTGCCGTGCCGACCGCACGACGCTCGGAGCCTCCGAGTTGCAGATGGGTCACCAAGGAGTCCAGAACCACAACGCCAGTTGCTGTCCCTGGAGGTCCTCGCCCTCGATCTGGTCGCCGTCGAGGGTGGTGGCCTCGAATTCGTAGAAATTGTCGATTTCGACCACATCGGTGTAGCGGTCCAGAACGGGGACGGAAACCTCCGCAACAGGGGTTTTGTCGCTGTCGGAGGCCCTGCAACCGGGCGCCAGAGCGATCGCCGCGATGGTGACGGCAAGCACAGGGAGGGTCCTCCGCATCGCCGCAAACGCTAGCGAGTTGGAACTCGGGCCTCGCGTCGGGCAAAATGGAAAGCCCATGAACGTCGAATCCCGCGACTCCGTATCGCTGAAGCCAGCGGAACTCGACGAGTTCGGACAATTGCTGGCTTCAGTCGGTCTGAACTTCTCCGAGGAAGACCTGGATCGTCAGGTCGCCGCGTTCCCGCTCGTCGTGTTTGCCTACGACGAGGACGCCGTGCTGAGCGGCTTCATGTTCGGTTCCCTCGAGCGCATCGGCGGCACGCCGAGCATCTTGTGGGGCCCGGGTGCTGCCCGCAAAGGCAAGGCCTCGCCCGAGATCATGAAGCTGATGACCGGCGAACTCGCCCGGCGCGCCGGTATTTCGTTTCCCGACGAGGACGTGCTGGTCGGAGTTCGACTCCACCAGGCCTCGTGTTACAACATGCTGTCGACCTACTCCAGCGTGGTGCCTCGACCGGGTTACAACCCCAACGGCGAGGAGCGGGCCTGGGGTCGGCGCTTGGCGAAGCGATTCGGTCACGAGTCTGCCTACGACGACCGCACCTTCATGATCAAGCACACCGGTCGCAAGATTCCGGTCGTTCCGGTGCTCGACACCGTCGGTATCAAAACGACGGGCGGGGCGAAGGTCGTGCAGCTCGTCGGCCAACTCGACGCGACGAAGGGCACCGGCATGATCGCATTCGCGTGGGCGATTGCCGAAGATCTCTCGTCGGGCGTCTTCAACGCCGCCCGCTGACCTCACACCGACCGACCCTCGGAACGGCTCGGGTCACACGCCGAGGTCGCGCAGCGCGGTGTCGATCTCTCCGACGTCGATGGCGTTTGCCCTGAGCGCAGCTTCGATCGGGTCGAGCGCGGCGCGGATGGTCGCACGTTCTCGTAGCCCGGTTGGGTCGGCCTCGACCCGGTTGCGCAGCGCCGCGAATCGGCGCCAGAGATTTTCGTCGCCGAGCGTTGCGATCGTGTCGGGGCGAACGGGCACATAGATCGAGACACAGGGGCTTCCGAGCGCTGCCCATGTCTCGATGGGTGCGTCGGTGTCGTTCGGCAGCCACGTGATGATCGACGCTGTCGTGGCCTGGTAGCCGCGGACGTGCATGCACACCGTGACGCCGGACCAGTCGTCTCCCACGTCGTGGGGAAGCATCGGGTGAGCCGAGCCGTGGTCGCGCAACGCGGCGATGAACGTGTCGAGGGTGGGCCGGGTCGAGACCGCGGCGTCGGTACGGGCAAGGCGATGGTCGGCGATGCCCGTCGGCGCCTTTGGATCGCGATGCGTCTGCCAATCGGTTCCGATGCTCACCTCAGCGGAAGCCAGGGTCCAGTCGTCGGTGATCGACAGTCGATTCGAGATCGCGACTCCGCCGGACACGACGTGGCGCGTTGCCCACGCACGCGCGCTCGTCTCGACGATCCACGCCTCGGTCGGGTCGGCAATGAGGAACGACGAGAAGTAGGGCTCGTTCGTATGCTCCCACGCGCTCCCGCCTTGGCCGTGCTGCTCGAGCAGGTCGGTGATGACCGAGCGAGCCTCGGCTGCTGACGTCGAACGTTCGACTGCGAGGCGCACGAGGTCCATGCCGATCAATGCCGGCGGCTGTCCCCATCGATCAGCGGTCGTGTAGACGGTTTCGTTGCCGATCGCGACCCGGTGTTCGTTGATGGCCGTCTCGAACCCCCACAACCACGTTGGCTGCGACGCGGCGACGATCGCGGACGCCGGCCCATCGGCGATGTCGAGGTACTGCGTCCGCACCGTGCCGGCCGAGGGGCGTGACGCGAAGCTGCGGATCACCTGGACTTCGTGGGGCGGACGGTCGGAGTTCTTCGCGAACCAAGTGCCATCAGGCCCGACCCAGGCGAGCGTGTCGCACATGGTTCGCTACTTGAACCAGATCTTCTGGTACTCCCTCGTCTGCACGTGGGTCAGCAGCCCGACGAGCGCGACGTCGAAGATGAACGAGATCAGGTACGACGTGCCGACGAACATCACGCTGAAGGTGAACGCCGAGGGAAAGACCACGAAGAACATCAGCACGTGCACGCACGCCGCGCCCACCGCGAGCCAATACCCGAACTTGCGGTCATTGGCGATCGCGACGCCGCCGATGCCGAGCCCGAGCGTGATGAACAGGAACGTCGCCCGCGAATCGGCGAGCGGACCAGTGCTCAGGCCGAGCATTCCGAGCAGCCCCATGATTGCTTGCCAGTAACAGAGGAACACCGCGGTCTGCAGCATCGGAGGGTGGGAGCGGTTGATCCATTGGTTCATGGCGACGATTCTCGCACGGCGGGCACGTTCGCCGCGCGCATCCGGAGCTGGCCGCAGGCAGCATCGATGTCGGCGCCGCGGTTTCGGCGAACCGTCGCAGTAATCCCCCGCGAGGTGAGACGTTCCGCGAACTCGCCAAGTCGGGCGCCTGCGGACGCCGTGCCACCGAACGCGGCGGTGGAGTTCAGCGGGATCAGGTTGACATGCGCGCCGCCGGGAAAGCCGCCCAGTCGGCCTGCGAGCGCGTCGGCCAGGTGCAGATGGTCGTTGGTGCCCTCGATGCACGCATACTCGAACGTGACCCGGCGGCCCTTGGCCTCGACGTACGCACGCGCGGCGTCGAGGACATCGCTGATCGGATAGCGCCGGTTGAGCGGAACGAGCGAGTCGCGCAAAGCATCGTCGGGTGCGTGCAGCGACACTGCGAGCGTGACCGGCAAGGGAAACTCGCGGAGGCGTTCGATGCCGGGGACGACGCCGACGGTGCTCACGGTGATCTTTCGGGCCGAAAGGCCAAGGTCGCGATGGAGTCGTTCGATGGCGGGTTCGACCGCGTCGAGGTTCGCGAGCGGTTCCCCCATGCCCATGAACACCACGTTGCTGACGCGCGCCTCGGTGGCATGCTGAGCGCGCAACACCTGCTCGACGATCTCGCCGACGTCGAGGTGGCGGTCGAAACCGGCCTGACCCGTCGCGCAGAACGTGCAACCCATCGCGCACCCAGCCTGGGACGAAACGCAGACCGTGGCTCGGTTCGGCGACCGCATGAGGACGGTTTCGATCTGGTCGCCGCCTGCGGCTTGCCACAACCACTTGGTGGTGTGTTCGTCGCTGCTGCGCCGTTCGAGAATCGGAGTCAGCGCGAGCGGGAACTCGGCTTCGAGGGCCGCCCGCAGCGCCTTGGGGAGCGACGTGAGCGACTCGATCGGGAGCCGTTGTTGCCACATGCCGTTGTGCACCTGATCGACGCGATAGCGCGGCTGGCCGAGGGTGTCGATGGCGGACGCGATGTCGTCGCGGGTCGCGCCATAGCGGCTGGTCATGGCGTGACCACGGTTGCGGTGTAAGCCCGGTCGGTGCGGGTCACCGTGAAACCGAGCGACTCGTACAGCGCTCGTGCGACGGCGTTGTCGGCTGCGACATAGAGCAGGCCGGTCGACACGCCGTCGGCGACGATTCGATCGAAACCAGCGCGAGCCAAGCGGCGGCCGAGGCCGCGACCATGAGCGGCCGGGTCGACACCGATCGCGTAGATCTCGCCCATCTCGGGGTCCCCGCCGCCAGCGGGGTGGCGGCGGAGCCAGTTGAAGCCAACCATGGTGTCGGTGTGCAGATCGATTGCCACGAGAAACCAGCTGGCGTCGAACCACGGTTCACGCTGACGGGCGCGCAGGCGTTCGAGCGTCCATCCGCCCTGTTCGTGATGGTTTGCGAAGGCTGCGTTGTTGAGCGCAAGCCAAGCTCGATCGTCGTCGCCGATTCGATAGGCGCGCACTCGGATCGACTCGTCGGAGCTGTCATCGACGCGATCGTCATTGGACTCGCTGCGCTCGGCGTCGACACTTCCCGCGCCGCGACCGGAATCGGGATCGGAATGGGAATCGGGATCGGAATGGGAATCGGGATCGGGATCGGGGCCTGCGTCGTCGAGCGTCGGGGCGAGGTCGATTCGCATCTGAAGGAGGTCGCGATCGGGTTCGAGCCCGACGTTGTCGGCAACCCGATCGTCGTCGGGCCGAACGCCTTGACGCCAGAGCGTGACCTCGCCGCCACCATGATCGGAAACGTGCGCGAGGCACTGCATCAAGAGCTCGGTGGCGGCGCCGACGCCGATGGTTGCCACGCCCGGCGAGTAGCCCACGGTCCAGCGGCGGCGAATGCCGGAGAGACCCGCCCCGCCCGGAGACGGGACGGGCGCGACTCGTGCATAACCGTCACGTGACGCGAACGCGGCCGCTCGGGCATCGGGAGTCATGAGGTCGCGGAGCAGCTCGTCGCCGAGTTCGCGTCGTTGTGCGGCGGTCGGGGCGATCGAAGTCGGCACGGACCCACGGTATCGTGCGCCCGATGGCTCGCCCCCGTGGAGCGCAGGCCCGCGCGGATGTCGTCCGGGCGACGCTTGCCGATCTGTATCCCGACGTGCAATGCGCGTTGCAGCATCGCAACGCGTTCGAGTTGCTCGGAGCCACCATTCTGTCCGCCCAATGCACCGACGAGCGCGTGAACATGGTGACTCCGGTGCTGTTCGAGCGCTACCCGACCGCGAGCGATCTTGCCGCAGCGGATCCCGACGAACTCGAGACGATCATCAAGAGCACTGGTTTCTATCGGGCCAAGGCCAAGTCGTTGCTCGGAATGGCGGCGGCGCTCGAAGCGTCCTTCGGCGGTGAGGTCCCGACCGATCTCGACGATCTCGTGACGCTGCCCGGTGTCGGTCGCAAAACCGGCAACGTCGTGCGTTCGGTTGCCTTCGGGTTACCGGGCTTGCCCGTCGACACGCATGTCGGACGGTTGTCTCGGCGCCTCAAGCTGACGAACGAAACCGACCCGGTGAAGGCCGAACTCGAACTCAACGCGATGGTGCCGCCCGACGACCGAGGCCGATTCTCCTTGCGTCTGATCGAGCACGGACGCCGGGTTTGTGACGCCCGCAAACCGCGCTGTGCCGATTGCGAACTCGAAATGATCTGCCCATCGGCAGGAAGCGTCGTCGCGAAACCGAAGTCCAAAGCTGTGACCACTTCCAAACGAGCCCGGACAACTCCTCCGGCCACCCCACCCGAGCCGGCAAAGGCGCCGCGGCGATGACGATCGAGATTCGTGACGGCACGGTTGATGATCTCGAAGATCACGCCAAGCTCCGAGAGCAGGGTTATGCACTCGACCCGCGTGGGCGGCGCTCGTGGATGGAGAGCTACCGAAGCGCCGGACTCGCCGAGCGCATGCTCGGTGCCTACGAGAAGGGTCGATTGATCGGACGGCTCTCGATCATGCCGTTCGGGCAGTTCTTCGGTGGTCGTCCCGTCCCCGCCGGCGGTATCGGCGCAGTCGTGGTCGCGCCCGAGTATCGGTCGCGCGGCATCGGAACCGCGTTGCTCGATGCGTCGGTGAAACGGATGCGCGATCGTGGCGAGGTCGTGAGTCCGCTCGGACCGGCAACGATGTGGGTGTACCGGAAATGCGGCTGGGAAATTGCTGGCGACCAGTCGGTGCGGGTCGTGCCGACCGTGGACTTGGACCGTCTCGACTTCGGGCCGTATCACGAGCGCCCGGCCACCGAACGCGATCACGATGCGATCCGCAAGCTCTATATCAACGCGGCGCTGGCACGGCCGGGAATGCTGGCTCGGCCTGCGTGGATGTGGGACGAACACCTCCGGGCCGAACCGCACCGTTACGTGTACGTCGTCGAAGACAAAGGCCGCCTCGTCGGCTATGCCGTCTACAAACAGGTGAAGGACCGGGGGCCGACCGGCTACTCGCTGCTACTCGAGGACCTCGCGGCCGAGTCGTGGGATGCCGAAAGCGTGCTGTGGCGCCATCTCGGCGCGCACCAGGCCCAAGCGCGTGAAGTGCGCGTGCACGGGTTGCCACTCGACGCGCTCGCGTTGCACTTGCCCGAGCAACGGATCCGCATCATCTGGGACCACCGATGGATGTTGCGGGTGATCGACGCGCCGCGTGCGATCGCCGCTCGCGGCTATCCGCTGGGGCTGACGCTGTCGGTGCCGTTGACGCTTGACGATCCACGCGGTTCGTGGCACAGCGGGCACTGGGTGCTCGATGTCCACGATGGCAAGGGCGAACTCGGACGCGGCACCGGTGGTGGACCAACGATTTCGATCACGGGGCTGGCAGCGCTGTATTCGGGATACGCATCGGCTCGCACGCTGTTCGCGGCCGGTTTGTTGGGCGAAGCCACTGCGGAGCAAATCGCGGTGCTCGACGCCGCGTTCAGCGGACCGCGCCCCGCAATGAACGACGACTTTTGATCTGATCCCGCGCGTCCCGTCGCGTCTGGGCCCGCTGTCGGGCTATCGCGAGATCCTCGGGGGCTGCCGTCACGTCCGATCCATGCTCGCGGCCGCTCGCGCCAGCGCTCGGGCCGCGGTGAGGAGCGCTCGCTCCACCGAGTAGAGGTCGGCGGCGATCGCGCTGTCGGGCGTCGTGCCGTAGCGCTCGGCCATCGCCGTGATGCGAGTTTGGAGTTCGTCGATCTGAGCGCTGATCGACGACAAGGCCGCGAGGTCAGGAGCAGTCACCGGGGCAGTCTCGCGCCCGGTCGACCGGCCCCGCCCAGCGTGGCGTTATGCACCCGAGACTTCGAGATGTTGCTCGGTAGCCTGCCGGAGTGCTCACCCGGCTCGATCTGCGCGGTCTCGATGTTGACCTGAGCGTTGCGTTGGCGCGTGCGGCCGAGTCGGGCCTCGCGTTGACGTCGACCGTCACCGAACTCATCGCACACGTGCGGGCCCACGGTGACCGCGCCCTTGTCGAGCTCACCGCTCGCTTCGACCGGGTGGACCTCGATGACGTGCGCGTCCACGCCGACGAACTCCAAACCGCCTACGACGCGTGCGACCCCGACCTCCTGGTGGCACTGGAGGTCGCTCGCGACCAGATTCTCGCCTACCACGAAGCTCAACGCGAGCCCGAGGCCCACCACGAGCGGATGGGCGTCCACATACGCGAGATGATCCTTCCGGTCGATCGCGCGGGGGTGTACGTGCCGGGTGGCCTGGCGACCTACCCGTCGACGGTGCTGATGACGGTGATCCCCGCGAAGGTCGCGGGCGTGCCTTCGGTCGCATTGTGCACGCCACCCGGGCCGGATGGTCTGCCACCGATCGTCACGCTCGCTGCCGCGAAGATTGCGGGCGCTGACGAGGTGTATCGCGTTGGCGGCGTCCAAGCCATTGCCGCGATGGCCTACGGCACCGATTCGATCTCGCCGGTCGACGTGATCGTCGGTCCGGGTAACGCCTACGTCAACGAGGCCAAGCGTCAGGTGATCGGTGACGTCGGCATCGATGCATTGGCTGGCCCATCGGAGTTGGTTGTGGTCGCCGATGCCACGACTAACCCGCGGCTCGTTGCCGCCGACTTGCTCGCGCAAGCAGAGCACGGTCCGGGCGGACAAGCGATCGTCGTCACATGGCACGAGCCCACCGCCGATCAGATCGATGACGAACTCGCCGCCTTGCTCACGCACGCGCCACGTCGCGCCGAGGCCGAAAGCACCTTGCGCACGGGCGGACGGACCGTGCTCGTCGACACCCCGGCAATGGCGATGGCGGTCGCCAACGAGATCGCGCCCGAGCATCTTCAGCTGATGTGCGACGAGCCCGAGGCGCTCGTCTCCGCGGTGCGTCACGCGGGCGCAGTGTTCGTAGGGCCCTGGTCGCCTGCGGTGATCGGTGACTACGTCGCCGGAACGAACCACGTGCTCCCGACCGGCGGAGCGGCTCGATATCAGAGTGCGTTGCGGGTCGCCGACTTCCAAAAGCACGTCCACGTCGTCACACTCGATCGGGCCGCGCTCGATCGCGTTGGTCCGTTCGCGACCACGATTGCCGACGCCGAGGGGCTCGACGCGCACGCCCAGTCGATTCGCATCCGCGAAGCCGGTCGTTGACTGCGATCCGGCGTGAAGCGACGAGTGAATCAATGACCCGACACATCCAACCCCGCGACGACCTACGATCGCTCGACGGCTACCACTCGCCGCAGCTGGACGTGTCCGTCCGGCTCAACACGAACGAAAGTCCCTTCGCTCCGCCGGTCGCCTTCACCGAAGCGTGGACGGCCGCCATCAGCGCACGCGACTACCACCGTTATCCGAGCCGAGCCGCGACGGAACTCCGAACGGCGATCGGCGCTGCGTTCGCGACCACCTCGGACCGAGTCTTCGCCGCGAACGGCTCGAACGAGGTGCTCCAGACCTTGCTGTTGACGTATGGCGGCTCCGGACGCTCGGCGCTCGTCTTCGAGCCGACCTATGCCTTGCACGCACACATCGCTCGTCTCACCGCAACGGAAGTCGTCGAAAGTGAACGTCGTGATGACTTCACGATCGATGCCACCCACGCGGTCGAACGCATCGAGCGGTATCGACCGGCGATCACTTTCGTGTGCTCACCCAACAATCCAACGGGCACCGTCGAGCCGCGCGCAACGGTGGAGTCCATGCTCGAGGCCGTCCGGGCTGTCGACGGGTTGCTCGTCGTCGACGAGGCCTACGGGGATTTCGCGGATTGGAGTGCAACGGAACTCGTCGGCGAAGAACACCCGCTGGTCGTCGTCCGCACGTACTCCAAGGTGTGGTCGCTCGCAGGTTTGCGACTCGGCTACTGCATCGGCCCGACGTGGGCGATCGCCGAACTCGACAAGGTTGTGTTGCCGTATCACCTGTCGATCGAGAAACAACTCGCGGGCGTGCTGGCGCTCGACTTCGGCGCTGACATGGCGACTCGGGTCGCCCACATCGTCGAGGAGCGAAACCGAGTCGTCACGGCGCTCGAATCGCTCGCCGGCATCACCGTGTTCCCGTCGGGAGCGAATTTCGTGTTGTTCCGCGTTCACGGTGACGGACACGCGGTATGGCAGGCGATGGTCGAGCGTGGTGTGCTCGTCCGTGACTTCTCCCGCTGGCCGCGAGTCGAAGACTGTTTGCGGGTCACCATCGGAACCCGCGCCGAGAACGACGAAATGCTCGCGGCGTTACGCGCCGCGCTCGAGGAAGTTGGAGTTCGATGAGCCGAACCGCGACGATCAACCGCACGACCAAGGAAACAACGATCGCCTTGTCCGTCGACCTCGACAGCGATGGCAGTGAGGTCGAGGTCAGCACCGGGATCCCGTTCTTCGACCACATGCTTGCCCAGATCGGCAAGCATGGCGGGCTCGCGTTGCACATCACGGCCACGGGCGATCTCGACGTCGACCTACACCACACCGTCGAAGACGTCGGCATCGCACTCGGTACCGCGCTTCGTGACGCGCTCGGCGACAAGGCCGGAGTGCGCCGATTCGCCAACGCGATCGTCCCGCTTGACGAGGCACTTGTGCAGATCGCAATCGACCTTTCGGGGCGTCCGTTTCTCGCCTATGAGGTCGATGCCGTGTCGGAATGGATCGGAACGTTCGACCCGCAGCTCATGGAGGAGTTCTGGAAGGGGCTCGCCGACGGAGCGCGCCTCACGCTGCACATCACGAAACAAGCGGGGAAGAACGGGCACCACATCATCGAGGCGAGCTGCAAGGGGTTCGCGCGCGCGCTGCGCGATGCGGTGCGGATCGAAGGCGGCGGCATCCCGTCGACCAAGGGCGTCTTGTGATCGCGATTGTCGACTACGGAATTGGCAACCTGCGCTCGGCCGAAAAGGCGCTCCAACACGTCGGCGCTGACGCGACGTTGACCGATGACCCGCGGGTGATCGCGTCGGCGGCGGCGGTCGTTGTCCCTGGCGTTGGCCACTTCGGTGCGTGCATGGAAGCCCTGCGCTCCAGCGGGCTCGAGGCGTCGGTGCGCGCCGCCGCGGCATCGGGACGGCCGATGCTCGGTATCTGTGTCGGGATGCAGATGTTGTTCGACGGCAGCGACGAGGCTCCCGAGACGCCCGGGCTCGGACTCGTCGCCGGGCGAGTGCGTCGACTCCCTGCCGACGAGAAGCTGCCCCAGATCGCGTGGAACACCGTCGACGTCGCGGCCCGCTCCGAACTGTTCGCAGGGGTCGCCGAACCTTGGGTCTATTTCGTACACAGCTACGTCTGCGATCCTGCGGACCCCGACGTGGTCACCGGTTGGTCGACCTACGGTCGTCGGTACGCCGCGGCGATCGAACAATCCAACGTATGGGCGACGCAGTTTCACCCCGAAAAGAGCAGCCACGTCGGTCTGGCTCTCCTGCGCAACTTCGCTCGCAAGGCCGCCTGATGCAGATGTATCCCGCGATCGATCTGCGGGCGGGCAGGTGCGTCCGTCTGCAGCAGGGTGACTACGCGATCGAGACCGTGTACGGCGACGATCCGGTCGCGGTGGCGGTCGACTTCGCCGTGCAGGGCGCAGAGTGGATTCATGTTGTCGATCTCGACGCGGCGAAATCCGGCGAAAGCGTGAACCTCGATGTCATCGCGGCGATCTGTGCGGCGGTCCCCGGCGCACTCGTTCAGACGGGCGGTGGTGTTCGTTCGCTGTCAGCAGCTGCCGAACGGATCGAACGCGGTGTCTCCCGAGTGGTGGTCGGCAGTGCGGCGGTGAGCGATCCATCGCTCGTCACCGACATCGCGCTTGCTTTTCCGGGACGCGTTGCCGTCGGACTCGATGTCCGCGGGCGTGAGGTCGCGGTGCATGGTTGGATCGAAGGAACCGGCGTGGATCTCATCGATCTCGTCGCCCACTTCGCGGCATCGGGCGCGAGCGCCCTCGTGGTGACACAGATCGCGGTCGACGGCATGTTGAGCGGCCCCGACCTTGCCTTGTACGCAGAGCTCCTTGCCGCCAGCGCGCTGCCCGTTGTCGCCAGTGGGGGAGTTGGCACCCTCGACGATCTGCGCGCGTTGGCTGCGCTCGAAGGGCCGCACGGGGAACGACTGATCGGTGCCATTGTGGGCAAGGCGATTTACGAGCAGCGGTTCGGGGTCGCTGAGGGGGTGCTCGCGTGTCGGCCGTGAGAATCATCCCGTGCCTCGATGTTGACGCCGGTCGGGTCGTGAAGGGTGTCCGGTTCGTCGAGATCCGCGACGCCGGCGACCCAGTTGAACTCGCGGCGCGCTATGACACCGAGGGTGCCGACGAACTCGTCTTCCTCGACATCACGGCATCGAGTGACCAGCGTGACACGATGTTGCACGTCGTCGAACGAGTGGCCGAACAGGTCTTCATCCCTTTCACCGTCGGCGGCGGTATCCGTAGTGTCGACGACGCTCGACGCATGCTGCGAGCGGGAGCCGACAAGGTGAGTTTCAACACGGCTGCCGTCAACGACCCGGACCTGGTCGCACGCGCGTCGGCCGAGTTCGGCGACCAGTGCGTTGTCGTCGCCATCGACGCGCGGCGCCGTGACGCCGACGACGCGTCGATGGGTTGGGAGGTCGTCACCCACGGTGGACGCACCGCGACCGGCCTCGACGCCATCGAGTGGGCGGCCGAGGTCGTGCGCCTCGGTGCCGGGGAACTCCTCGTCACGAGCATGGATCGCGACGGCACCAAGGCGGGGTACGACCTGGAGCTCCTGCGAGCCATCGAAGCCGCGACAACCGTTCCGGTGATCGCCAGCGGCGGGGTGGGCACGCTCGAGCACCTCGTCGCCGGGGTCACCGAGGGCGGCGCCCACGCGGTGCTGGCGGCCAGCATCTTCCACTTCGGACAGCACACCGTCGCCGAAGACAAAGCACACCTCGCCGCGGCCGGAGTGCGGGTCCGACCGGCGTGAACGACCCCCGGTCAGGACCCGCCGGGACGCCCCTCGATGCGGTCGCACCCACGGACGTGTCACATCGCTCAAGTCGCTGCTGGTCACTGGTCGATTGACGAAGGTCCCTCGACGGCGGCTCGTCATGGCGTTAGGGTGCCGACACGGCCCCGAAGGTGGAGCCGGTGTCCCGACC
>SXIR01000036.1 GCA_005772765.1 Actinomycetota bacterium
CGCTCTTGCCCATTGCCCCGACGAACAACAACAGCGCGATTGCGGTCAGCGTGCCTTGCGACAGACCGGGGGCCGCCGGCAACGCCGTGGCGTAGTCGAGCGAACCGAGCTCGGCGAAGATCAAGAACATCGCGAGCATGAACCCGAAGTCGCCGACGCGGTTGGTGACGAACGCCTTCTTTCCGGCGACCGCAGCCGAGTTGCGCTCGAACCAGAACGAGATGAGCAGGTACGAGCACAGCCCGACACCCTCCCAACCCATGAACGTCATCAAGAACGACGAACCGAGCACCAATACGAGCATCGATGCGGCGAACAGGTTCAGATAAGCGAAGAACCGGCTGAACCGAGGGTCGCCGTGCATATAGCCGATCGCGTAGAGGTGGATCAGCGTGGCGATGCCGGTGACGAACAGAATCATCGTGATCGACAGCGGGTCGGCGAGGAAGCCGAAGTTCACTCGGAAGTCGCCGGTGCCCGCGAACCACGAGAACCACGTGTAGACGTGTTGGCGCTCTTCGCCGGGGAGCGACTGCAGCGCGAGGAAGGCCATCACCGATGCGCCGAACGACATGGCCATCATGCCCGTGGCGAACCACCCGGCGCGCGGTTCGCCCATGCGCTTGCCGAACAGCAAGACGAGCGCGGCGCCCACGGCGGGCAGCGTCGGAATGATCCAGATGAGGTCGAGGAGGTCGCGTCCGTCCATGTCAGCCCGCCAACTGGTCGATGTCGTCGGCAGTGACGCCCTGGCGTCGCCGGAAGATGGCCACGATGATCGCCAATCCGATCGCGACTTCGGCGGCGGCGACCACGAGCGTGAAGAACACGATGGCCTGGCCGTGCGCATCGTTCATCGTCTTCGCAAAGGTGACGAACGTGAGGTTGACCGCGTTGAGCATGAGCTCGACGCACATGAACATGATCAGCGTGTTGCGGCGCACCAGCATGCCGACGCCGCCGACGACGAACATGAGTGCGGCGAGACCGAGGTAATAGTTCGCGGTGATGTCGGGGGTGATCTCGGCGAGCAGGCCCATCAGACCGACACCTCCTCGCGTTGACGCGCGGCTGCGATCTGGCGGCTGCGGCGGGCCAGCACAACCGAACCGACGACACCGATGACGAGCATGACCGAGACGACCTCGAAGGCCCAGATGTAGTCGGTGAACAACACTTCAGCGACCGCGCGCACGTTGCCGCCGCGAGGATCGTCGAGCGGAGCGGAGGACGCGGGCGTTCCGGCAACCCACTTGTTGCCGACGATGCCGACGATGCCGACGAGCACGGCCACACCGAGCACGACTGCCGCAGCCCGTTGGAACAGGTGGCCGGTGTCGCGGGCCTCGGACCGGTCGACGCCGAGCAACATGATGACGAAGAGGAACAACACGGTGATCGCGCTGGCGTACACGACGATCTGCACGATCGCGACCAGGTCGGCGTCTTGTTGGAGGAACAACACCGCAATCGCAAGCATCGACCCGACCAGCGACAGCGCGGCGTACACCGGGTGGCGGAACAACACCACCCCGAGCGCTCCGGCCAGCACCCCCGCGGCCGCGACGAAGAAGACGACGGCTTCCATCAGTGATGCGCCTGCCCGTGATCGTCAGAACCGTGCGCATTCGTCGCGTCCGTCGCGACCGTCGCGACCGGCGCTGCGGGCGCGTGCTGTCCCTGCTCCGGAGCGCGCACGCCGACACCGAGTTCGCCCGACCAGTTCACGCGGTTCTCGTAGTCGGCGCGACCCCCCGACGATGTTGCGCGCATCCACGCACTGGTGTGGGTGTCTTCGTGACCTTCCCAGTGCTCCCACGGCATCCGCTGAGCGCGACCGTCGTCGTCGACGAGCAGTTCGTCCTTGGTGTAGATCGCGTCTTGGCGGTTGGCGAAGCTGAACTCGAACAACTTCGTCTCGGTGATCGCCTCGGTCGGGCAAGCCTCGACACACAAGTCACAGTGGATGCAGCGCAGGTAGTTGATCTCGTAGACGAACCCGTACCGCTCACCGGGGCTGACCGGATGATCCTCGGGGTTGTCTTTACCGCGCACGTAGATGCACTTCGCCGGACACACACCGGCGCAGAGTTCGCAACCGATGCACTTCTCCATGCCGTCCTCGTAGCGGTTGAGGACGTGGCGACCGTGCAGCCGTTCGGGCTTGTCGCGCTTTTGTTGGGGATACGGCACCGTGACACGATTCGCCGCACCCATCTGGCGGAACGTGACTCCGAAACCCTTGGCCAGACCCATCAGCGGAACTCCTCTACGGTCTCGCCCCGTTTGGGCATACACAGGTAGAGCACGCCGTACGCCGCGATACCACCGACCAACGCCAACGGGATCGCGATGGCGCGGTTCCAGCCTTCGGCCTGCGCGACTTCGTCGACGATGACGTACAGCACGAACAAGACCGCGAGTTCGATGAGCCACTTCCAACCCAATGCCATGAGCTGGTCGTAGCGAAGTCGCGGCAGCGAGGCTCGGATCCACACCGTGCAGAACGTGAGGAGCAACACCTTGGCGACGAACCACAGCACGGGCACCACGGTGCCATTCACCCAGCCGCCGGCTCCGAACCGATCGGGCCAGATCGCAGGCCCGCTCGGACCACCGAGGAACAGCGTGGTCGCCACCGCCGACATGGTGATGATGTTCATGAACTCGGCGAGGAAGAAGATGGCGAAGCGAATGCCGGTGTACTCGGTGACGAAACCACCAACAAGTTCTTGTTCGGCCTCGACGAAGTCGAACGGCGGGTGGTTCGTCTCGGCGATCGCCGCGAGGATGAAGATGGCGAACCCGAGGAACGCCGGGAGCAAGAACCAGTCCCGGACGAGCGACTCCATGCCAACCCATTGTTGTTGGTTGACGATCTCGCGGGTGCTGAGCGTGCCGGCGCGCATGAGCACCGCGAGCATGCCGAGTCCGAAGGCCGCCTCGTAGCTCAACACCTGCGCGCTCGCGCGCACCGCGCCGAGCAGCGGGTACTTCGATCCGGACGACCAACCCGCGAGCATCACGCCGTAGACCGCAATGCCCGAGCACGCGAGGATGAACATCGCGCCAATCGGCAACTCGGCGACCTGCAGGTACGTCTTGCGCCCGAGGATCTCGACTTCTCCGCCGATCGGCACAACACAGAACATCAAGAACGCAGGAAGAATCGACAGATACGGCGCCAGCCGAAAGATCGGCCGGTCGGCGCTGTCGGGAATCGACTGCTCCTTGAAGAACAACTTGATGCCGTCGGCCAACGTCTGCAACACACCGGCGGGCCCAGCGTTGGCGGGACCGACACGGTTCTGCATGTCGGCGATCCACTTGCGCATGCCCCAGATGTAGAGCATCACCGACACCAGCAAAACGACGAACGCCACGACAACTTTCAACAGCACGACAACTGTCATCATGCTCATGAAATCGAATGCTTCGTCGAAGAGCGGGTCGCCCGCGGAGAACAAGAACCTCATCGCAGCGTCTCCACCCGGACGTCGGTCACGGCGGCGCTCGCGTCGATCAACTCCGCGGCACCACGACCATCGGCGGCGAACGTCAGCACACCACAACCGGGTTGCACGCCACGCGTCGCACGGACCGCGACCGTGATCGAGCCCCGCCCGGACGTGAGCCGCACCGACTCACCGTTGGTCACACCGAGGCGCTGCGCATCGGCCGCCGCAACCCGCAACTCGGCCGGGCGGGCCAGCGTCGCAAGCGATGGCGCGTGTTCGACCACTCGCCCGGCGTCATAGAGCGTGCGTCCGACGACGAGGCGCAGCGCGTAGTTGTCACGCGGCGGTCGGAGGTGGTCGGCGACGACACGATCCCAGACGTGCAGTTCCGTGCCGGAAGCGCCGGGATCGACGGCAGTCAGTTCCACACCGTCGGCGTCGGTGTCGTCGATCGTGGTCTCGGGATCGGCAGGGACCTTCTCGTCGTCGGGCTTGATCGGCTCCCAACTCACCGCGTCGTCCGAGCCGAGCGACAAGCCGCCGCGACGCAACACGATGCCATCGCGATGCTCGGCGACCGGCAACACCACGCCATCGCGGGCGGCACGCACCAGCGCGGCCGACCCGCCGCTCCACGCCGGGGCGACGCGAGCGATCTCGTCGGTGACCTCGTCGACCAGTTCGAAATCGAAATCGACACCAAGTCGCAGCGCCAACTCAGCGGCAACCCGCCAGTCGTCGAGCACGACACCCAGCGGCGACACCTTGCGGCCGAGGCGCTGCACACGACCTTCGAGGTTCGTCACCGTGCCGCTCTGCTCACCCCACAGCGTCACCGGTAAGTACACCTTCGCGCGCCGGTTCGATTCGGTCTCGAACGCGTCGATCGCGATGACCGTGCCAACCGTGTCGAGTGCCTTTTGCGCGAGGACGCGGTCGGGGAAATCAGCGAGTGGGTCGGTCCCGACGAGCACGAGCACGTGAACCTTGCCGTCGGCACAGGCCCGCAAGATCCCTTCGGCGTCCAGACCACGCTGCGCAGGCACCGCACCCCACGCCTCGGTGAAGCGAGCGCGACCCGAGTCGAGCGTGACCCGACCGGGCAGGAACCCGGGAGCGAGCCCGGCTTCGAGCGCGCCGTGCACGTTCGCTCGGCGGAGGGCCGACAGAAATCGGACGTTGGTGAGCCCCGCCAAGGCCGCGGCGGCTTGCAGTGTTGCTTCGGGTCGCTCGGCGAGCGAGGGTCGCCCGACGATCACGACGATGTCGCCCGCGCGATCGCGCACGGCGGCCGCCGCAGCCTCGATCGCGTCGGAGCGGGCACCGGCGCCACCGAGTGCCGCGACGAAGGCTTCGGCCGCTGGGCCTTGTTCGCCGGGCGCAACGTCGAGACGATGCGTGACGTAAGGCGACAGTCCGTGCGGCGCGGCGGAGAGATCGATGATCGGGATGTGGTGCTCGAGCGCGGCCCGCTTGGCCCGCAAGAACAACACCGGTAGTTCTTCCTTGAGATCGGGGCCGAGCAGCACAATCGCGGCCGCCCGATCCAGATCGTTGATCTGCGCGCGCGGCAGACCGAGCACTGCCTCAGCGGGCAGGCCGTCGCCGAGTTGCGCATCGACGTGGTCGGTGCCGACAACGCTCTTCATGAGTCGCGCCCACGCGTACTGCCCTTCGTTGGTGCCGTGCGCACCACCGAGCATCGCAACGGTCGCGCCACCGTGCAGGTCGCGGGCGCTGCGCAAGATGTCGGCGACCGTGTCGAGCGCGTTGGGCCACGAGACATCGTCGCCATCGACGCGCGGCGTCAGCACGCGCCCGTCGGAGTGCACGTGTTCGTATCCGTACCGGCCCTTGTCGCACAACCATCCGTGGTTGATCGCGTCGCTGTCGACACCCAAGAGTCTCACGATCTGGTTCGACGCGCTCTGCACCGCACCGCGGCATTGCACCGCGCACGTCGTACAACTCGTCTCGACCGTCGCAAGGTCCCACGGGCGAGCCTTGAATCGGTAGGGCTTGGCGGTCAACGCACCCACGGGACAGATCTGCACGACGTTGCCCGAGAAGTAGGACGCGAACGGATCGTCCGGGAAGTTGAGGACCTGCGTGTGATCGCCGCGGTCGACGAACGTGATCAGCGGGTCACCCGCGACCTCGTCGGCGAATCGGGTGCAGCGCGCGCACTGGATGCAGCGCTCGCGGTCGAGCAGCACGAGATCGCTGATCGGAATGGGCTTTTCGAAGTGGCGCTTCTCCTCGACGAACCGGCTCTCGCCGGGGCCGAACGCAAGCGTCGTGTCCTGGAGTGGGCACTCGCCGCCGCGGTCGCACACGGGGCAGTCGAGCGGGTGGTTGATGAGCAGCAGCTCGAGCACGCCGTCTTGGGCAGACTTCACCGCGTCGGTGTCGGTGCGACACACCATGCCATCGTTGACGGGCATCGTGCAGGCCGGCGGGAGACCGCGAATGCCGTCGACCTCGACGAGACACATGCGACACATGCCCACGGGCTTCATGCGCTCGTGCCAACAGAAGCGAGGGATGTAGATCCCGTGGTCTTGCGCGACCTTGATGAGCAACTCGCCCGGCTGCGCCTCGATCGTCTTGCCGTCGATCGTGACCGTGACCGTGGTCTTGGTGGCTTCGCCCGCGGTCATGTCGCGCTCACCGGGATCAACGTCGGTTGGTTCGCGCAGGCCGCGTCGACCTCGGCGCGGAAGTACTTCTGCAAGCTCGCGACCGCGCTGACCGGCGACGGGCCGAGCGGGCAGATCGTGGTTTGCGTAAACGGCGCGCGCATGACGTCGGGCGAAACGTTCGCGCTCGCAGAAAGCAGTAGGTCCATGTCGTCCGGGCGACCGAGGCCGTGGCTCATGCGGTAGAGGATCTTCTCGATCCAGCCGCTGCCCTCACGACACGGCGTGCACGTGCCGCAGCTCTCGTGGGCGTAGAACTTCGCCAGCCTCCACGCGACCAACAACGGATCGGTGGTGTCGTCGTACACCATGATCGCGCCGGAACCGAGGGTCGTGCCGAGCTTCGCGGAGATGTCGTCGATGTCGTAGATCTGATCGAGGTGCTCGTCGCAGTTGACCAACCACTGGAACGACGCGCCACCGGGAAGGAAGAACTTCAGTTCGCGGTCGTCGCGCAATCCGCCACACAGATCGAAGATGATCTCGCGGAACGTCATCCCGAACTCGATCTCGTAGATCCCCGGGTTCTTCACGTGTCCGGAGATCGCCGCAACGCGAGTACCGGTGCTGCGACCGACGCCGAGTTTGGCGTACTCCTCACCGCCCATCTTCATGATGTGGGTGATCGTGCTGGCCGTCTCGACGTTGTTGACGACAGTGGGCTTCGCGTAGACGCCGGCGTGGATGGGCAGCGGAGGCTTGATGCGCGGCATACCGCGCTTGCCTTCGAGGCTCTCGATCAGCGCGCTCTCATCGCCACAGATGTAGGCACCCGCGCCGCGGTGAACCACGATGTCGAGATCGAAACCTGACCCCTTGATGTTCTGGCCGACCCAACCGTTGGCCGTGGCGTCGGCCACGGCCTGCACCACGCGGTCGTAGCCGAGCGCGAACTCGCCGCGCAGGTAGATGAACGCCTTGTTGATCTTGCAGGCGTAGGCCTCGATGCACACGCCTTCGACCAGTGCGTGAGGGTCCTTCTCGATGATCTCGCGGTCTTTGAAGGTCGAGGGTTCGCCTTCGTCACCGTTGATGACCAGATAGCGCGGGAAGACGTCGGGCAACGACTCCCACTTCACCGCGGTGGGGAAGTTCGCGCCGCCGCGTCCGCGCAAACCGCTGGCCTTGACTTGGGCGTGGATATCGGCGGGGTCGGCGCGACGAAGCACCTCGTCCCACATCTCGTACGCGCCGTCGGCACGTGCGTTGTCGTAGGTCCACGAGTTCGCGACGTCGTGCAGTCGTCGCGTGACGATGCGCGTCTCGCGCACGTCCTTCCCCGAACTCACCGCCACGTCGACCCCCCACAACCAGGTGCGTCGATACGGCTCGAATTCCGGGCTCTATCGACGCACCTCATTTGGAGCCTCCGGACACGCCGCGGGCGTGGAGCACGCCGCTCTTGTAGTCGTCAACGATTGCCGCAGCCATCTCGGGTGTGAGGTGCTCGTGGTACTCGTAGTTCACCTGCATCGCCGGCGCGTTACCGCACGCGGCCAAGCATTCGACCTCTTCGACGAACACGTCGTCGTCGGCGCCGTAGCGCGCCTCGAGGTGATGCAACACCTCCGGACCCCCGACCACGAGACACGTCACGTTGGTGCAGACGCTCACGACGAGCTTGCCGCACGGACGCCGTTTGTACATCGTGTAGAAGCTGCAGACGCCCTGGACATCGGCCGACGACGTCCCGACCAACTCGGCGATCTCGGCCATGGCTTCGTTGGTGAGCCAACCATCCTGATCCTGCGCGACGTGCGCAAGCGGCAAGATCGCCGAATGCGGATCCGGATACTGCGCAATGATCGCGTGCGCCCGCTCGAGGTTCTTCGCAGTGAACGTCACGCGTCCGCCGCCTTATCGATCGGGATCATCGGTCGACCTCGCCCATGATCGGGTCAACGCTCGAAACAATGGCGACCGCGTCGGCGACGAGCGCGTTGCGCACCATCGGACCCATCGACTGCAAGTTGTAGAACGACGGACCGCGGATGTGCATCCGAAGCGGCTTCGCCGATCCGTCGCTCACCATGTAGCAACCGATCTCGCCACGTGGACTTTCGAGCGCAGCGTAGGTCTCACCTGCCGGCACTTTGAATCCTTCGGTGAACAGCTTGAAGTGGTGAATCAGCGCTTCCATCGACTCGTCGATGCGCGCCCGCGGTGGCGGCGTGATCTTCGCGTCCTGCGTGCGGTAATCGCCCGTCGGCATCATCTCCACGCATTGGCGCACGATCTTGATCGACTCGAAGATCTCTTCGAGCCGGATGCGCCAACGGTCGTAGACGTCACCGTTGGTCGTGTAGACGACGTCGAAGTCGACCTCGTCGTACTTCAGGTACGGCTGCGCCTTGCGCAAGTCCCACGCAAAGCCCGTTGACCGCAGGATCGGACCCGTGATCGAAAGGTCGAGACACTCCTGCGTCGAAATGATGCCGAGCCCGAGGAGTCGGCTCTTCCAAATCGGGTTCTCCGAGAGCAGTTCGTCGTACTCGTGCACGCCGCGTTCGATCTTCGCAAGCGTCTCGAGCGTGTCGCGTTGCCAACCGTCCGGGAGATCAGCCGCGGTGCCACCAACCCGGATGAAGTTGTGGTTCATCCGCAAACCCGTGATCTTTTCGAGCAGACGCAGCGACTCCTCGCGCTCACGCCAGCCGTAGATCATCATCGACACGGCACCGATGTCCATGCCGTTGGTGGCTTGGAACAGCAAATGTGAGCTGATGCGATTGAGCTCGCAGAGCATCATGCGCATCCACTGCGCGCGCTCGGGACCCTCGATGTCGAGCAGCTGCTCGACCGCCATGCAGAACACCAACTCGTTCGACAGCGGCGAGGCATAATCCATGCGGGTGACGTTCGTGCAGCCCTGCACGTAGGTCAGTTCCTCGGCTGTCTTCTCCATACCCGTGTGGAGATAACCGATCACCGGTTTCGCGCGCACCACTTCTTCGGCGTCGAGTTCCATCATGATGCGCAACACGCCGTGCGTCGACGGGTGTTGCGGGCCCATGTTGATGAGCATCGTGTCGCCGAGGTCGTCTTCGGGCCACGGCGCGCCAGTGAGGACGAGTTCTTTCTCGGACAACGTCAGCTTCTGTGCGCCCTCGTCGGTCTGACCGCGCAGCCGCTGCGTCGCGTTCGAGTTGTCGGTCGCGCTCGCGACCTCGCCCGCGTCGACTTCCAGGGCGACGTCGTCCGCGTCCGTTGCGTTGGTGTCGGTCGTATCGCTCATCGAGGACTCGGATCGCCCTTGAATGTCACCGGCACACGAGCTGCGGCGAAGTCCTTGCGCAGCGGGTGCCCATCCCACTCGTCGGGCATGAGGATGCGCGTGTGATCGGGGTGGCCGTCGAAGTGAATGCCGAACAAGTCGTAGACCTCGCGTTCGGGCAGGTTCGCGCCGCCGTAGATCGGCGTCAGCGAGGCAACGGTCGGGTCCGATTCCGGCACTTGGCAGATGATTCGAACTCGATGGTTGCGGACGTGACTCAACAGGTTGACGACGAGTTCGAAGCGCTCGCCGACGACGCCGTCGGGCAACGGCCGAGTCGAGTTGGTGAGGTGATCAACCGCCGTGACGTCGACCAACATCGTGAACCGTTCGTCGTCGCGCAGCGCCGTGACCGCCGGCGCGAGTTGCGCACGATCGAGGTACACCACCGCTTGGCCGCACGAGTCGCGAAATACGCCGCCGAATCGCTCGACCAACACGGCAGCTACGGGATCGCTGATCGCGTCGGCGGTGCCTTCGTGATCGTGTTCACGAACTTCGTCGGACATGGTCTCGGGGATTCTGCGCGAGCGCGGTCAGGCGGGCTGTTGGACAGGAACGTCGAGTTGAATCGCGGCGCCGCCCGTGGGGCTCGCGGCGCGACGCTTCATCAACTCGCCGGTGCGGATCTGGTCGTGCAGCGTCAAGATGCCGTGCATCAACGTCTCGGGACCGGGCGGACAACCAGGCACGTAGACATCGACCGGAACGATCTGGTCGACACCCTGCACGATTGCGTAGTTGTTGAA
>SXIR01000037.1 GCA_005772765.1 Actinomycetota bacterium
CCGGGCATGGCGTCGAGGGTGAAGCGAGCGGCGACCTCGGCAACGCGACCGGCACCGTTGGTGATCACGATGAACTGGATGACGATGAGAATCAGGAAGATGACGAGGCCGACGACGACCGAGCCACCCACGACGAAGTGGCCGAAACTCTCGATGACCTTGCCGGCGTAACCGTCCAACAAGACGAGTCGGGTCACGCTCACGTTCAGCGCGAGTCGGAAGAGTGTGGCAATGAGCAAGAAACTCGGAAAGATCGAGAACTCAAGTACTCGCGTCGTGAACATCGAGGCGAGCAGCGCCAACGTCGCGAGCGCAATGTTGGTGACGAGCAGCAGGTCGACGAGCGCGGTCGGCAACGGCACGACCATCATCACGACGATGCCGATGATCGCTGCAGGGACCGCGATCTGACCGAATCGATTCGAACGCACGAACCCTCACCGAGGCTCGCGCCATCCCTGGCCCGACAACTGGGGGGCGCCCATCCACCGGCGCCGGGTTCTCATCGGCCCGTGGGCCCCGATGCTGAGCCGGTGAGCGAAGTACGGCGGGTTCTGCGGCTTTCGCGGCGTTGCTCACGTTTCGCGTCGCGCAGGTCGATCTCGTCGATGGGCTCGGCGAGGAAGGCCGCGCGCGGTTCGTGGTATCCGTCGCCTCGGCCCTGGGCTCGCAGCCCGAACACGAAGGCCAGCAGCTGCGCCACCGCTTCGTACAGCATCACGGGGATCAGCTGGCCGATATCGCATGCGCCGTAGACCGCACGGGCGAGGGTCGGTTCTCGAACGATCGGGACGCCGGCCCGAGTGGCCTCGAGCCGAATCTTCGCGGCGAGGTGGTCGACCCCCTTGGCGACGACCTCAGGCGCACCGCGCGTTGGGTCGTATTTCAATGCGACGGCGTAGTGGGTGGGGTTCACGATCACGACGTCGGCAGTTCCGACCATCTTGATCATCCGGTTCCGCGACATCGCCTGCTGACGCGAACGAATCGCGCCCTTCATCTGCGGGTTTCCCTCGTGCTGCTTCATTTCCTCTTGCACTTCGTGGCGACTCATCATCAGCTGCTTGGTGACTCGGCGCTTCTGCACCGCGAAGTCCGCAGCCGCGATGATCAGACCCGCAGCGGCAACGTTGCGCATGACGAGCAGCGCCGCCTTCGCCGTCGCCGATGCGATCGGGAACACCGACCCACCGCCGGTCGTCAACTGCTGGGCCAATCCCGACGCCACCGGCCAGGCGACGAACGCCAACACGGTGACCTTCAACAACGACTTGACCAGCTCCCAGAGCGACGACGCCGAGAACATCCGCTTGATGCCCTTCCCCGGGTTCAGCCGGGAGAAGTCGGGTTTCAGTCGTTTCGCCGAGGGCTTCAGGCCGACCTGGGCAAGCGTGGCGACGATGTTGACGAGCATCATGCCGAGCACGATGGGTGCCGACAGCGCCAACGCTTGCAGCATCGCTTCGCCGAAGTACTTCGACGCTCCCTCCTGCGTCGGGTTGGCGATCATCAGACCCATCTTGGCCAACAGCTCGCGCAAAGCGCCGTCGGCGCGCTTCACCGTCGATTGCAACAACACCGTCGTGAGCAGGAGTCCGGCCCAGGTCGCGATGTCGGGCGACTTCGCGACCTGACCCTTCTCGCGAGCTTCGCGAAGTTTTCGGGGTGTCGGCTTTTCGGTTTTGGACTGATCGCTCGCAGCCATGGTTCAGCTCGCCTCAACCACCCATGACCGGGCGAAGCGCCTGTTGCAAGAGGTTCTGCACTGCGGGCCCGAGGAGCGGAATCGCGAGTGCAACGACGATCAAGCTCACGATGACACGCACGGGAAACGCCAGCGAGAAGATGTTCAACGACGGCGCCGCGCGAGCGACCAAACCCATTGCGAGTTCGGAGATGAACAAGCAGCCGATCACTGGCGCCGCGATCTCGATCGCGGCCAGCAGGAAATCGTCGGCTCCGGTCGTGAGCACTCGGGACACGACTCCAGGGTCGGCCGCGCCTGCCGGGACCACCTCGAAGCTGGCGAAGAAGCCTCTGACGAGCAGGTGGTGTCCGCCGCTCACGAACAGCAACGTCGTTGCCAACAACGAGTACATCCGTCCGAACACCGAGTTCGTCGTGTCGGACGTGGGGTCGTAGACCGCAGCGAGCGAGTATCCCGCGAACGTGTCGACGAGCGCGCCCGCGGCCTGGACCGCCTGGAACAAGATCAACATGATCATGCCCATCGAGAACCCGACGAGCACCTGAGTGACCAGCGCGGTGATGAACGGACCGGCTTCGAGCGAGAGCTCACCCGCGGCCTTGGCCTGCGGCGCCGCCGCGAGCGCGAGCGCAGCCGCGAGGCCGGCCTTCACCGACAACGGAACCAAGCGGGTATTGAACGGAGGCGCGATGAAGAGCCACGCACTCGCGCGTACGAGTGCGAGCACGAAGCCCGTGACGAGCATCGGGTCGAAGGGAACGGTCACGCGCGCAACAGTTCGGGGATCATGTCGAACAAGTGGTGCACGAACCCGATCGTCTGTCCGAGCATCCAGTTGCCGGTGACGACGATGACGAGCGCGATGCCGAGCAGTTTCGGAACGAACGTCAGCGTCTGTTCTTGGATCTGGGTCGCCGACTGAATGAGGCCGACACCGAGTCCGATCGCGAGCGAAATGATGAGTGTCGGCGCGGCGAGCTTGGTGGCGAGGATGATCGACTGCACTGCAATCTCGGTGACGGAAGTGTCGGTCATGTCCGATTTCTCCTCGATCTCGGGGCGCGCGCGGGCGCGCCGGGTCAGTTGAAGCTGGAAATGAGGGACTTCACGACGAGGGCCCACCCGTCGACCATCACGAACAACAAGAGCTTGAACGGCAACGACACCAGGACCGGCGGCAGCCTGAACATGCCCATCGACATCAACACGGAGCTCACGACGAGGTCGATGATCAGGAACGGAACGAACACGACGAACCCGATGATGAACGCGGTCTTCAGTTCGGAGAGCACGAACGCGGGGACGAGCACGGCCATGCCGACGTCTTCTCGCCGCTCGGGTGCGGGATCGCCGCTCGCCTTGATGAACAGGTTCAGTTCGCCGGCGCGGGTCTGGTCGAGCATGAACGCTTTCAGCGGACCGGTCGCTTCGTCGTAGGCCTCGCCGTAGGTGAGGTCACCCTTCAACAGCGGTTGCAAAGCGGTTTCGTTCATCTCGGACAGTGTGGGTGCCATCACGAAGAGGCTGAGGAACAACGAGAGGCCGACGACCACCTGGTTCGGTGGGATCATGTTGACGCCGAGCGCGTTGCGGGTGAGCGACAGCACGATGACGATGCGGGTGAAGCTCGTCACCATCATCAACAGCGCTGGCGCGATCGCGATCAGCGTCAACATCAAGATGATGAGGACACTCTGCCCCGGCTTCTTCTTCTCGCGATCAGCGTCGGACTCGGCGCCCGTGAAGTCGGGAATGTCGATGTTGATCGTCGCTTCGTCGCCCTCGGCGGTGATCGAGCTGCCGTCGTCGACGTTGTCGGGGATCGGCGCTTGCACGTCCGGTGTCGGCGGAGCGGTCTGTGCGGACGCCGAAGGTGCGCTCGCGATCGCGATCATCGTCAAAATGGTGGCGCACAACGCGACGAGCAAGGCTCGGGTTCGCACGAGAGTGACTCCGATTTGGTGGCGCCGGGCGCGCAGGCAGCGGCGTCTCAGTCGCGGCGAACGGTGCGTTCGCGCAGCGACTCGAGCGCCATCTTCCATGGCGAACCGCTGAGGGCGCCGACGCCCACAGCCTGAGGAAGCTCCGTCCAATGGGCTTCCTCGACGACAACCGGATCATCTGACTCGGGAGCAGCCTCCGCGAGCAGGTTCACGCGTTCATTCGTGACGCCGAGCACGAGCGTCCTTCCGCCCGCGCGAACCACCGCGACCGACGCGTTCTTGGCGACAACTCGCCGGGCCAACACGTCGACCGTCTGGCGCCGCGGCGCGTTCGCCCGATTCATCCCCGACAGATCGATGCCGCGTTTGCGCAACAGGCGCGCGCCCGCGGCCATGAGACCGAGGATGAGCGCCAGCGCAACGATCAGACGGGCGAAGAGTTCGAACACGGACGTGTCGGACAACTGGTCAGCTCCCGACGCCGGCGACGATCTCGGAGATACGGATTCCGAACTCTTCGTCGATGACCACGACTTCGCCGCGTGCGATCAGCGTTCCGTTCACGAGGACGTCAACGGGGCTGCCGGCGGCGCGATCGAGTTCGATCACGGCACCGGGCGTGAGTGACAGCAGATCCCGCACCGACATGCGTCGGCGTCCGAGCTCAGCGGTGACCCCCATCTCGACGTCGTGGAGCAACGCCAACGGACGCGGATCGACGAGGTTGATCGTGTTCGCGTCCGGGAGCGATCCGAACTCGTGGTGTTCGAGGTCAGGGAGACTGCCCGCGTTCGCGGACCGTGCCGCTGCGGGGAAGGCGGACCCGGTGTCGGCGTCGAACGACTGTGCGACGTGCGACTCGGAACCCTCCTGGCCGACCTGGAGTACCAGGGTCGCAATGCGTTCGGTGCCGTCGAGCAGCGGGTACGAGAGGTACTGGTGGTCGGCCGGGAACGCGCCCAAGAAGTCGCTCACGGGAACCTCGTGTGGCGACGACGCCTCGGCGTTTCCGCCGTTGGACGCGCGAATCTCGCCGACCGCGACCTCGAACGCCGGACGCAGACCGCTGAGCATTTCCTCGTCGGGTGCAGTCGCCTCGAGTGCACGAGCGAGGTCCTCGCTGACGGCGATGGCGACGATGCCCGACAGTCCGCTCGTGAAGTCGAGCGAGACGACGCGCGAGTTCGTCGGGAGGAGACCGAGGTCGGGGACCTCGGTGCGCGGCAACCCGACGGTCAGGATCGTGTCCGGGCCCATCGCAACTTCGAGGGCGGCCGCGACGGCCATGGCCGTGCGATTGTCGGTGTTCAGATCTTCGTACAGACCCATCGACTCGTACTCCTCGATGTCCTAGATGTCATCCACGATGAGACAAGCCAGCCGCTTGCCGCGTCGCCCGGTGACCGCGTGGTAGCAGGGAATGTCGTCGACGTACACCGTGAGGGGTTCGTCGACGGGGTGGTCGAGCGGAATCACGTCGCCGACTCGAAGGCCGAGGAGGTCGGTGGATGCCAACTCCACCTCGCGAAAGCTGACGCGAAGTTCAACCGGCACGTTGTGGATCGCGCTGTCGAGTTGGGTCGCCCAGAGCTCCGGATCGCGTCCGCTGCGGTCGGCGAAAAGCTGCTGACTCGCAAGGCTTTCGAGCACTGGCTGCATCGTCGAGTACGGAATGCAGATGCTCGACATCCCGCGCTTTTCGCCGATGCGCGTTTCGAACGTGACCGAGATCGCCATGTCGGACGGTGCGGCGACCTGTGCGAACTGCGGGTTGAACTCCTGTTGCACGATTTCGGCTTCGACCCGCACGAGCGTCTCGTACGCGTATTCGAGTTCGCGCAACGCTCGCTCCATGAGCGAGCGCATGATGTTCGCCTCGATCTCGGTGAGCGGACGTTTCGGCGAAAGGGCTTCGCCCGTGCCACCGAGGAGTCGGTCGACGGCCGCGAATGCGATCGGCAGCGGTAACTGGAGCACCGCCGGGCCGGGCAGCGGATTCAACGAGACGATCGTGAGATAGCTCGGATTCGGAAGGGACCGAACGTATTCGTCGTAGGTGACCTGCTCGACGTTGGCGAGGGTGACCTGGGCCACGGCGCGCAGCGTCGTGGCGAAGACGGTCGACAGTTGCCGTGCGAAGGTCTCGTGCACGATCTGAAATGCACGCAGGTGATCGCGCGAGAACTTGTTGGGCCGTCGAAAGTCGAACGGCAGGGCAGATTTGCCCCGTTTGGTGCCCCCCGATGCAGTTGCCACGTGCTCACATCGGACTCCGACCCCCGGAGTTGAGCTGTTGCCCCGACTTCGTGTCCGAACGTGGCGGGGCGGCGATCGGAGGAGGCCGGGCGAGCGACGCGAGTGACGGGCCCGCAGTGAGCTCGCGAGAGCGGCGAGCGTGCGAGCGCGACCCGGGTTATTGCATCACGAACTCGGTGAAGTACACCGTGAGTACGTCACCGTGGTAGGCGACGCAGGTGTCGAAACCGAGCTGGGTCTTGATCGCGGTGCGGGCGTCAGCTGAGATGAGTTCGGACATCTCCTTGGCCGACAAGACCTCGAGGGCCATGTCGACGGCTTTGGCACCGAATCCTTCCTTTGCAGCCGCATCGGCCGTAATGCCCTCTTTGAGCTGGAGGGCGAGGCCGAGCTTGAGATAGCGGCGGCCGTCCGCGAGGTTCACCGTCACCGGGTCGATTTCGAGAGTCGACGGCAATGCTGCGCCACCCGCCTGTGCGGGACGGGCCTGCGGACGGGTTGCCGCAACGAGCGACACGTTGAGCATCTCGAGCGATTCGCCGGAGCCGTGGGTGTCGGCGTCGTGGCTTTCGTCGGCCGTCGTCTCATCGGTGCTGTGGGTGTCGTCTTCGGCCTCGGCTTCACCGTGACCGCCGGAGCCCTCGGACATGCCGTTGTTCTCCTCGCATTCCTTCACGAGTTCGGCGTGTTCGGCTGCTTCTTCGGCTTCGAGTTCGGCAGCCGTCTTCTCGGCGCCACCGCCACCGAAGAAGGTCTTACCGGCGAAGAGTCCGGCGACAAGGAGCACGATCGGAACGATCGGCTTCTTCTTCTTCGGAGCTTCTTCGTCGTCACCCTTTTTCTTCTTGGCCATTTCAGCTCTCCGGTTCCGAGGGCACGACGCGCAGTACGGCCTTGCCCGTGCTCAACTGTTGTTCGAGGTTGTGCGACAGCGCGATGACGCTCGCTTTGGATTCGCGGATCTGCGCGATGACTTCCTCGACGCTTTCGCGTACGACGTATTTCGCGCCGTCGACGAGCGTGACAACGGTGTCCGGCGTGGGCTCGACCCGTTCGATGAGGTCGGGGTTGAGCGCAAACGCTCCGCCGTTCAACCGAGTGACTGTGATCATGTGGTCCGTCCCTGGATCCGTTCGGCGTGGCCCTGTCCCTGCGCCCGCCTTCACCCGTCTATCGGCGCGTTCGTCGGTTGGGGTTAGGAGTTGGGCGGGCGACTCCCAGTCGTCGGCGCAGGCAGTCACGCAGCGTGACCGCACGCGCGCTTCGGCCCATCGGCGGGATGGCCTTGGAGCGCAGCGGGTCACCCGGCGTGCATGCGCAATCCGGGTGACCCAGCTCACGAATCAGCGCTTGAGGTTCACGAGGTCCTGGAGGATCTCGTCGGATGCGGTGATGATCCGGGAGTTCGCCTGGAAACCACGCTGGGCGACGATCAGGTTGGTGAACTCGGCCGCGAGGTCCACGTTGCTCATCTCGACCGTGCCACCGCTCATCGTTCCTCGCCCGCCGCCGCCAGCCACACCGATCAGCGGCTCACCCGAGTTCACGGTGCTGCGGAAGAGTGATCCTCCTGCCTTCTCGAGCCCGGCCGGGTTCGCGAACGCAGCGAGCGCAATCTGGCCGAGCTGTTGGTTCTTCCCGTTCGAGAACACACCGGAAATCAGACCCTCCTGCGAGACCGAGAACGACACGAGCGACCCAAGCGGTGCGCCGTCCTGGTTGAGCGCCGCGACACTGTTCGTCTGGGCCGCACCAGTCATGCGATCGGGGTCGGTTGCGCCGCCGAAGTCGAGCACGATCCCGGCAGGATCCCACGTCCCGGCCGGGATTGCGCCGCCGACTTGGATCGAGTTGAGGTCGGCCTGCGGCACGGTGATCTGGCGGCTGGCGGGCGCGGTGATCTCGCTCGTGGTCTGGCTGAACTGCAGCGTGACCGGGCCGCTGATCTGGTTGCCGTCGGGGTCGTACACGTCGACTTGCCAGTCGACGTTGCCGGCGGTGTTCGCGACCTTCGTGAACTGGGCTCGCAACGACACCGCGGTACCCAGCGTGTTGTACACGTTGATCGAACTGTTCAAGATGGTGCCGGGCGCGGCGTCCGACGGCAGGTTGCCGCCGATACCGACTTCGGTGGTCGTCACCGGTGGAATCGTCTGACCAACCGGGATCCGCAACGCCGAGATCGACTGATTGGTGTCGACGTTGCCGTTCGTACCGTTCCAACCGAGCACCAAACCACCTTCTTGGGTGACCAGTTGCCCGAGGGCGTCGAGGTTGAACGAACCCGCTCGCGTATAGGCGCGGGTTCCGCCCACGTCGACGATGAACGTGCCGTCACCTTGGATTGCAAAGTCGGTGCTGCGTCCGGTCAGCTGCGACGCACCCTGGGCGAAGTTCATCGTGATCGCGGCAAGCCGTGCGCCCAACCCGGCTTGGGCCGGGTTACTACCGCCGGTGAGTCCCTGGGAAGGCGAACCCGCGCCCCGCAGTGTCTGGCTGAGCAGGTCGGAGAAGATCGCGTTCGATGCCTTGAATCCGACCGTGTTGACGTTGGAAATGTTGTTACCGACCACGTCCATCATGACTTGGTGGGAACGGAGGCCGGACACGCCGGCGAACATCGAGCGAAGCATGGTGTGTGCCTTTCTGTTGCGTTGCTGCGAGAAGTGGAAGCGCTGTCGTGGGGATCGCGTTCGCATCACGAACGCTGATCCGACGATCACGTGTTGATGACCTGGACCTCCATCACGTTCGTGAGCGGAAGCTCGCGGTCACCGATCTTGAGGAGTGGGCCGTCGGCAGTGAACCGAACGCCGGACACGATGCCGGTCACCGACTTGCCGTCGGATCCGTTCTGGGTCAAGGCCGCAAACGTCGTCGCGCCATCGCCGACCCGCAGACGGGTCAGGTCGCTGCTCGTGCCGAGTTGCAACGTGATGCCGCTGGAGTCCCACTTGCCGCGCTGCGAGGGGACCTCGTCGAGCTGTTGCATTGTGATCACCGGGTCGGGGGAGGTGCGGTTGCTGGTCGCGTCGAAGGTGACCGTGTGCGGACCCGAGATCTGCGTGGTGCTCGCGAACACCCGCATCGACCAGTTGGTCTCGCCGTTCGCGCCGTCGGCGAGTTTCGTCATCTCCGTGCGGAGCGGGACCTGGTCGCCATCACGGGTGAGGACGCTCATCGTGCTTTCGACCTTGGTGCCGACTCTGGCGTCCTTGGGCAGGTTGCCGCCGAATCCGATCTGGGTGGTTGCGGTCTTGGCCCCTTGTTGGCCGAGCGGCAACGCAATCTCCACCCGACGTCCGACCATCGAGCTGGCCTCGAGTGTTTCACTGGCGGCGGCCTGGGCGGTCAGCAACTTCTCCATCTTCTGGAGCGTCTCGAGCTGGGTGAACTGCGCGGTCTGCGTCAAGAACTCGGTGCCATCGGACGGTGACAACGGGTTCTGGTACTTCAACTGCGCCACGAGCAGCTTCAAGAACGTCTCTTGGTCGAACTGATTGTCGGGCGGCGCCGCAGTGGTGCCGGTCGTGTAGATCGCTGAGCTTGCGTTCCCGGACAACGGATCGATGAACGTCATTGGACTCGCCCTTTCACGCGTGAATGTCGAGTCGGTCATTGCTGGCCGACGGGGTCGTGGTGCGGCGGGGAATCGGCATTGTTCGTCCGGCTGTCTCGCGATCACGGTCGCTGCGCCAGCCGTCGTTGCGCTCGCGGCCGCGGGTCGATTGCTCGGCGCCGGGCTCACGACCTCTGGACCCGCCGGCATCGACGTTGAGGGTGCCTGTGTTCACGCCCTGGTCAGTGAGGTGGTCGCGCAGTTGCGCCAACGAGTCGCGCAGCGCTTGTGCGGCTGCCGGCTGTTCGGCCCGGAGATGAGCGTGCATCGTTCCGTCGCGCAGCTCGACGCGAATCTCCACGCGTCCGAGTTCGGGCGGGGTGAGTTCGATCTCGATCGCGTAGCTCCCGTCGTCGCGCAACGCGAGTGGTGCGAGCACGTTGACCACCTGCGTTGCCGGGGTCGGTGCCGTCGGCGCGGCAACGAACTGGGGCCCGCTCACCGTCGCACTGCGGGCGGTCGTTGCGGGTGAATGCAGCAACGGAGGAGCTGTCAGCGGACGGTCGGTGTTTGTCGACCGCGTCGATTCGGCACTCGGAGCGGAGGGTGTTCCGGGCGTCGAGAGCAACGTGGCGGCGAGTTCGGAGTCGCGAGGAGCGCTGTTGACGACCGTCGACTCCAACATCGGGGTCGACGGCGCCTCAGCGCGCGGCGCGGGGTCGGCGACGTCGAGCTGCGGCACGGTCGCAGGCAGGACCGATTCGGGTTGCGCCGGCTCGGCGGGGTCGGTCGCGGGCTGGTCGATCTCCGCAGCATTCGCGTTGGGCTCCGGTGCATCGCTTTGTACGGCGGAAAGGGCGCTGGCGTGGGCCGCGGAACGCCCGGTGGTCGTCACTGCGGAAATGACGAGTGACGGTTGACCGGTGTGTTGCTTCGAGCCCGTCTCGATTGGCGAGGCCTCGGACCCCACGACGATGGCGTCGTCGCCGAGCTGCGTGGTCGCGTCGATGGGCAATCCCGCTGTGCTCACCGCGACGGGAACCGCGGGGGTCGCAGCAGGGATCGCAAGGGCCAACAGCCCCAGGGCGGACGCATCCCACCCGACCGCGGCGTCAACGTCGGTGGCACTCGATCCCACGTCGGTGGCGCCATCGGTCCCGCTCACCGCGGCATCGCCGGCCGCGGCCTGGGTCGCGTCGCGGCGGGCTGGCTGGCGGGGTCGCTCGGGCCGCTCGGGCCGTTCCGGTCGTTCGGGCCGTTCCGGCCGCTCCGATCGTTCCTGGCGGTCAGGTCGTTCCGGTCGCTCAGTTCGTTCCGGTCGTTCCGGTCGTTCCGATTGGTCGGGTCGCTCGGGCTGTTCGGTGCGCGTTCGATCGGCGAAGTCGTGGCGCTCGTTCGTCGTGCGCCGGCGGTCGTCGGACGCGGCGCGTTCGTCCGCAATCGGTCGCTCGAATCGCTCCAACTCGCGCGCGAAAAGACCGTTGGACGCGATGTCGGTCGGCGCCATCGCGTTCGACGGCACCGGGATCGGGAGAGCGGGAGGAATCGTGGTGGTCATGCGACCCTTTCGTGCGGAAGATTCGAGCGACGGTGGTGGCGGGCAACGACGAGTTCGTCGACGAGACGGTCTTCGTCGCGGCGGGTCTCGATGACCCACTCCTCGTGGGCTCGCGCTCGGAGCCGGGCGAGCACCTCGGTGCGCTGGCGCGCCGCCAGCCACTCGATGCGGATCTCCTCGGCAACTGCGATCGTCGAGAGCCGTTCGTCATCGGCGAACGCGACGGCTCCGGCGGCCGCGTCAAGCGTGAACCACGCGCGCTCGAGCTCCTCGTGCGATGTCGTACCCGACGGCCGCGGCAATGTGTCGTAGCGCGTTTGACGTTCCTGCACCTTGAGCGTTGCGAGCTGAACGTCGCGGTTGGCCGCGATCAATCGCGCGCGGACTTGGTCTTCTTGGAGACGCCGGATGCGAAGCACCGCCTCGAGGCGGAAGGAGAATCGTTTCATCCGCTTCCTCCGACCAGTTGCGCGAGCCAACCCCAAGCGTCCGGTGCAGGGGTGAGTTCGTGCATGTCCTGGCGGAGGAAGCCGTCCATGGGTTCCTTGAGTGCGATGGCGCGATCGACGACCGGGTTGGTCCCCGAGACGTAGGCGCCGATTTCGATGAGGTCGCGGGTGTCGCGATACGCCGCCAACATTTGGCGACAGCCGGTCGCGACGGCGCGTTGTTCCGGAGTGGTGATCGCGCCGGTGAGCCGACTGATCGACTCGAGCACGTCGATGCTCGGGAAGTGTCCCGCCGTCGCGAGCTTGCGCGACAACACGATGTGGCCGTCGAGGATCGAGCGGGCGGCGTCGCCGATGGGGTCCATCAGGTCGTCGCCTTCGATCAACACGGTGTAGAGGCCAGTGATGCTGCCGCGCTCGGACGCGCCGGCGCGCTCGAGGAGTTTCGGCAAGAGCGCGAACACGCTCGGCGGATATCCACGCGTTGCGGGCGGTTCGCCGGCCGAGAGTCCGACTTCGCGTTGGGCCATCGAGAACCGCGTGAGGCTGTCCATCAACAACAACACGTCTTGGCCCTCATCGCGGAAATGCTCAGCAATGCGGGTCGCAGTGAACGCGGCCCGGAGACGAACGAGCGCCGGTTCGTCGCTCGTCGACACCACGACGACCGAACGCGCAAGTCCTTCGGGGCCAAGGTCGTTGTCGATGAACTCGCGGACCTCTCGACCGCGCTCGCCGATCAGCGCCAACACCGTCACGGGTGCCGCGGTACCGCGAGCGAACATCGACAAAATGCTCGACTTTCCGACACCCGACCCAGAAAAGATGCCAACGCGCTGACCGCGGCCGACGGGAATCAAGGTGTCGACGGCACGGACGCCGAGGGGAAGCTGCTCACGGATTGGTTGGCGGAGCATCGGATGCGGCGCGCTCCCGTCGACACCAACCCACTCCACATCGCGCAGCGGTGGTCCGCCGTCGAGTGGCCGTCCCAGTCCGTCGAGCACGCGACCGAGCAACCCGGCCCCAACGGGGACGGTCGAGCTTGCGCCGGTGACGTTGACCAATGCGCCGGCTTCGACCCCGGCGAGATCGCCGAGGGGCATGCAGACCAGCCCGCCGTCGCGCAGGGCGACGACCTCGGCGACGATGGGGCCATTGCGAGTCGGAACCTCCACGGCCGCACCGATCGGGGCGGTCATGCCTTCGATCTCGAGATTCAGCCCGACGACACGGGTCACTCGGCCAGAAACCCGAGGACGGCCCGCGCCCAAGACCGCGTCGATCGTGGCGGTCATGCGAGCACCTCGCGGATGCGATCCAACGCAGGTTGGATTCGTGCATCGATGTGAGTAGGACCGATGTCGACGATCGCGTCGCCGGGTGACAGTGTCGGGTCGATGACAAGACTGAGTGAACGTCCGGACACGATCGTGGTTACGTCATCGATGCACGCGGCGTCGTCGGGGTGCAATCGAGCGATGACGGACCCAGTCGGTGGCGCAAACTGCAGCGCTCGGCGAATCGCGTCGGCAGCCAGCGAGTCCGAGGCGCGGAGTTCCCGACCGATGACGGTCGTCGCGATCTCGAACGCGATGCCGACGATTTGCTGCTCGATGTCGTCGATCACGGCACGGTGACGATCGTCGAGCCGGTCGACGCTGTCGGCGAGCTGTGCGAGCACTCGGGTGAGTTGGTCGCCTCGCTTGGCCTCGCGCACCGAGATCGCGGTCGCCGCATCTTCGAGACCGGCCGCGAACCCTTCGTCGTAACCCGCTCGGTAGCCGTCCTCGGCGGCGCTCTCGACGAGCGCGGGGTCGATGACCAGGTCGCGAGCGGCCGACGACCGCACCGTGCCGAGATCGGCGCGGTTGAACGGCGTGTCGCGCAACACGCGGCCGCGAGTGCGGTTAGACGACGAGTTCATCGGTGCCCCGTGACATGACGATCTGGCCCGACTCTTCGAGCGTACGAATGACCCGAACGACGGCGGCCTGCGCCTCTTCGACGGTCTTGAGCTTCACCGGGCCGAGCAGATTGATCTCTTCGCCGAGGTTGGCCGCCGCGCGCTCGGACATGTTGCCCATGATCTTGTCCCGGACCTTTTGGTCGACGCCCTTGAGCGCAACCGCGAGTTCCTTGGCATCGACGCTGCGCAGCACCAACTGCACCGAGCGGTCGTCCAGCGTGAGGATGTCCTCGAACACGAACATGCGCGATCGGACGTCATCGGCGAGTTGCGGATCGTTCTTCTCGAGTCCTTCGAGGATCAGTCGCTCGGTCGCTCGATCGGAGTTGTTCAAGATGTCGACGAGGCTCTGAATCCCACCCGCGTTGGAGTAGTCGGACTGCTGGATCACCGTCGACAACTTGCGTTCGAGGATTGCCTCGACGTGTTCGATCACGTCAGGCGAGGTTCGATCCATCTTTGCGACTCGTTCGGCAACGTCGCGCTGAAGCTCTTCGGACAACGCGCTGAGAACGAGCGCGCCCGAGGTCGAGTTCATGTGCGCCAGGACGAGTGCGATCGTTTGCGGGTGTTCGTCCTGGAGATACGACAGCACCTGACGGCTGTCGGCGCGTCGCAGAAACTCGAACGGCGCGGCAACCAGCGTGACACCGAGGTTTTCGAGGATCTCCTCGGCCTTGTCGGCACCAACACTCGCTTCGAGCAGTTCGCGTGCCGTTTCGTACCCGCCCGTCGCGATGTGGCTCCGGGCGAGGTACGTGTCGCGAAACTCGGCGAGGACCTCCTCGATCTCTTCGCCTTCGAGGTGTTGCAGGCGCGCCACCTCGGCCATGATCTCGGAGATCTCCTGCTCTCGAAGAAGTCGGAGCACGTTGGCGGCGCGGTCCTTGCCGACCTGCATGATGAGCACAGCTGCTTTTTGGACGCCGGTGAATCCCTGTTCGCGAGGCATCGTTGCTCAGGTCCTCCGGTCCGCAAGCCATGACCGCAGCGTCTGTGCGACCTCGTCGGGTTGGCGGTCGATGAGGTCGGTGATCTCTTGCTCGACCGAACTGCGTTGTGGTTCCAGCGCACGCAGCGGATCGGACATCCCAGCCATTGCGCCCTCGATCGCCGCGAGCTCGCTGGCCGAACCCGTCAGCGCACCGGCCGTACCGGCCTCGAGCTCGTTGAGGTCGAGCGGCACCCGCAACGGCCCGAGGTTCGCCTGCGCCTTCTTGATCGAGCGCCAGGCGATGAACAACGCCAGCGCCACGATGAGCAACGTGAGGACGTACCGCACGAGCCCGAGCATCTGGTTCTGACTCTGCGCCGCGCCTGCGCCGGAGATCTGCGCGGCGATGGCCTCTTGCGTGGCCTCGTCGAACTGCGTGGCCTGCACTGCGATCGTGTCGCCACGTTCGGGGTCGATTCCGGCTGCTGTGCTGATGAGTTCGGTGAGTCCGCCCGTGCCATCGGGCACCGCGTCCTGGTCGACCATCACGGCGACGTTCAGCTGCTCGACTGCGCCCGGCGCCTTTTCGGTCGTCGAAATGATCCGGTCGAGGGCGGCCTCGCGCTGAGCCTTCTCGCTCGTGTATTCGATCGGTGTTTCGCCGGCGGCGCTCGGGGCCCCGTCGGGGCCGAGCACGCCGGTGGAGTTGTTGCCGGCGCCCGTGAACTGTTCGTTATCGGTGCTCGATACCCCGCTGATGATCTCACCGTCGGGGCCGACCTCGGGCGTGACGTTCTCTTCGGTCAGCGTCGTTTGGTCGTAGTTCATTTGGGCGGTGACGACGACGGTGGCCTTGCCCGGTCCGAGCGCGGTGGCCAACATTGTTTCGAGCTTGGCCGCCATTGCCGACTCGTACGACGAGGTGCGGGCCAGATTCTGGTTCGAGGAGAGATCGTCGTTCGATCCGGGTGCGGCGAGCACACGACCTTGGGTATCGGTCACCGTCACCGAATCGGGTGCGAGGTCGGCGACGCTGGACGCAACCAGGTTGACGATGGCTTGGGTGCTCTCTGACGTCAGGCTGTCGCCGCCGAGATCGAGCAACACTGCTGCTTCGGCCTGTTGTGCGTCGGACCCGACGAACGTGTCGTTGTCGGGCAACGTCAGGTTGACAGTCGCGGCGCGGACGCCGTCGATCGCCATGATCGTGTTCGCGAGCTCGGCCTGCACGGCGCGCTGATAATCGATGCGCTGGCTGAACTCGCTTGCTGTGATGCTGTTGCCCTTGCGGTCGAGTAGCGCGTACCCATCGCCGCCGGTCGGCAGCCCTTGCGATGAGAGGTCGAGTCGGGTCTGGTACACCGCATTCTTCGGCACGAGGATCGTCGTGCCGCCGTTGTCGAGTTTGTAGTCGACCCCTTGGGTTTCGAGCTCCTGGGTGATGTCGGAGGCGTCGGCAGCGTCGAGGTTCGAGAACACCGGCGCGTACTCGGTGGTCGCGGCCCACTTCGTGACCGCGAACAGACCCAGCCCGAGGCCGACCATCGCGAGCACGCTGAGGACCTTTTGGCCGGGCGTGAAGCCCGACGCGAACTTCTGACCGCCGCGCTTCAGGCGGTCGACGTCGATGATGGGCATCGTGAGTGTCCTCTGTCCTTACCGAGTGCCTGCTCAGACCTGCATCTGCATGATCTGGTTGAACGCTTCGACGGCGCGGTTGCGAACTGCGACCGTGTATTCGGTCGCGAGGCTCGCCTCGGCGGCCGCAATCATGTAGTCGTGCACGTCGTTGAGGTCGCCGGTCGCGGCTTTCGTGGCCATCGAGTCGGCATGGTTCTGGGTGGCTTGCAGTCCTTCGAGCGCGTTGACGATGACCGACCCGAAATCGCCCTTGGCTTCGCCGGCTTTTCCGGGCGCGCCAGCGGCACCGATGTTGCCGACACCCTGGGTACCGAGTTGCTGCAGCGCGGTGTTGTTGAACGCGGCGGCGATGCTGCTGATGGCCATCGATTACTCCTCAGCGAGGTTGGATGTTCAGCGCCTGCAAGTAGGCGTCGCGGGCACGGTCGATTACGGACAGGTTCATTTGGTAACTGCGCTGCGCGAGGATGAGTTGGGTCATCTGGTCGCCAAGATCCATGTCGGGATAGCGGACGACGCCCTGCTCGTTCGCGTACGGATGGTCAGGCTGATACCGCAATCGACCTTCCGCTGAACCGAACTCGACACCGGCAACGCGAGCGCCGCCGCCGACGCCCACAGGTTCGGTGTCGGACGACGGGACCGACTCGGCGAGGACGTACCGCGCCTGGAAGGCGGCCTCGTCGTAGGGGTTGATCGTGTTGACGTTCGCGATGTTGTCCGCGATTGCGTCCATCCAGATGCGGTTCAAGTACAAGCCTGAACTCGAGGTTTGGAAAATCGGAAAGAGCCCCATCATCTACCGCCTACGAGTCCCGTCGCATGGAGACCTTGAGGATGTGGAACTTGGCGTTCATCGCTTCGGTCATCATCTGGAAGCGCAGGCCGGTCTCGATATTCGAGACCTGTTCCTCATCGAGATTGACGTTGTTGCCGTTGACGCCAGTGGCCGCGAGCGAGTTGCTCGTGTTCATTTGCAGTCCGGCGAAGTTCCCGGTGTCGATCGCTTCGCGCAACGACGACTCGAAGTCGACGCGCGCGGCGAGATACCCAGGAGTCTCGGCATTCGCGATGTTCTCGGCGATCAGCCGTTGACGCGCGGACAGACCATCGAGACTCGCTTGGATGGTGCGCATCGTGGGGTCGAGCACGGGTCACTCCGACGTGTCCCGTCCCTCCGTGGATCTGACGTCGAGCGATCCGTGCCCGACGATCCTGTTGATGGCTTCGATCGGTCGGAACTCGCCCGAGTTGAGATGGGCGGAGTGGGTCGGACGACCCATTTCGCCCGCTCGATCTCCGCTCGACCACGCAGCGCGCGATCTCCCGGCTCCGCGGTCGGTATCGGCTTGGCCGCGGCCAACGACGAAACACCTCGCCGTCCCGGTCGGTTTGCTTCGGATGGCCGCGGAAGGGCCGATGAAATGGGGACTCGTAAGGGAGATCCTGTGGCCGAGATCGATCTCACCCAAACAACGACCGACGAACCAACGATCGTGCCGTCGGGATGCGCCGACTTCGATGAGGCGCGTCGGCTTCTGCGCGACCACCGCGAGGATGAAGCCCTCGACCGTTTCGAACTCGCGGTCGAGTCGGCCAGTCTTGCGCAGGTTCGCACCGCGGCCGCGGCGTACACCGCCGCGCTGCTCCTCGGCTTCGGCCGACCGTGGGAGGTCGACGCCTTCACCGACATCGTGCGTGAACGCGATGCGGTGATCGCCTCGTATCTCGATGCCGCGGCGCGAGTGCAACTCGACGATCCGCACGGTGCCCTTGCGCTCGTCGGCGAATCCGGTGTGCCGGCGGCGTCGGATGATCGTTGGTATCCGATCTCGGTCGCTGCCGTTCGATCGCTGCGAGCTCGGGCGCTGGCCAGTGCCGGTCGACTCGGTGATGCGTGCCGCGAGTTCGACATTGCGATCGACGAATCTCCGGAAGCGCCGGAGCTCTGGGAGTCGATTGCCCGTATCGCCGCGGACGAGGAACTCGACTTCGACGTTGCTCCCTACGTTGCTCGGCTCCCCGAGCGCGCGTTGTTGCAGGTCTTTGGTTGGCTGTACGGATCGCCGTTGCATGGTGTCGATCAGATTGCCGAGGCGTGCTGGCTGCGTTTCGGACCGACCCACGCATTGATGGCCGCCGTCGGCAACCTGGCGTCCCGGTTGGGCAACGCTCGTGCGCTCGACTGGACGGTGCGGTTGCAACAAGCCGGTGGTCGCTCGGTTCCGATTCTCGACCGGGCCGAGACGGCTGGGGTTGCGATCGACGAGCGGGTGCGAGCCGCCGCCGCAGGCGCGCTGCTCGATGAAAACCGTGGGCGTGCCGCGCTCGAAGACGCCGCGCTCGTGCTCGCCGACGAGCAGATCGAACAGCTGGCTGCCGAAGTGATGACGATCGCCCCGGAAGTGCTCGACAGTTATGTCGTGGCGGTTGCGACGTCGACGCCGCGCTGTCTTGCCTTGGCGACGGTGCTCAGCGATCACGACCTGCGCGAACCGGCGCTGTCGGTATTGGTGCATGGCCTCACGTTGCCCGGCGCCGACGATCTCGATCCTTCGCAGTTCGATCTCCTCGTCCCGATCCGCGCCCGTGTCGTGTTGGCCGCGGTCGCCGAGGTGGCCGGGGACGACGAGGTGGTCGCGATCTTGCGCTCCATCCCGGCGACGACCTGATCGGGCGGTCGTGACCTCCATCGCGATCGGCGGCAAACGCGTCGGCGGCGGCGCGGCTTGCTATGTCATTGCCGAAGCGGGCGCGAATCACAATCGTGATTTCGATCTCGCCCGACGGCTGATCGACGCCGCGGCCGATGCCGGAGCCGATGCCGTCAAGTTCCAGACCTATTCGGGTCGGACGCTGTACTCGACCAAGACCCCACGGTTCGACTACTTGGGCGAACTCGGTGCGCAACCAGCCCACGAACTGCTCGAGTCGATTGCGCTCCCGCGGGAATGGCAGCCACGTCTCGCTGAGCACAGTCGTGATCGGGGCATCGAGTTCCTCTCGTCGCCGTTCGATCGTCAGGCCGTCGACGAACTCGATGCACTCGACGTCGCGGCACTGAAGATTGCCAGCTTCGAGTTGATCGATCACACCCTTGTTCGTTATGCCGCCGCGACGAAGCGCCCGCTGATTCTTTCGACGGGTATGGCGACACTCGCCGAGATCGACGAGGCCATCGCAGCGGCCCGCGACGCGGGCGCCGACCAGATCGCGCTGCTGCAGTGCGCCTCGCTCTACCCGTCGCCCCCGTCGATCATGAACCTGCGCACGATCCCGGCGATGCGGGCCGCGTTCGGAATGCCGGTCGGACTCTCCGACCACACCACGGGTACGCACGTCGCATCGGCATCGATCGCGCTCGGCGCCGCCCTGATCGAGAAACACTTCACCCTCGACCGCACGATGACCGGCCCCGATCATCCCTTCGCGATCGAACCTGCGGAGTTGCGCACCCTGGTCGCCCACGTCCGTGACGTCGAAGCCGCCATGGGCGACGGATACAAGCGGGGGCCGTCGCCGGAGGAAGCCAACGAGATGTACGCCAAGGCCCGCCGCTCGATTGTGGCGGCTTGCGCGATCCCCTCGGGCACCCCGATCACTGCCGAGATGTTGTGTGTCAAACGTCCGGGCTACGGGATCGCGCCGAAATTCCTGGAAGCGGTGGTCGGGCGTACGGCGCGGATCGACATCGACGAGGACGACATCGTGATGTGGGAGATGGTGTGACGATTCTGCTGACCTTCGACGAAGGTCCCGGTGTTGGTCTTGGTCATCGGCGCCGGTGCGAGGTGATCGCGTTCGCGCTCCGAGATCGTGGTCGAGAAACGGTCGTGCTGCCGTGCCGGGATGCCGGTGTTGCCGACGCACCGATTGTCGTGGTCGATTCGTATCGGCATCGAGCAGATGATCGGGCCCGAGTCCGCGCAGGACTGGTGGTTGCGCTCGACGATCTCCGTCGCGACCTCGATGTCGCGATCGTCGTCGACCCAGCGCCCGGCGCGTCGACGGCGCCGCATCGACGGGCGGGAACGGTGTTGGCAGGCGCCGAATACGCGCTCGTCGACCGGCACCTTCGTGATCTGGGCGCGCGAAGCACCGATGTGCACCCGCGCACGGTGCTCGTCGCGACCGGCGCGGCCGATGCCGAAGGGGTTGGCGCAGCGTTGGCCGCCGAACTCGTCGCGAGCGACCTCGTCGATCAGGTCCGATTGGTCGTCGGCCCGTGGGGTGCGCGCACGGTGCCTGCTGGGGTCGAGGCGCTCGAACGCCGCGACGGGCTTGCGATCGATCTCGCCGCAGCCGACATCGTGGTCACCGCCGGAGGCGTCACCCTCCTCGAATCGCTGTGCCTCGGTCGACCGACGGTGGCAGTGACCCTGGCCGCGAACCAACGCGGCAATGTCGAAGGGGTCACGAGCGAAGGTGCTGCACTCGGTGTCGACCCGGCTGGCGTGCTCGACTCGGTGCGCCGATTGGTGGAATCGCCCGCGTTGCGACGGGAACTAGCGGCGGCGGCGGCGACGTTGATCGACGGACGTGGTGCTGATCGGGTCGCCGATGCGATCGAAGCCAGCCTGTTGCGGGCGGCCGCGTGAGTGTCACCTGCGTGGTGCAGGCCCGCATGGGATCGACCCGACTACCCGGCAAGGTGTTGTTGCCGCTTGGCGGACGCCCGATGTTGCGGTTCATGTTGGATCGATTGCGCGATCTCGCGGTCGACCACGTCGTTGTCGCGACGAGCGATCTCGATCGTGACCAGCCGATCGTCGAGGTCGCGACCGGCGCCGGATTCGACGTTGTGCGGGGCTCAGAGTCCGACGTGGTCGCACGTTTCGTTGCCGCGATCGACGCGTATCCGTCCGAGCACGTCGTGCGGCTGACCGCCGACTGTCCGCTGACCGATCCCGCGCTCGTCGAGGCGGTGATTGCGACCCATCTGGCCCGTTCGGCCGACTACACGAGCAACGTGTTGCCGCGTTCGTTTCCCAAGGGACTCGACGTCGAGGTGGTGCGCGCCGACGCCTTGCGTCGCGCCGCGGACGAGGCGATCGCGCCTGACGAGCGCGAGCACGTCACCCCCTTCGTGTACCGCCGCCCGGAGCGCTTCCGCCTCACGAATCACGGCAGCGGTCGAGCGCTTGGTCGGGAATGGTGGACCGTCGATACGCCCGCGGATCTCGATCGCGTGCGGGCGATGGTCGAACGAGTCGGCGACGACCGCAGTTCGTGGACCGCGATGCTCGACGCGGTCGGGTGTCGCAGCCCAGAAGGTCGGGGTGATCTCGCGTTGCGGCCGGCGGGTCACGACGACGCCGACGCGGTCTTGCGTTGGCGGAACGCACCCGACGCGGTGCAGTGGAGTACCACCGGCCGCGCGGTCGACCCGTCGGATCATCGTGGGTGGTTCGAACGGGTCCTGGTCGACGCAGGACGGCGACTCTGGATCGGTGTCGTCGACGGACTCCCGGTCGGCATGGTGCGGGTCGACGTTGCGACCGGGATCGGCACGGTGAGTGTCGCAGTCGATCCCGAACGGCGCGGCCACGGGGTGGGTTCGGGGCTGCTCCGGGCAGCACAGCGTGAGTTGCTCGGTGACTGCCAAGTGATCGCGCTGCGAGCCCTCGTCCACCCGGCGAACCCGGCGAGCTCCCGGATCTTCGGGCGGGCCGGATTCGCCGAGACGGGGATCGACGACGAGTCCGGATTCGTCGTCTGGCATTGCGATCGATCGGCGTTCGTCGCCTGAGAATGGCACCCGAGCTGCCGATAAAGGAACCATGACGGTTCACGATGTCGGCGCGCGCCCGAATCGCCCCGCGCCTCGCACCCGAGGTGGGGTGGGTCCGAAGCACATCCGGTACTGCACTCGGTGCGTCATGCCCGAGACTCGACCGGACATTCTCTTCGACGAGGCGGGAGTGTGTTCGGCATGTCGGCACTTCGAGCTGCGACCCAACGTCGATTGGGATGCGCGACGGGCCGAACTCGTCGAGGTTCTCGAGGAGTTCCGGAGTCGTGACGGGTCGAACTACGACTGCGTTGTACCGGTGTCGGGCGGCAAGGACAGCACCTATCAGGTGTTGAAGATGCTCGAGCTCGGGCTGAATCCGTTGTGCGTCACCGCGAGCACCTGTTCGCTCAGTGCGATCGGGCGTCGCAACATCGACAACATCAAGCGACTCGGTGTCGACTACGTCGAGGTATCGGTGAACCCGCGCGTGCGGCACCGGGTCAATCGTCTCGCGCTGCGCCAGGTCGGCGACATCAGCTGGCCCGAGCACGTCACGATCTTCACGATTCCGGTGCGGGTCGCGGTGCAGTACGGCATTCGCCTCATCGTCTGGGGTGAGAACAGCCAGAACGAATACGGCGGGCCGGCTACTGCTGCCGAGGACCGCGTGTTGAACCGTCGCTGGCTCGAGGAGTTCGGCGGTCTCATCGGGTTACGCGTCGCCGACCTCATTGGTCAGGACGGCATCGAAGCGCGCAACCTCATCCAGTACACCTACCCCAGCGACGAGGAACTCCAGCGGGTCGGGGTCACCGGCATCTTCCTCGGCTACTACCTGCCCTGGGACGGCTACGCGAACGCGCTGCTCGCGCAAGCGCACGGGTTCGAGTCGTGGCCGAAGCCGGTCGAGGGCGCCTTGATGAACTACGAGAACCTCGACAACCAGTTCCACGGCATCCACGACTACTTCAAGTTCTTGAAGTTCGGTTTCGGGCGGGCGACCGATCACGCGTGCATGCACGTGCGGCGCGGCCGGTTGACGCGAGCCGACGCGATCGACCTGATGAAGGTCCACGATGGCAAGTTCCCGTGGACCTACCTCGGCGTGCCGCTCGAACACCTGCTCGACCAGATCGACATGGGACTCGACGAGTTCCATCAGATCTGCGACCGGTTCACGAACCGACGACTGTTCGTGGCGAATCGCGATGGTGAACTCGAACGCGACCGCCACGGGAACCTCGCCAAGGTGAACTACGACAACGTTCATCACGACCGTGTCGCTCCCGCGGTCGCGACGAGCGATGCGGCGACCGACCACGCGGCCTGATCTTCGATGCAACGCGTTGCGATCGTCGACCACGGGCTGTGCAACGTCGACTCGATGTGGCGCGCCGTCGAAGAGTGCGGTGCCAAGGGGGATGTGACCGAAGATCCGCGTGACCTCGCCCATGCGGACAAGATCATCCTGCCGGGAGTCGGAGCGTTTCCTGACGCGATGCAGATCCTGCACGACCTGGGCATGGCCGACGCGTTGCGCGAGCAGGTCCTCGGTGAAGGCATCCCCCTCTTGGGTGTGTGTCTCGGGATGCAACTGCTCGCCCAATCGAGTGAGGAAGTGCGACCGACCGAAGGTCTCGGTCTCATCGACGCTCGAGTCGTGCGGTTGGTCTCCCGACACTGCGATGAACGCATCCCGCACGTCGGCTGGAACGAAGTGTGGGCTGCCCGTGAACACCCGCTGAACGCGGGGTTGCCGGCCGGCGTCGATTGCTACTTCGTCCACAGTTTCCACATGCAATGTGTGGATGACGCCGACGTGTTGGCGACGACGCCGTACTGCGGCGGCTTTACGTCGATGGTCGCTCGCGACAACGTGTTCGGCGCGCAGTTCCACCCAGAGAAGAGCCAGGTCCACGGCCTGCGCATCCTCCGAAACTTCGTCGAGTTGTGACGATCCGGAGCCGACGATGCTGAAGACGCGCGTGATTCCGACCCTCCTGTACCGAGACTTCACGCTGGTCAAGGGCGTGCGGTTCGACTCCCGCCGCGTCGTGGGCAGTCCGGTGCAGGCGGTGCAGGTCTACAACCTGCGCAACGTCGACGAACTCGTCTTCCTCGACGTCACCGCAACGACAGACGAACGGCGACCGGACTTCACGCTCATCGACGAGATCGCCGATCACTGTTTCATGCCGCTGTGCGTGGGCGGCGGAGTGCGCGATATCGAAGACATTCGTTCGCTCCTCGCCGTGGGTGCCGACAAGGTCGCGCTGAACACGGTGGCCGTCGAAGATCCCGGCGTCGTGCGAGCCGGAAGCGATCGCTTCGGCGCGCAGTGCATCGTCGTGGCAATCGACACCAAGGTCGATGCGCACGGCGACGTGACCGTGTGGACCGCGAGCGGTTCCCACGACACCGGCCTCGATCCGATCGTGTGGGCGAAAGAAGTCGAGGCGCTCGGCGCAGGCGAAATTCTGCTCCAGTCGATCGACCACGACGGCGTGATGGCCGGTTACGACCTCGACACGATCGCGCTCGTGTCAGAAGCCGTGAGCATCCCCGTGATCGCCAGTGGCGGCGCCGGCACCTTCGACCACCTGCACGCAGCCATCACGACGGGCCGAGCCACCGCCGTCGCCGCTGCCTCGATGTTCCACTTCACCGAACAGACGCCCATGGAGGCGAAGCAATATCTCGCGGCTCAGGGGATCCCTACCCGCTGTTAGGTGTACTCGGCCATCAGGTTGGTGCGCGCCTCTGCATTCGAAGGGCGTGGTCCACCCGGGGTTCGCTGCGGCGGTTGACGCGATGGGGACGCGCAAACGTGTACTGGTTTCGGTGGGTACGGTTGCTGCGTGCTGGGTGTCGTCGCCGTCGTCGTGGGCAACGGCACCGATTCGGGCACTCCACCTGTGGTCTACGTAGCGGTCCGAATCGTCGTCGCCGCGGTCGCCGGCATCGCCTTGGTGCTCGTCGTCCGCCGCCGTTCGCAGCGGCGTCAGGCGCGGAGGGCGTCGAGTAATACCGACACGACGCGGTCTTGATCGTTCTTGGTGAGCGCCGGGAACATCGGCAACGACAACAGACCTTCGTACGCGCGCTCGGTCTCGGGGTACTCCGCGGGCGAGCAGTGGAGGTCGGCGTAGATCGGGTGCCGATAGATCGGCACGTAGTGGACCTGCACGCCGATGTTCGCGGCCCGCATGGCGTCGTACACCGCGCGCCGGTTGCGCACGCGCACCGGGAACAGGTGGTACGCATGGGTCGTGCCCTCCGGCGCAATCGGTGGCAACGTGACCCCGTCGATTCCGTCGAGCAACTGGTGATACCGACGAGCAAGCGCGTTGCGCATCGCAACGAACGATCCCAGGCGCTGGAGCTGACTCGTTCCGAGCGCGGCCTGCAGGTCGGTGATGCGGTAGTTGTACCCAAGTTCCTCGATCTCGTAGTACCACCCACCTTGTTCGGGCTTGCGGACGATCCCGTGCGTCCGGAATGTCCGCAACCGCTCGGCGAGTGCCGCGTCGTTCGTCGTCACCGCGCCGCCTTCACCGGTCGTGATCGTCTTAACCGGGTGAAACGAGAACACGCACATGTCGCTGTGGGCACAGTTGCCGACTGGCCCGTCGGGTGTTGCTGCGCCGAGCGCGTGCGCCGCGTCTTCGACCACGACTCGCGGCCGTACTCGCATCGCCGCCAAATCGACCGGCAAGCCCGCGTAGTGCACAGCAACGAGGGCGTCGGCGCGCCCGACCGCCGAGATGTCGAGGTTCAGCGTGTCGGGATCGATGTCGACGAACACCGGATCTGCGCCGACATAGCGCGCGCAGTTCGCGCTCGCGGCGAAACTCAGCGGCGATGTCACGACCGAGTGGTTGTGGCCGATCCCGCCCGCGACCATCGCTGCATGCAGTGCGGCGGTGCCGTTCGCGAACGCGACGGCGTACCGGGCTTGCACCTTGGTTGCCAACGAGTTTTCGAACTGCTCGATGGCGGGACCCTGGGTCAACCAGTCCCCCCGCAGCACGGCGACCACGGCAGCGATGTCACCGTCGTCGATCGATTGGCGCCCGTAGGGAATCGACGTCGACGTCTCGATCGCTTCGGTTGGCGTGTCGTCGGTTGCGCGCACCGGCGAACCGTCTCCGAGCAACTTGTCGGTGCTGTCCATGAGTGCGTCCGTCGTCATGATTGATCCTTCGGTCGGCAGGCGAGCCGCTGCGTTCGCCGTGGTTCACGCCGCGGTCGCGGGTGCGAAACGCAACAACCCCGAGAGATCGTCGGCACCCAACCACCAATCGTTGGTCTCGCTCGAGTAGACGAAACCATCGGGCACTGCGGCGCCGTTGATGCGCGACGCCTCGTCGCTCCACCACGGGTGCTCGGGGAGCACGACGTAGGTGTCACCGGCGTCGATCGCGTGGCGCGACTCGTCGGCGGTCAGCATCAACTCGTGCAGCTTCTCACCGGGCCGAATCCCGATGACGTCGCGCGGCAGGCCCGGGGCCATTGCCTCGGCGAGGTCGACGACCCGCATCGACGGAATCTTCGGAATGAAGATCTCGCCGCCTTCCATGTTGGCCAATGCGTGCAGCACGAGATCGACGGCCTGCGGGAGCGTGATCCAAAAGCGCGTCATACGCTCATCGGTGATCGTGAGCCGACCTCGCTCGGCCATCTGCTGACGGAAGAGCGGCACGACCGATCCGCGTGAGCCGACCACGTTGCCGTAGCGGACACAGGCGAGGCGGGTGTCGCTTTGTGCGGCGTAGGCATTGCCTTGCACGAAGATCTTCTCCGCGCACAGCTTCGTCGCGCCGTAGAGGTTCACGGGATTGACGGCCTTGTCGGTCGACAGCGCGACGACCTTGGTGACCTTCGCGTCGATTGCCGCGTCGACAACGTGTTGCCCACCGATGACGTTGGTGCGCACGGCTTCGAATGGGTTGTATTCGCACGCGGGCACTTGCTTCATCGCCGCGGCGTGCACGACGATGTCGCAACCCTGCGCGGCGCGTTGCATGCGCTCACGGTCGCGAACGTCGCCGATCAGGAACCGCAGGTTGCCGTCCCCGAACTTGGCCCGCATCTCGCTCTGCTTCAGCTCATCGCGGGAGTAGACGCGCACGGTGATGTCGGGCCACTCGTTGATGGCACGTTCGACGAATGCGTTGCCGAACGAACCGGTCCCACCGGTGAGGAGCACCGTGGCGCCGGAAAGGTCGGGTCGAGGATTCAGGTTCACACGGAACTCCTGGGGGAGACGGCGGGAGCAAACGGAGGGAACACCGCGGCTTCGCCACGGGCGAGTCGCTGCACGCGGTCGGCCGTCGCACGGAGCGCGACCTCCCACGGTTGGCGAACGTTGCGGTTGATGCATTCGACCGAAGCGAACCAAGGGAGCTGTGCAGTTCCGCACTCCGACCAGTCACCTTCGTTCCCGACGGCGAGCGTCGGTGCACCGACTGCACCGGCGAGCATGGTCACCGCGTTGCGCGGTGCGATCACGAGATCGAGGTTCGCCATCAACGCAGCGATGTTGTCGAAGTCGTCCTTCAAGTCGAGATCTCGCCAACGGTGGATGCTGATACCGAAGCGACGCTCGGCGTCGAGGACTTCGCGTTCGCAGTCGTCGTACTGGAGCACGACGAACTGCACGCCGGGCACAGTGAGAATGCCGCCCCACTCGTCGAGGCGGCTGTATTCGAGTCGTCGTTCGGCGGTACGGATCATCGAGCGCCACGAGATGCCGACGTAGGGGCCATCGCCCACTGCGGCCAGACGCTCGGCCCAACGCCGGGCCAAGGATTCGTTCGGCAGGAGATAGCCGCGCTCGCGCCGCGGGAACGCGTCGATCGTGCCCCGCAGGAGATGCCCGAGGCTGCCCATCGCGACTGCGAAGTCGGCGTCGGGAGCAACCGGGGGCGGAGCATCCTCGGATTGCACGCACTCCTTGGTCTGCGGTCGCACGGTCGCGGCCGGAAAGGATCGTGCGAACAGTGGGACGACCCGCGGATCGGTTTCGATGATGACGTGGGAGCCCTTCTTGCCGAGCTCGAGCAGTTCGGGCAAGCAACTGGCGAACATGATCTCGTCGCCGATTCCTTGTTCGCGGTACACGAGGAGGGCGCCGGCATACGGGGTGCCGTCCCAGTGTGGTGTGCCAGCCCAACGTCGAAGCGGAGGATCACCATCGAGGCGTTGCTCGTACTCGGCCCATCCCTCGGCGAGGCGACCCTTCTGCAACAGTGCGGCACTGCAACGGAATCGGTACGCGGGTTCGCCGTTCGACAGCTCCAACGCGCGTTGGTGCGCAGTCAGCGCTTCGTCGATCTCGAGCGCTGCGTAGAGCATCGTGCCGATGTTGGTCCACGTGACGGAGATCTCGGGATGGAGTTCGCACGCACGTCGCAACAACGACAGCGCTTCGTCGATGTCGCCGGAATAGAAGACCGAGTTGCCGAGCGAGGTCAAGACGTCGACGTCGTCGGGTGCACTGGCCAGCGAACGGCGCAGCACTGCGATGGCGCTGTTGAGTCGACCCTGCGCGCGCAGTTCCTTGCCGAGGAGCGCCAGAACACCCGGGTGGTCGGGCATGAGCCTCGACGCGCGCCGCGCGGCCGC
>SXIR01000038.1 GCA_005772765.1 Actinomycetota bacterium
AGTTCGACACGGAACATGGCGTTGGGCAACGACTCCACGATCGTGCCTTCCACGAGAATCGTGTCGTCCTTGGGCTTGGCCAGGGCGGTTCACCTCACCTGATCGCCGGGGCGCGCGAACGAACCCCGGAACTGCTGACGGAATCGGCCCGGAACCGGACCGGAGGGCAACCTACCCGCGACCAGGGCTGATGGCCAAAGCGGAGCGGCTTTATCGCTTTCTCTCGGCTTGTATTTACGAGATTGCGATAGTTTGGGACGTGGATCCGATCAGGAACCCCTTCGCACCCGGTGCGGGTCAGCCACCGCCGGCCTTGGTCGGGCGCGACGTCGAACTCGGGGCGGCTCGCGTCGCGCTCGAGCGACTCGCCCAGCGCCGCGGGACCCGCGGCGCGCTCTATGTCGGCGTGCGTGGGGTCGGCAAGACCGTGTTGCTCAACGCGGTGCGCCGCGCCGCGGGCGACGCGGGCTGGATCGTGGTCAAGGTCGAGGCAGCCCGGGGACGGCCATTGCGAAGATCCATCGCCCAATCCCTCAATACCGCGCTGCGCACCGCAACCGGCCGTCATGTCGGCGGCTTCGATCGCGCCCTCGCAGTGTTCAAGTCGTTCAGCCTCACCACCTCGCCCGACGGGTCCTTGGCCCTCGGCATCGACGTCGACCCCGCCGGCGGGATCGCGAACACCGGCGACCTCGAGATCGACCTCACTGAGCTCTTCGGCGAACTGGGTGCCGCGGCCGCAGACCTCGGCATCGGGTTGGTGCTGCTCGTCGACGAGATGCACGAGGTCGACGATCACGAGATCGGCGCCATCGTCGGTGCCCTGCACGACGCGCGGCAACTCGGATTGCCGATCACGGTCTATGGGGCGGGCCTGCCCAACTTGCCGTCGTTGTTGGCCAGCACGCGCAACGATGCTGAACAACTCTTCGACGTGCGCCACCTCGACCCGTTCGATGACGAGGTCGCCGCGGTCGCATTGACATCGGCCACGACGCCCGAAGGGGTCGGCTGGACCGGCGACGCGATCCGCCTCGTGCTCGACGCCGCCGCGGGCTTGCCGTACTTCCTCCAGATGTACGGCAAGCACGTCTGGGACTTCGCGCTGGCTTCGCCCATCACCGGGGCCGACGCGCGCGCCGGTGTGGCTTCGGGTCGTCGAGAACTCGAAACGGTGTTCATCGGCGCGCATTGGGAGCGAGCAACGCCGGCCCAACGGCAGTATCTCGAAGCGTTGACGTTGCTCGAAGTCGACGGCCGTGCGTCGACCCGGGCGATTGCCGAGTCGCTCGGCGCGACGCTCGGATCACTGTCGAGCACCCGCGATCAGTTACTGCGCAAAGGGACGCTGTATGCGCCCGACCGAGGCGCGGTTGCGTTCACAACACCAGGATTCGCCGACTTCGTCCGCGCGCACGCTGCGAGCTGACCGAGACCAGGCTCGTCACGACGAGGCGGTGAGGATCTCCGGGCCGTCGTCGGTGATGGCGACGGTGTGTTCGAAGTGCGCGGCACGCGATCCGTCGGCGGTCACAACCGTCCAGTCGTCATCGAGCGTCATCACGTCCGCGCGACCTGCGGTCACCATCGGTTCGATCGCAATCACATGACCGACTTGGAGACGCATGCCTCGCCCGGCTTTGCCGTAGTTGGGAACGTCGGGAGGCTCGTGCATCGCGGTGCCGATGCCATGCCCGGTGTACTCGCGCAGGTAATCGAACCCCGCGGTCTTGACGATCGCCATCGATGCAGCGCCGATGTCACCCAAGGTGCGACCCGCAACACATTGCTCGATCGACGCATCGAGCGCGGCCTTGGTCACGTCGAGCAGAACCTGGTCGGCCGACGAAATCGCACCGACCGCCACCGTGACCGCGGCGTCGGCATGCCACCCCTCGATGATGGCGCCGCAATCGATGCTCACGATGTCGCCGTCGCGCAGCACGCGCGGACCCGGGATCCCGTGGACGACCTCGTCGTTGACCGAGATGCACGCCACTGCGGGAAAGCCGTGGTATCCGAGGAAGTTCGAACGGGCTGACCGACGTTCGAGCACGGTGCGACACAGGCGGTCGATGTCTGCCGTCGTGATGCCGGGCCGAATCAGATCGATCGATGCCGCGTGCATTTCGGCGACCACGCGACCCGCCCGTCGCATCAACGCGATCTGTGCATCTGATTTTCGGGTGACCACGACGGTCTCAGATCACAGGGTCGCGTCGATAGCCGAACAGATGCGGGCGAACACTTCGTCGGTGTCGCCGAGGCCGTCGATGGTGACCAGCGGTCGACCGCTCGACGCGTAGAACTCACGGATCGGGCGCGTGTCGCGTTCGTAGGTGTCGAGACGCTTGTTGATCGCCTCGGGGGTGTCGTCCTCGCGTTGGATGACGTCGCCACCGCAGGTGTCGCACACCCAGCCTTGGCTGGGTGGCTTCGCGACGGAGTAGATGTGGCCGGAGTTCTTCACGCAGACCCGGCGAGCCGACAATCGCTCGACGACGACTTCGCGGGGAACATCGATGTGAACGACCACGTCGATCGGTCGGTCGCCGAGCACGCGTTCGAGTTCTTCGGCTTGCGCCCGAGTGCGAGGGAATCCATCGAGGACGAACCCGTCGGAGAGTTGCCCGCCCGGGGCCAAACACTCTTCGATCACGCCGAACACGATTTCGTCGGGCACGAGATCCCCGCCGTCCATGTAACGCTTCGCTTCGAGACCGAACGCGGTGCCTTGTTTGGCTTGCGCGCGGAACAGATCACCCGTCGAAAGGTGCGCGATCGAGTAATGATCGGCCAAGCGCACCGCCTGGGTGCCCTTGCCGGCTCCCTGCTTTCCGAGCAGGACGACACGGGGACGAGTCTGCATCGCGGCGCGCGCTCAGCGCAGAAAGCCCTCGTAGTTGCGCATC
>SXIR01000039.1 GCA_005772765.1 Actinomycetota bacterium
GTCGCAGTCGACGATGATCTGGATCTCGTCGAGTGCGGTGAGGTCGGTGACGGCACGCAGCGATCGACCGATGAGCCGCTGGATCTCCTGGGTGCGGCCGGACTGTTTGCCTTTGGCTGCTTCGCGATCGACGCGTTCGGGGCTCGATCCGGGCAACATCGAGTACTCGGCGGTGACCCAACCCCGGCCTTTGCCGCGCAACCACGGCGGGACCTTGGCGTCGATCGACGCCGTGCACAGCACGCGAGTCCGTCCGAACTCGACCAGCACCGATCCGGCGGCCATTTCGGTGTAGTCGCGGGTGAATGTCACCGCACGCAGTTCGTCGGGCGCGCGGCCACTCGGTCGGGTCATGTCGGCTCCCTACAGGCTCGGTACTCGCTCGACGAACGTCGAAAGCTTCGCACGCTAGATGGTCAACACCGCGTTCGGTGCTGCCAGCGTGACGTCCGTGCCAAAGGCCTCGGCGGCCTCGCCCGCCGCCGCCATCGGGTCGATCGTCGGCCACAGGTGGGTCACGACGAGACGTCGAGCTCCGGTCTCACGACCGAACTCGCCCGCTTGACGGGCCGAGAGGTGTATCGGAGCCCGAATGTCGTCATGGAGATAGGTCGCTTCGCACAAGAGCAGGTCGGCGCCGGGTCCGAACACTTCGGGCGACCACTTCGGCCCGGTGTCGGACGTGTAGATGAGGCGTTTGTCGCGGTCGGCGATCTCGACGGCCAAGGTCGTCACAGGATGATCCGTGACACTGAACCGAAGTCGCGCATCGACGATGCTCGCGGCCGCGCCCTCCCCCATGGCGCGCCAGTCGAAGCAGTTCCCCCAGCCGCCGCCGACCAGCGCAGCGAGTTGGTGTTCGGCGCCCTCGGGTGCATACACGGGGAGGCCACTGCGCTCGATCCCGTAGCGGTTGAGCACGTGCAGGCCGTAGATGTCGACGCAATGATCGGGATGCGTGTGCGTGATGACGACCGCGTCGAGCTCCCGGACATCCGTATGACGATGCAACACCGGAAGGGTGCCGTTACCGCAATCCATCCAGATCGTCGCGCCACCGGCGCGCACGAGGTACCCCGAACACGCACCCCCGGCCGGCGCGCCGTAGCTCCCGGAGCAGCCGAGCGTGGTCAGTTCGATCACCACTGCCACCCTTGCACCGACGCCACCTCGGGTCCAAGGAATCGCGCGCCCAGTTCGGCAAACCGATCGGTCGAACCGCTGGTCAAGAAATCGTGCGTCGGAACGTGGCCGACCGGCGCGCGCTGCTCGGCATCGAGCAAGTCGCGCACGGCAAACGCGGTTTCGTCGGCGCTCGACACGAGCACGACATGAGGCCCCATGACATCACCGATCGTGCGCGCGAGCAGTGGGTAGTGGGTGCACCCGAGCACGAGGGTGTCGACGTCTGCGGTGATCAACGGGGCGAGCAATCGCGTGGCGAGCACGTGCACCTGATGCGAGTCGGTGTCGCCGGCTTCGACGAATTCGACGAAACCTGGGCAGGCCGCCGAGACGAGCTCGAGCTCGGGCGCGATGTCGGCCGCGATGCGCTCGTACGCACCGCTGTCGATCGTGCCGACGGTGCCGACCACGCCGACGCGACCCGACCGAGTCGCGCGCCGCGCCGCGCGGATGCCGGGTTCGATGACACCAATCACCGGGATCTCGCAACGCTCGACCAACGTGTCGAGAGCAACCGCCGTCGACGTGTTGCACGCATCGACCATCACCTTGACGTCGCGAGCAGACAGCAACTCCGCGATCTCGATGGTGAACTTGACGACATCGCCAGCTGGTTTGGGTCCGTACGGCGTGCGCGCCGTGTCGCCGAAATACACGAACGATTCACCAGGCAGCAGATCGATCAACGATCGCATCACCGTGAGACCGCCGACCCCGGAGTCGAATACGCCGATCGGGCGGGCATCCATCGGGCGCGGAGGCTATCGGGCCGCGGCTCGCTCCACGCGATCGCGCACCGCGGCGGCGAGCCCGCCGCCCAGCGGTGCGACGACGAACAACCGGTCGAGTCCAAGGGTGTCCGCCGCACGAAAAGTCGAGTAGAGGTCACGTGCGTAATCATCGATCGATTCGGGACTCCAGCGCACCGTGACTCCCGTCACCGCGACCGCGACGGTCGCGAGCGCGAGCACGCCGATCCGGGCGCCCGCCGTCACCGCAGCCTCGACGTCATGCCACGGGTCGATTGCGTCCACGCCGACCAACGCCACCGGTGTGCGGGGGGCGTAATGCGACGGCAGCGTGCCGGGCGCGGCAACCGAGCCGTTGTCGACGATTGTCGGCATCCGACCAACGACCTCGGCCAGCGCGTCGACGGTCACCGCGCCCAAACGCAACACCCGAATGTCGTCACCGCGCGTGCAGTCGACGATGGTGCTCTCGATTCCCACGCCGCACGGACCACCATCGAGCACGACGGCGACATCGTCGCCGAGATCGGCCCGCACCGCGGCCGCGGTCGTCGGACTGACGCGTCCGAAACGATTGGCGCTCGGAGCCGCGATCCCGTCATCGACCTGCGCGAGCAGTTCGAGCGCCAACTCGTGGGCCGGTACGCGCACGCCGACGGTCGGCCGTCCCCCGGTCGCGAGCGCGTCGACCGCGTCGATCCGGCGCGCGACGACGAGGGTGAGCGAGCCCGGCCAGAACGCCGCGGCGAGCCGATACGCGACTTCGTGCTCGATGACCGCGACTGAATCGAGCCGATCTGCGCTGGACACGTGCACGATCACGGGATGATCGACAGGTCGACCTTTGACCGCATACAACCGACGCAAGGCGGCCGGCGACGAAGCGCGCGCGCCGAGTCCGTACACCGTTTCGGTGGGGAACGCGACCAGTTCGTCGCGACGCAACGCAGCGACCGCGGCCGCGAGATCGTCCGTCGTCACCGGCGTTCGATCCCGCACTACCAGTAGTTGATGCGGGTTGCGCGCTCTTCGACGACGTCGATGTCGTCGGTCCACGCGCCCGACGACAGGTACTTCCAACCGCCGTCGGGCAGCAGCACGACAATGTTCGCCGCGTCGACGCGCTGCGCGTACTTCACCGCGCCAGCAACCGCCGCACCCGAAGAAATCCCTGCGAAAACGCCGCACTCGCTCAGCAGACGTCGGGTCCACTCGATCGATTCACGCGGTCGCACAATGGTCTTACGGTCGAGCATCGCGGCGTCGAAGATCGGCGGGACGAACCCGTCATCGAGGTTGCGCAACCCTTGCACCAGCTCTCCGACGGGCGGCTCGACGGCGAGGATCTTTGCCTCGGGCTTGTGTTCCTTCAGGTAACGGCCGACGCCCATGAGCGTGCCGCTCGTCCCGAGACCCGCGCAGAACACGTCGATCTCCGGGCAGTCGCGAAGGATTTCGGGGCCAGTCCCCAAGTAGTGCGCGAGTGGATTCGCCGGGTTGCCGTACTGGAACAACATGACGAGTTCTTCGTCCTCGGCAGCAAGTTGTTCGGCGCGACGAATCGCGCCGTTGCTGCCCTCCTCCCCTGGCGACAGCACGACCTCGGCACCGAAGATCTCGAGGAGTTGGCGTCGTTCGATCGAGACGTTCTCGGGCAAGACGACGCGGAGGCGATATCCACGCAACTTGGCGACCAGCGCGAGACCGATTCCGGTGTTCCCAGAACTCGGTTCGAGAATGATCTGGCCCGAACCCCGCGTGAGCACGCCATCGCCCTCGGCAAGGTCGACCATGGTCTTGGCGATGCGATCCTTCGCTGATCCGCCAGGGTTCTGGCCCTCGAGCTTCGCCCAGATCTTGACGTCTGGATTCGGCGACAGCGCGTGGATGCCGACAAGCGGCGTGTTGCCGATGAGGTCGAGGACCGAGTCGTACCTCGTCATGCGCCGCCTGCGACCGCAGGCAGAATGGCGATCGACGCGCCGTCGTCGAGTTTCGTGTCGAGACCGTCGAGGTACCGGATGTCTTCGTCGTCGACGAAAACGTTGACGAACTTGTGCAGGCCGCCGTCGTCACCAACCAGGTTGGCCTTCAATCCCGGGAATCGGCTGATCACCTCGTCGAACACCGCACCGACGGTCGCGCCGTCGACCTCGACATTGGCCTGACCGTCGGTCTGGGTCCGGAGCACGGTGGGGATCGAGATCGTCACTGCCATCGGCGCAGCCTAGAACTCCGACCGATTTAGTCGGAAATCAGTGCCGGACCGTATGCCGGACCGTATGCCGGACCGCATATCGCGGTCAGGCGACGATTTCGATGGGGACCTCGGTGATGACCTCGGCAACGATGCGGTACGCGCGCATCACGGGCGCACCGTCGCGCAGCGAAACGATCGGGTAGATCCACCCAGGATCGACGGCCTGGCGCACGTCGGTCGGCGACGGATACGCCGTGGTGTGGGTGTGCGAGTGCCAGACGCCCACGATCTCGACGCCGGCCGATTCTGCGGCACGCATGGCACGCAACATGTCCTTGGGCGCCACCGTGTAGGTGCGCGCTGAGGCATCCGCGTTCACGCACGGCCGCGTGTCGGTGATCACTCCGGTTGCCACGCCGCCGATCATCGGCCCGAGCAACAGACCGCACGCCTCGTCGGGCAATCCGTCGTAACAATGTCCCACCATCACCGCGTGCTGATGGCGTGTGAGCCTAAGGGTCGTCACACCGACCGCGATCACGCGGACTGGATCGCGTCCCAGACGCGCATCGCAGTGAGCGGCATGTCGATGTGGCGGATCCCGAGGTGGCTCAACGCGTCGATGACTGCGTTGTGCACCGCAGGGGTCGAGCCAATGGTGCCGCTCTCGCCGATGCCCTTCGCTCCGAGGGGATTGAGGTGTGTCGGCGTCTCGGTGTTCGATGTCTCGAAGTTCGGGAACTCCGCCGCGCTCGGAATCGCGTAGTCCATCAGGTTGGCAGTTTGCGGGTTGCCGTCCTCGTCGTAGTTGACCGACTCGTACAGCGCCTGCGCGATGCCTTGGGCGATGCCGCCGTGCTGTTGGCCGCGGACGAGCAGCGGGTTGAGAATGCGACCGCAGTCGTCGACCGCGACGTGGCGTAACTGTTCGACTCGTCCGGTCTCGGTGTCGACTTCGACGACCGCGACGTGGGCGCCAAACGGGAAACTCGACGAACCGGCGTCGAAGTCGATCTCGGCACGCAAACCCTGATCGAGTCCGTCGATCCCGGCGTTCTTGGACGGGTCCTTGGCGGCTTGCGCGAGATCGGCCCAGCCGACCAACTTCGCGGGCACGCCCGCGACCTGCAGCCCGCCGTCGCCGACGACGATGTCGTCGACATTGGCCTCGAGCAGGTTGGCCGCAAGTTGTTTGGCCTTGTCGATCACGGCCTCGCTGCTGCGGTAGACCGCTGAGCCCGCGGTCTGCAATGACCGCGACCCCATCGTGCCCGCGCCCTTCGGGATGAAGGCGGTGTCCGACTGGACGAGCGTGACCTTGTCCATGGGGACGCCGAGCAGTTCGGCGACGATCATTGCGAAGGCGGTCTCGTGCCCTTGGCCGTGCGCCGATGTCCCGACGAACGCCTTCACGGATCCGTCGTCTTCGACCTCGACCGCACCCCACTCGGCATGCATGCCTGCAGGGGCAGTGATCTCGACGTAGGCACCCAGTCCGATCCCGAGTTGCTTCGTCGCTCCGCTGGCGCGACGCTCCGCCTGTTCGGCGAGCAGCGACTCGTACCCGGCGGCGGCGAGCGCCCGATCGAGTGCCATCGCGTAGTCGCCGGTGTCGTACATCGCGAGCCCGCTCGCCGCCATGGCTCCCGGTGCGTCGAATTTCGGCAGGAAGTTCTTGCGCCGGATCTCGACGGGATCGAGGCCGAGTTCGTCGGCTGCCATGTCGAGGATGCGCTCGAGCAACTGGGTCGCCTCGGGCCGACCCGCGCCGCGATACGCGGCGGTGGTGGTGGTGTTCGTCATCACCGCCGACCAGTTGAACTCGATCTTCGGGATGGCATACACGCCGCCGCTCATCGTGTGCGTGAAGAACGGCAGGAAGGCGCCAATCGCCGGGTAGGCGCCCGTTTCGGCGAGCAGGTTGACGCGCAATCCTGTGATGGTCCCGTCGCGCTTCAATCCCAGTTCGACGAACTGCACCTGGCCGCGGCCCTGCACCATGGCGACCATGTTCTCGCTGCGCGTTTCGGTCCACTTCACCGGGCGGTCGAGCGCGAGCGCTGCCTTACCCGCGATGATGAACTCGACTTGGAACGCGGCCTTGGAACCGAACCCGCCGCCAACCGCGGCTGTCCGGACACGCAGTTGCGAGGGCTCCAAGCCGAGCGCGCCGGCCAACTCGCCGTGGATCGAGTTGGGTGCCTGGGTCGGGATCCATGCGGTGGCTGGTTCGCCGTCACGCGCCGGCACCATGACGATGCCGTTCGACTCCATCGGAACTCCAGCGAGTCGCTGGTTGTGGAACTTGCCCGACACGACGACGTCGGCGTCGTCCATCAGCCCTTCGACGGGCGCGCCCAGGCCCATGCCGGCCGCGCCGAAGATGATGTTCGACCCGACGGCTTCGTGGAGAATCGGCGCACCGTCGGCGATCGCAGCCTCGACGTCGACGACTGCGGGCAGCGGTTCGTAGTCGACGATGACGGCCTCGGCCGCGTCGACGGCGAGCTGACGCGATTCGGCGACGACGGCAGCGACGACGTCACCGACGAAGCGGACCTTGCCCTTGGCGAGCGGCGGTCGATTCGCGGTGGGCGGCAACATGATGAAGCCCTGGTGGTCATGCAGGTCGAGGTTCGCCGCGGTGTAGACCGCGATCACGCCCGGCATCGCCTCGGCATCGCTCGTGTCGATCGCGCCGAGTTCGGCATGAGCCACCGTCGAACGGACGAAGACGATGTGAGCCAATCCGGCCACGTCGAGATCGTCGAAGTACTCGGTCTGGCCAGTGAGGATGCCGGGATCCTCCTTCCGCAGCACCGGGTGGCCGAGGATCGAACCTTGCAGAGCGCTCATGTGGCGGACCCTAGCCAAACCTGCCCGTTGGCCTGGCGAAACGTTTCGATTGGTCGATCAGAAAGGTGATGATGGGTTCTTCGAACGGGATCGCGGCCATCCAGGCTCGGATCGCACACATTGAACAGATCGCAGCCCGGTTCACCTCGGTGGCCGGCGGCGGTGGCGGAACGCGCCTGGGATTCGGCAAGTCGGATTTCGCAACGTCTTTGGCCCAGGCGCAATCCGGCCTCAGCGGCGCCGCAACGACGGCCCCGGCCGGGCGAGTCGTCGACGCGACACCTCCGGACCTTGCCGACATCGCGGCGAAGGACCCGAAGGAGACCGCGTGGGCGCTCGACCTGCTCGGTCGGCTCGGGCTCCCGAAGACTCGCGAGAACACGCGGGTCATCGTGGCCTGGCAGTTGTCCGAAGGCACCGAGGCGGCGTTCAATCCGCTGGCGACGACGCGAGATCACCCTGGCGCGACCGACTTCAACTCGGTCGGCGTGAAGAACTATCCGTCGTACGAGGCCGGGATGGAAGAAACCATCGAGGCGCTGCGGAACGGCTTGTACGACCACATTCTGACGGCATTGGCGCAAGGCAACGACGCGAACGCGGTCGGGCGAGCGATCGAAGACAGCCGCTGGGGAACCGGCGGCCTCGTCCTCAAAGTCCTCCGCACCCGGGTCTAGGTGCGTCGATACGACACCAAATCGCGACCCTATCGACGCACCTGGTTCAAGCGGGCGGCGCAATCGCGGATAGTGGAATCGAGGATGTCGGCAACCGGTTCGACCGAGTGGATGCGGCCCGCAACCTGACCGCCGAGCGCGAACGCAGCGTCCAGGTTGCCGCCGAAGTAGAGATCGAGCACCGCGTCGATCTGCAGCACCGCGGGACGCTCGCCGCGAAACATCGCCTCGGTCGCCGGCGTTCGCAGCGCGCGGAACGCCGGAGCCGACTGCTGATTGAGCATGAGCGTGTCACCTTCACCGGAGTCGAGGATCAACTGCTTCCAGTTGTCGTGAATCGGACTCTCGGCCGCGCTGACCATGCGTGTGCCCATCTGCACCCCATCGGCACCAAGCACCAATGCAGCGGCCATCGAGATCCCGTCGCAGATTCCTCCCGCGGCGATCAAGGGGACATCGCAGTGTTCGGCGATCAACGGGAGCAGCACCATGAGCGACGCGCCTTGTGGGGCTTTGAATCCGCCGCCTTCGTTGCCTTCGACGACCAAGCCGTCGACGCCCGCGCCGATCGCCTTGAGGGCACCCCGCAACGACGGAACCACATGAAACACCGTGATCCCCGCGTCGTGCAGCGGAGCGGTGAGTTTCGTCGGATCGCCAGCCGACGTCGTCACGAACCTCACGCCGTGGCCTGCAACGAGGTCGATGACTTCGGCCGGGTCCTGGCGGAGAAACATCTGCGCGATGTTCACCCCCCAAGGTCGGTCGGTGAGATCGTGCATCTTCGTCATCTCGAGCGACACCTCGTCGAGCAAGCCCGACGACGTTTCGATGATGCCGAGCCCACCGGCGTTGCTGACGGCGCTCGCGAGCTGCGCACGGGCGATCCACCCCATCGGTGCTTGCACGATGGGCTTGTCGATGCCGAGAAGATCGGTGACTCGGGTCTGCACGTTTGCGCTTCCTCTCACATCAGCTCACATCAGCAGTCCAGCGCAATCTCGCACACCCGACCTCGCGACGTCACCCGAGCCAAGTGCGTCTGGGCTAGTTCATCGCCGAATGCCCGCCGCGCCGATCAGCGCGGCGTGCTGCGGGGTTCGGTATCCCGGTGGTGACCGAGCCGAGCGGCCATGCGATGACGTCGGCTCTCGTCGTGACGCAGGGCATCGATTGCTTCGTCCAGCGGTCCGAGCGTTCTCGTGGGCAAGGCGTCGTGGGCATCGAGTCGACGAGCGAACGAGCGACGCCGACGTGCGGCGGCTGCGCGCATCACGATTCGGAACACAGTCAGACCGACGACGACCACGCACGACGCCCACGCGAACGCCTGCACCGGGGCGCGCCGGGCGTCCGTTCCCGCAGTGAGCACGTGCACGGTCGTCATGGCGAAGACGACCAGACTCAGCAAGTGAATCGCGTGCCAGATTCGGCGGGTGAGTCGCTTCATGGCGAGCGAAGTGAGTTCCACGGCAATCAACAGGTACATCGCGATGATTCCCCACGCCAACGCACCTGGCCGGTATTCGCTCTCCATCGGAACAAACAGTTCGCGCGGCCCGAACCCAACCCACTTGTCGAACATCAACCCGAAGATGTGCACCGCGAGGAAGACGAACGTCAGCCCTCCTAGGAAACGGTGCAGGTCGAGCACCCATGCCGGTCGCGGTCGGGTGGTCGAACGCGACGACAGCAACAAACCCCAGACCACGGCGGCCGTCACCAATACCCAAGCAACAACGCCGCTCGCGCGTACCGAATACCACCAGAGTTGTTGGGTCATCGAGCGTCTGCCCGTCAGGCCGCGGCCGAGACCGGATGAGCCGGGGACTCGCGGACCACGAATCGTTCGAACCCGCCGTACCGCTCTACCGATCCATCGACGAGCACGAGTTGCGCGGCGACGTCGTGATCGGCCAGCAGCGCGGCGCCACTGGCCGCGCCGGCTACGAGCGCCGCTTTGGCGAGCACCTCGGCGCGCTCGGCTTCGCCAGCAACCACGGTCGCCGCCGCGACGTCGCTGCGCGCGGGGCTCAGGGTGAGCGGATCGATCAGGTGGTGACGAACCACGTCGGCGTGCCGCCACCGGCGGGTGAGCTGCGAGCTCGTTGCGACCGCGCCGTCACCGAGCGCGAGTCGCGTTTGCGGTTCGTCGTAGACCGTGTCGATTGCGATCACCCAACCCGCACTCGTCGGCCCGCGACCCACCGCTCGCAGATCGCCACCCAGGTTGACGAGCACGCCGGCAGCGCCGAACGCGAGTTCCGCTGCGACAAGGTCGGCGGCCCGTCCCTTACCGATCCCGCCAAGATCGAGCCCACAACCGTCGGCGACGGCCACCGAACCGACAAACGGATCAACGCGTATCGACCGACTGGTCGACGACTCCGATCGAATCTTGCCCAACGGCAGCGGTGTCATCGTTGCGACTCGATCGAGCGTCTCGAAACTCTGGTCGTAACCAATGGCTTCGAGCTCGACGAGCATTCCCGGATCGAACCAGCCCGACGTCGACTCCTGCGCAGCGAGCGCGCGCTGGACGATGTCGACCGTTTCAGGCGACACCACCACAGGATGCGGCGCGGCGCGATTGATGGCACTGACCTCGCTGGTCGGCCGGAATCGGCTCCAGCGCGCCTCCAATGCTTCGACGCGTGCAACGGCATGGTCGAGCAGCGAAGGATGCGCGTCGACGAGCACGACGTGCGCGTGTGCGCCCATCGCGCGCCATCGGTGTTCGAGCACCGCCCGATTCATTGTGATCCGCCGGTCGTGGTCGTCGTCGGCGGAAGCGGGATCGTCGTGGTCGTGGTGGGCGCCGCCGTCGTCGTTGGCGCCGCGGTCGTCGCCGGGGGCGCGGTCGTGACCGAAGGCGTCGGGCCAGTCGACGGCGGCGTGGAACCGGGCGCGGGAGTCGGAGCGGGCCCGGCCGACGGGTTCGGTGTCGGCTCAGGTTGGCTCGGGTCGGTCGGCACGTCGGGGTCGGGTGGCGCGCCGGCAATCGTCGTCACGGTGGCTGGCCCGACCACCGTCGTCGTTGGTGCAGTGGTCGCGGCGACCGTGGTTGTCGTCGGCGCGAGCGTCGCCGTGGTTGTCGTCGGCGATGCCAGCGTCACTCGCCGCGGCGGCGGTGCGGCGAACGCGGCGATGGCCCCCATCACCGAAGCCATGAACGCCCCGCTGACCACCGTCGCGAGCGCGCGGGCCCGCACCGCCGGGTGACGGTGACGCGGCGCCTTGATCTCGGCGCCATCCGAGCGCCGGGCCCGGAGTTCGGCAAGGCGCGCTTCGATGTCGGTGTTGGTCGCGCGGCGGTCCGCCGCGTCGCCTTGGGCCACGGCACCCCCTGTTGTCGCGGTCGATGTGGCTGTCGAATTTCATCGGCAGATTGGGCAACCCAACTTCACCCTCGGCGCGATTCGGCCCCTGACCAGGACGAACGGATCGGCGACGGGTTCGCGGGCTGCGGCGGTCGAATGCGATCTCACCGCACTACCGTCGAGTCATGGCCGAAAAGTCGCGGCGCGGCGATCAACTCGTGATCTCGAACCGTCGCGCTCGCCACGAGTACTTCATCGAGGAATCCTTCGAGTGCGGCATCGTGCTCGTCGGGAGCGAGGTGAAGTCGATTCGCGGGGGTCGAGCCAATCTGCAAGACGCCTACGCCCGAATCGACGACGGCGAAGTCTGGCTGATGGGGATGCACGTGAGCCCGTATGAATTCTCCCGGGGTGATGTCGACCCCTTGCGGCGACGCAAACTGCTCCTCCATCACCGCGAGATCGAACAGCTCCTTCGCGCGACCGAGACCAAGGGCCAGACCCTGGTGCCATTACGCGTCTACTTCAAAGACGGACGGGCGAAGGTCGAGCTTGCCATCGCCAAGGGCAAGCACCACTACGACAAACGCCAGAGCTTGGCCGAGCGCGACGCAAAACGCGAGACAGAACGAGCGCTCAAAGGCATGCGCGACGGTTGACCTTCACCGCTTCAGGTCTCGTGCCTCGCCGCCGATGAGAATCCTGATGAACGGTGTCGACGCGGCCGCGAGCGTGACCACTGCTGTTGCGGCGCGGTATTCGTCAGAAGCCAGCGTGTCGATCCTCAAAAAGGCGATCGACACCGCCGCCGACACGACGGCGGCCCTGGTCGACACCATGCTTCCGGCGGCGACACTCCCGCCCGCGGGCAGCGTCGGTCACAACATCGACGTCAAGATCTGAGTTCTCGGTCGCCCCGACTTGGGCGGGCCCGTAGTATGAGGACGTCGCTCGGCGATCAACAAGCACCCGCCGAGCGCAACCGCAACACATTGACAAGGGGGTGCTTGGCTTCGATCTCGAGGATCGAGGTGGGAGAAGCGAGCTGACGTCGCCGGATCGTCATGAAAGAGCCGGCACAACTGATACACGCCAACGACAACTTGGCTCTCGCCGCTTAGGCAGCGACGGTCTTCCGGCCCCGGTCACTCGGGTCGGGTCTGACCGTCATCACGAGTGACTCACCCGCCGGGACGGCTCCGGACCCGGCGGGGACATCAACGGAGCTGGATTGCGCTGAGGCCGCCGTCGGCCGCTGCGTGATCGAGATCAATACGACGGCTGCGCTCGGAGAAGTCCCACCAACAGCTCGGGAGACGCGGGTTCGACTCCCGCCACCTCCAC
>SXIR01000040.1 GCA_005772765.1 Actinomycetota bacterium
CGGCCGGCCGCGGCGCCGCGGCGGCGCCCGCCGGCGCCGTGTGCGGCGGCCCACGCGAGCCACTCCATGGCTTCGGTGCCACTCAGTGCGGCGACCTGCACCTGGCGCGGGACCGACCCCATCGCCGACGCCAAGGTGCTGATTGCGTCGATCGCTTCGCCGTCGACCGCGACGACGTCGATGGCTGCGCCGTCGTCGAGGCCCCAGTGCCGCACGACATCGACCAATGCTTCGATCCCGGCGAACGATTCGTCATCGCCGAGTGGTTCGTGTGGCGCGTCGACCTCTTCCGATCGACCGCGTGGCAACTCGGGCGCGGACAAATCGATGCCCTGGGGCGTGTAGTGCGCGCTGACATAGTCGGGCTCCCAGCGTTCGCGCGTCAATGGGATGTCGAACAGATCCACGGGAAGTGGTTGCTCGATGCGTTCACCGCGTGCGGCGCACTCGAACGCGAACAACTGCTGCATTGGTCCGGCCGGAACCAACGCACCGCAATCGTCCCACCGATGATGTTGCGCCGCGACTTCGGCCAACGGTCCGGGCGCAAAGAAGCCTGCGTCTGGGGTCAACACCTCGGCAAGGACTTCGGCAGGCCCACTCAGCGCAAGCCGATACTCCGCCCAACTCGCCGCCGGCCACATCTGACGCCCGGTGGCTTCGAAGGCGCGCCGCGCAAGATCCCGGACATCGAGGAGGGAATCCCAAGCGTGGTCGCCCGCGAGCGCGTCGACCACTCGTATCAACTCGTCGAGATCGTTGCCAGCGATCGCGTCGCGCGCCCGCTCGACCGTCACCGGGACGCGATCACACGACGCTCGTGCCCGCGTCGACCTTGGTGCGCAACATCGTGCCGAGTCGCACCCGATGATCGCTTGCGGTGCCGAAGCTCAATTGATCGGACTGCGCCCGCTTCAGGAAGAAATGCAGGTCGTGTTCCCACGTGAAGCCAATTCCCCCGTGTACCTGCAACGCGCTGCCCATGACCCGTCGGCTCGCATCCGAGCACCAGATCTTCGCGGTGCTCGCAGCGATCGACGCCTCCGCGTCGGCGGCGCCGATCGCCCACGCGGCCCAGTACACCGATGAGCGCATGCCCTCCACGTCGACGAGCATGTCGGCGCAGCGATGCTTGACCGCTTGGAACGAGCCGAGCGGCGTGCCGAACTGCACGCGCTCTTTGGCGTATTCGACCGAGCGATCGAGCACGGCCTGCGCGCCGCCGAGCATTTCGGCCGACGAGTAGGTGGCGCCCCGATCGACGAGGAACTCGGCGAGGTCGGATCCGCCGAGTCGAACCGCCGGTGCGGCATCCAACCGGAGCCATCCGATCGAGCGCGTCACATCGATCGCGGGCTCGCGGGCCGGACGTCTTGCGGGTCCATCGGTGTCGAGCTCGACCCGGAAGACGCCGATCTCGTCGGCTTCGTCGAGCGCCACGACGATCGCGGCGTGGGCCACGGGAGCGTCGATCGTCGGATCGGGACGCCCGGTGAGCGTCCACGCTCCACCCGCAACCTGCGCACGCACCGCAGCCGGCTTTCGACTCCATGCGACGGCGACGATGTTGTCGCCGGTGCGCTGCGCGACGGAGGATCCCGGTTCGGCGGCTTCGAGCACCGCCGCGGCCAGCATTGTCGATCGGTACGGCGCCGGCGCCGCGTGCGCGCCGAGAGCCTCGAGCAGAATCGCCACTTCGACCGAGCCGAGACCGAGTCCCCCCGCCGATTCGGCCACGTCGACCAAGAGCCAGCCCTGCTCCACCAGTGCCGCCCACAGCGATTCGTCGTAGGCCGCGTCGGACTCGGTCAGCGCACGGACTCGCGTCGGCGCAGCAAGGTCGTCGAGGAGCTCGTTCGCCGCGTCGCGCAACGCGATCTGGTCGTCGGTGAAGTCGAAGTCCATCGCCGCGCAGGCTACGGGCTGGGCGCGACGCGGATCCACGTTGCCCGCGCCGAACCGATCAGGCCGCCCGCCTCGGCGAAGACCGCGGACGCGGTATGCAGTTTTCGTCCGTCGACCTGTTCTCGCCAGGACATCACGACGGTGCGCTCGCCGCGGTCGGGCACGCGTTCGATCCGAGCGGCGATTCGCCCGAGGACGCACGGACCGGGGAACGGGTCTTCGGCGAGGTACATCGGGAAACTGCTCGGGCAGTCGAGCGCGGCCCATACGAACTCCGCGCCCAGGTCGGCGACCTCCCACGGCACCGCGAAGCAGGGCGTGTCGGGGACCCGCGCGGCGAAGAGCCGCATGCCGTCTCCAACCTCGCGCTCCGGTCCGCATACGAAACATCCTGGGAACGGGTGCTCGTCGATGAACCCGCGCAGCGGCGCCTCGCGAACGACCCGCTCGGCCGCGTCCCACGACACCGGTTCGGGGAGGTCGAGCCGGAACGACACCCGCTGTGCCGTCGCCACGTCTCGGTCGCCGTCGCGGACCACGAATCCACCGCGTTCGGGATCAGCGATCGCGGCCAAGTCGCATTCGAGCGGGATCGGCGCCCGCAGGGTCACTTCGACCGCTTCGTCGGCGGCGGAGCCACCGACGACCGCTGCGATCCGTCCGGCCGCATAGCCGCCGTTGCCGGTACCCGGCGGACCGCAGAATCGGGGGGCGATGCGCAAGGTGGTGTTCACGACCCCATGCTCACCCACCACCTTCTCATGCCGCAACGCGTGGCCGATGATGAGTGGAGACGGGGCCTAGATTCGACCCGCACCCGTCGCCGACATCCACTTCACCCAGCCATCCCGAGGAGTTCCCGATGTCCACATCCGAGGTATCCGGCCCAGCAACGCTTCGTCACGGCGACCGCGAACTCGAGTTGGCGGTGATCGCGGGTAGCGAGGGCGAGCAGGCCCTCGACATCTCGAAGCTCCGCGCCCAAACGGGACTCATCACGCTCGACTACGGCTACGTCAACACGGGGAGCACCGAATCGGGCATCACGTTCATCGACGGCGACCTCGGGATCTTGCGCTACCGGGGCTACCCGATCGAGCAGCTCGCCGACCAGGAGCAGCCGTCGTTCCTCGAAACCGCATATCTGCTGATCTACGGCGATCTGCCGACGGTCGCCGAACTCGACGACTTCCGTTTCGCGATCCGCAAGCACACCTTGCTGCACGAGGACGTGAAGCGCTTCTTCGACGGGTTCCCGAAGGACGCGCACCCGATGGCGATCCTGTCGTCGGTGTGCGTCGCGTTGTCGACCTTCTACCAAGACAGCAACGACGTGCACGACCCCGAGCAGATCCAGCTCTCGATCGTTCGACTCATGGCGAAGTTGCCGACCATCGCCGCGTACGCGTACAAGAAGTCGATCGGTCAGCCGTTCCTCTATCCGAACAACTCACTCGACCTCATCGAGAACTTTCTCACGATGATGTTCGCGGTGCCGTCGGAGCCCTACGAGGTGTCGCCCGCCGTCGTCCACGCGCGCAAGCAGCTGTTGATCCTGCACGCCGACCACGAACAGAACTGCTCGACATCGACGGTGCGGATGGTCGGGTCGGCCGAGGCCAACATTTACGCCTCGATCTCGGCGGGCATCAATGCGCTGTGGGGGCCGCTCCACGGCGGTGCGAACCAGCAAGTCATCGAGACGCTCGAAGCAATCCGCGATTCGGGCGGTGACGTGGGGTCTGCGATGCGGCGAGCGAAAGACCCCGACGACCCGTTCCGGCTCTGGGGCTTCGGCC
>SXIR01000001.1 GCA_005772765.1 Actinomycetota bacterium
ACGTCGAAGTCGATCTGCGCCAGGTCTACGAAGGTCGCGTGTTCTACGGCAAGGATGCGTTCGAGGGTCTGAGCACGATGGATCGCCTCATGGAGATGAAGCGCAGCGGCGACTGGGACGAGGCCTTCGGTCGCGAGCTCGGCGGTCGCAACCTCCCGGTACGCCGCAGCCAACGCATCGACAACGATGTCGTCGTTCCCGAACGATCCGACGTCGCCCGCGACGCCACCGTCTTCGAGCCGCCATTCCTCGGGAGTCGCGTCGCCAAGGGCGTGTCGCTCGACGAGATCGTCGGGTTCGTCAACGAGACCGCCCTCTTCCGCAACCAGTGGCAGTTTCGGCCGGAGGGTGGCGAGAACGACGCCGCCTTCAAGGACCGGATCCGCCCGACGCTGCGCGAGCAACTCGGGATCGCAAAATCCGAGGATCTGTTGGTGCCGTCGGTGGCGTGGGGTTACTTTCCGGTGAACCGAGACGGCGATGCCCTGATCGTCTGGCGTGACGAGTCGCGCCGAGACGAATGGCTGCGGTTCAACTTCCCACGGCAACGCAAAGACCGGTTCCTGTGCATCAGCGACTTCTTCCGTGACGCCGACTCCGGCGAAGCGGATTTCGCGGCGTTCCACGTCGTCACCATGGGCACACGGGTGAGCGATCGCGAGCGCGAGTTGTTCGCGGCCGACCGCTACCAGGACTACCTCATGTTGCACGGGCTCGGCGTCGAGATGACCGAAGCCCTCGCCGAACTCTGGCACCGTCGCATCCGCGAAGAGTGGGGCTATGTCACCGAAGACGGCCCGAGCCTGGCGGGACTGTTCCGCCAGCAATACCGTGGGTCGCGTTACTCATGGGGCTACCCCGCGTGCCCCGACCTCGACGACCAGGAGAAGTTGGTCGAACTGCTCGAGGTCGAACGCATCGGCGTGTCGCTGACCGAAGAGTTCCACCTCGTTCCGGAACAGAGCACCAGCGCCATCATCGTCCCGCACCCCGAGGCGAAGTACTTCGTCGTCTGAGTTCGGCGTCGGGGCGCAGCGGGTGTGACCGAGCGCGCAGATCGGCCGATTGTCCGTATCCGCGAACCGTCGACGCCGGAACCGCCGTTAGCCTCGCGACGTGGTCCCGACCGACGACGTCGATGTCGACGCACGAACCGACGCGACCATCGATCGTGCCGCCTCAACGGGCCCGCCGCACGATGTGATTGCCCGTCGACGCGTCTCGCCGCGGACCGTCGACCTTGCGATCTTCGGCCTGTACGCGCTCGTCGTCGGCATCACGATCTGGCAACACGAGATGTGGCGCGACGAACTCCAGGCCTGGACCCTCACCAACTCCGCCACGGACTTGCGCGACCTCTTCCACGACTTGCGGTACGAAGGTCACCCAAGCCTCTGGTATCTGGTGCTGTTCCCGTTCACCCGACTGACCGACGCGCCCGAGGCAATGCAATTGCTCCAGTTCGTCATCGCGCTCGTCACCGGCGGGCTCGTGTTGCGATTCTCCCCGTTCACCCAACTGCAGCGGGCCATGCTCTTGTTCGGTTACTTCATCGTGTTCGAGTACGGCACGATGTCGCGCAGCTACGGCCTCGGCATGTTGCTGACGTTCGCGGTGTGCGCGGTCGCCAATCGAGCGCAGCGAGTCTGGTGGTTGATCGGATCGCTGATCGCGGCCGTTGCGTTGACCAGCGCATTCGGCGCGATGGTCGCGGTGGCGATCGCGACGGGCCTCGTCACCGACGAGTTCGTTCGCCGCCGTTCCGGCGATCCTCGTGCGGCGTCGCTCCAGTCGATCGCGTTCGGTGCGACAATCGCGATCGCCGGCGTACTGATCGCCTACGCGCAGAGCATCCCGCCATCGGACGTCGGCGAGTACCGCGGCTGGCGCACCGAAATCGACCTCGGCGAAATCGCCTCGACCGTGGCCGCACTGTGGCGTTCGTTCGTCCCCTTGCCGCAGTTGCAGCGCGAGTTCTGGAACACGAACCTCCTCGACGGACGGGTCGGAGTCGCCGCCGTCGCGTCGGTGGCCATCGTGGTGCTCGTCGCCACCACCTTTCGCCGCAAACCCGCCGCGATCGCGATGTGGCTGATCGGCGTCAGCACCATGTTGGTGTTTTTGTACGCCAAGATCGCCTACGCGAGCAGCGGGCGACACTTCGGTCATCTTTTCGTGTTGTTCGTGGCGATGGCGTGGCTCGCGCCGAGCCTCGCCGGCCTCGGTCGCGCGCCGACATCACTCGAAATCGACCGGCGGCAATCCGGTTCGGACGCCGCCGAGGTCCGGGCCGCACTCCTCACCGTGGTGCTCGGTTTGCATGTCGTTGCCGGCGCCTTTGCGGTCGTCTCCGATTGGACGACGCCGTTTTCCGACGGCGAACGCGTCGCCGACTATCTCGCCGAACGCGACCTCGCCGACGGCATCATCATCGGGTACCCCGACACATCGGCGTCCACCGTCGCGGCCTACCTCGACCGCGAGATCTACTTCCCGCAGGGCGACCGGTTCGGCAACTACATCCTCTGGGACGCCGACCGCGCGGACCCGACCCGCCCGCTCTCCGATGTGATCGAGCAGTTCGTCGAGGGCGAAGCGCCCGGCGTCGTAATTCTGCGGACCGAACCGCTCGAAACGTTGCCACCGCGGGTTCGCTTGGTCGCCGTGTTCGACCGCGGCATCGTCAGCGACGAGCACTACTGGCTCTACGCCGTCGAGCGAGCGTGAGCAGCTACGAAAGCGTCGCTCGACCGATGAGATCGGTCCCGAATGCCGTGAGGATCGCGAGATACAGCAACCCGGTCGCCGACATCACCGCTGAGTAGTACCGCTCCCGCAGCGCGACCCGAGTGACGACGACCAAACCAAGGGTCGTCACCGCGCACGCGATCCACACCCAGCCCAACAAGCCGTTGTAGCCGTCGTCGATCGATCCGTTGATCACCGACACCATGCCGGTCGGCCAGAGCAGCGCGAGGAGTTCGACGGGCCACAGCCACAGGTTCCATCGCACGAGTTCACTCAGTGCGTCGCGACGCAAGCCCGGCTGGACCAGATACCAGTGACCGAGCAGCATCGAATCGGAGATGCAACCGAGGAAGGCCGCACCGACCAGCAGTCGAAACGCCGCCAGCGCCAGGCTCTCGCCGACGAAATGCGCGGCGGCGATCAGGGCCACGGCGCCGCAGATCGGAGCGGCCAGGTCCCAGCGCGGCTCGAAGCTGGCGACCGTGCGGTGTCGGATCGAGGCGACGAGCGCACTCCCGGTCGCCACCACGAGAGCAGCGGTCGCGAGCGCGGCAAGACGATGGGCCGTGTCGTCGAGGTCACGAGCGAGCAGGACCGCCAACCCGCCGATCGCCAGACCGCCGTAGACGATGCGGACGAGCCAGCCGTAGCCGATGCTCACCTCACGCCGACGAGTCGTGATCCAGGCGAACGCGAGCCCTCCCGCCGCCCACTGCACCAAGAAGACGCCGCCGTCGAGTTCCACGAAGTTCAGCGGTGATCGACGAAACAACAGGGGACAACAACTGCCATCCGAGATATTTCGCTTGGCAACACGGCTTCGGGCCGCTCGGAATCACGCTCCATTCACGGAGTCTTGCAGAAGCCGTAAGGAAACCCCGGTTCGCTGGTCTCTGGGGCAGGTGCGAGAACAGCAAGCAACGAAGGCGGGGTCAAGGACCGCGTTTCGTCGGCCGAAGCATGACCCGGAAGGGACGGGATCCGGCATGCGACAAGTTGCATCATCCTCGACGGGCGTGGCGGTCCACGACCTCGCCGTCACCGCAGGACGGGACGAAGCTCGCCCGACGCTGCGCGGCAAAGCCCTCCGAGCTCGCCTCGTCCTCGGCGACATCGTCGGCGCGGTGTTCGGTTGGGGTGTCACGGTGGTCGCGGTACCGGAGCGAAACCTCATCGGCTTCCCGGTCGTCGCAGTGATGACCGCCGTCGTGGTCGGCTTCGCGTTTCGTCAACGCCTGTACCTCGCCCGCGTTTGCGCCGTTCGCGCTGTCGAACTGGCGCTGCTGGGACGAGTCGCGTTTCGGTCAGGACTCGTTTTCGGAGCTTTGCTCTGGCACCGCACTGGTCACATCCAGATCCTTGCGACCCTCGTGGGCATGGTGCTCACCTTCCTCGCAATCGCGATGGTGCGCAGCGCCTACCGCAGCGTTTTGATGCAAGCGCGACGCGAAGGGCGCTTCTTGCGTCCGGTCGTCGTCGTCGGCACCGACGAGATCGGCGCCGAACTCGTCAGCCACATCGGTCGGAACCCGGCCTTCGGTTACGACGTCGTCGGCGTGCTCGGCGACGCTGACGAATACCGCGAACGCGACTTCGCGGCGCCGTATCTCGGCGCCGTGACCAACACCGTCGAGTTGGCCTGCAACGCTGGAGCGAACGGAACGATCGTGTCGTCGGGAGCTGCACCGATCACCGAGCTCAACCGACTCATGCGGGACCTGCTCGCCAGCGGACTGCACGTGCAGATCACCCCGGGGCTACGCGGTTTCGCCCAACACCGGGTGACGACGCATGACATCGCCTACGAGCCACTGCTCTACGTCGAACCCGTGCAGTTGTCGCGCACCCAACGAGCGGTGAAGCGCCTGCTCGACCTCGTGCTGGCTCCGGTCGCGTTGCTCCTCGGCGCCCCCGCGATGATCGCGATCGCGTTGGCCATCAAACTCGAAAGCCGCGGCCCGGTGTTCTTCCGCCAGCAACGCGTCGGCCATCACGGCAAGACGTTCACCATCTACAAGTTCCGCACGATGGTCGCCGACGCCGAGCAGCTGAGCGCAGCGCTCGCGGCGGAGAACCTGCGCGACGGCCCCCTCTTCAAGATGGAGAACGACCCGCGCATCACCCGGGTCGGCAAGCTGTTACGAGCGACCAGCCTCGACGAGATCCCGCAGTTGTTCAACGTGATCGGCGGCACGATGACCCTCGTCGGCCCGCGGCCCGCCCTCGAACGCGAAGTCGCGGAGTTCGACGACGAGTTGCTCCAGCGATTCTCGGTGCGCCCCGGTGTCACCGGACTCTGGCAGCTCGAAGCTCGCGACGACCCTGACTTCGAGGCCTACCGTCGGCTCGACCTCTTTTACGTCGAGAACTGGGCGCTCTCGCTCGACTGCGCCATCATCCTCGGCACCGTCGCTGACGTCGTCATCCGCGGTGCGTCGAGCCTCACCGGCCGGCGCAGCACCAACTGAGACGACCGCCGACGACGACCCGGCGCGAGCCGTCCGTCGAAATCAGTCGAACGCGACGACGGGGAGCGCGGCATCGGCGCCTGCGCGCGCGTGGTAGCTGCTGCGCACGAGGGGGCCGCTCTCGACATGGCGGAAGCCGAGCGATCGGGCGTAGGCACCCAGTTGCTCGAAATCGTCGGGGGTCCACCAACGAGCGACGGGAAGGTGCCGATCGGTGGGTTGGAGATACTGACCGACGGTCAGCAGATCGACACCGATCGAACGTAGGTCGAAGACCGCGGCGCGCATCTCCTCGTCGGTCTCGCCCATTCCGGCGATGAGCCCGCTCTTGGTCACGAGGCCAGCCTGCTTCGCCTGTGCCAGCACCCCGAGGCTGCGGGCGTAGCCGGCGGACGGTCGCGCCGCGCGTTGGAGGCGGGCCACGGTTTCGAGATTGTGATTCAAGACGTCGGGACGAGCTGCGAAGATCGCGGCGAGCGCATCGGGGTCACCCTTGCAATCGGAGATCAGCACTTCGATCGTCGTCTCGGGCGACGCCGCGCGCACCGCGGCGATCGTGGCGGCGAACATCGCGGCCCCGCCGTCGGCGAGATCGTCACGAGCGACACACGTGATGACCGCGTGCGCGAGACCGAGTTCGACCACCGCTGCCGCGACTCGGACGGGCTCGTCGAGGTCGACCGGAAGCGGCTTACGGGTGTCGACCAGACAGAACCCGCATGCGCGCGTGCAACGGGAGCCAAGGATCATGAACGTCGCGGTGCGATCGGACCAGCACTCGAAGATGTTCGGACAACCGGCTTCCTCGCACACGGTGTGGAGGTCGAGGCGACGCATCCGCTGTTTCATCTCGACGAAGTCGCCGTCGAGGCGGGCGCGAACCTTCATCCACTCGGGTCGCGGTTGCTTCGGTCCGACGACGACGTTCGCCTCGGCCAGGCGGCCCAGCATCCGTACCGGCGCGGCGGTTGACGCCGGCACGCTGACGTCGTCGGACGCCACCGATTCCGATTGCGGTTCCCGGCTGAACGCCGCCAGATCCGACGGGGCGATCCGAAATACGACATCGGCCCGTTCGACCTCGGAGTGCCCGAACTCGCGGGCGAAGTTCGCGGTCACCGATTCGACGACGTCGGCCATGTCGAGCGGTCGGCCGGTTATGGACTGCATCGATCCGACGGCCTTGTCGCGAATGCCGCACGGGACGATGTGTTCGAACATCGACAGATCCGGGTCGACGTTGAGCGCGAAGCCATGACGTGTGCGACCTCGCGCAACACGCACGCCGATCGCCGCGACCTTGGTGTCGTCGACCCAGACGCCGGTGAACCCATCGTGACGGCCCGCCGAGATGCCGAAGTCGGCGAGGGTTGCGATGACCACCGCCTCGATCCGACGCACGTACGCCACGACGTCGCGCATTCCCGATCGCAGTTCGGACAACGACATCACCGGGTAACCGACCAGTTGGCCCGGACCGTGGTACGTGACGTCGCCACCGCGATCGGCGCGCACGAGGCGCGCGCCGACCGAACTTGGATCGACGAGGACGTGTTCGGGCTTGGCCGCGCTGCCCATCGTGTAGACGGGCGGGTGTTCGAGCAACAGCAGGTGATCTTCGGTCGAGTGCTCGTGGAGCGCGCGTTGGAGCGCGTCGGCATCGGTGTACTCAACGCGGCCGAGCCAGCGTGCGTGCAACCGACCTCGACCGTTCGACGTCACGCGAGCTCGGACTCCCAGTCACGAACCTCGAGCGCGTCCTTCATCGCACGCAAGAACGATGCGGCATAGGCCCCGTCGAACGCACGGTGATCCCAAGCGAGGGCGATCACGCCGACGTGATGGATGGC
>SXIR01000041.1 GCA_005772765.1 Actinomycetota bacterium
ACCACCGGCGACGACTTCGACGCGCTGATCGACGATGTGGCCGCGGCGCTGCGTGATGACGACCGCGACGCAATGCTGCGCTTCGACGCGGACCTTGCCGTGCCCGTAGCGCTCTACGAGTGAGCGTCGCCGATGATTCGGCGGGCGTCAGGCTCAGCGGAGTCGGCGGGCGCGCTCGGCTTCGATCTTGACGCCGGCGTCGATGAGTTCGTCGGCGGTGAGGCCGGCCGGAAGTCCCTCGCCGCGGAACAAGCCCGCGGTCGGTCCGCTCCCGCCGAGCGCGTTGCACGCCAGCACGACGGCCGCGCTGTTCCACGTCGGCTGTTCGACCGGATACAACTCGCCTTCGAGGTCCCAGCGCTCACCCTCGAAGTTCGCGCCCGTCCAGTACGCGCCGTTCGGGGCGCGCAGGAACTGGACCCACTCGAACAGTTGGTGGGCGCGTTCGTGTGCGCCAATCGCGTCGAGCGCCAAGACTGCCTCGCAGGTCTCGGCGGCAGTGACCCACGGCTGGTCGGCGACACAACGTACGCCGAGCCCCTCGACGACGAACTCGTCCCAACGAGCGGCGACCCGAGCGTGCGCCGCGTCACCCCGCAGGATTCCGCCGAGAATGGGGTAGTACCAGTCCATTGCCCAGCGGGCTTTGTCGAGGAAGCGCTCCGGTCGGTGCGCGACGGCGATCGCAAGTAACCCGACTGATAGTTCCCAATCGGGCCGTTCATGTCCGAGGCGTTCGGCGCATGCGATTGCGCAACGCACCGACTTGTAGATCGACGACGATCCGGTCAGGAGTGCGCCCTTGCCATCGGTGCGCTCGGGATCGGCGTCCCATTCGACTTCGCCGGTCGGGTGCTGGTGCGCGAGCGCAAAGTCGATGGCGCGCTCGACCATCGGGAAGAAACGATCGAGGAACGCGGTGTCGCCCGTGCAGCGGTAGTGGTGCCACACGCCGACGGCGACGTAGGTAGTGACGTTCGTGTCGAGCCAATGTTCTTTGACGTGGCCGTCTTGGTAGTACGCGTGGAACGCTCCGTCGCCTCGTTGTGTCTTGGCGAGCCATTCGTACGCGTGCTCGGCCTCGGCGAAACGATTGCCGACATCGAGCGCCATTGCGGCTTCGACCATGTTCCACGGATCGGTGTGGTTGCCTTCGCTCCACGGAATCTCGCCGTCGGGTCGCTGCACCTGCACAATCGCCTCGCAGGTCTCGGCGACCTGTTCCGCGCTCATCACGCCGGGAACCGAAGGCAACGCATGGATTCTCACGAAAGACTTCGCTTCCCGTACTTCGCCATGTCAGCAGTGACCTTTTCGCCGTAGACAACCAAGCTCTTGCCGAGGGCGGGGTTCAGCGCCTTTTCGACCTTCGCCGGCCAACCATCGTGATGCTCGATGCACCACACGAGGAAGTCGTGGTACTTGCGTACCGGCGGTGCCTCGGGGTTGTCGAGGCCGTACACGTTTTTCAGCCACCAATACGGCGAATGGAACGCATGCGCATGGTGAGATCCGCGCAGGTAGCAGCCGGCGCGTTCGATCTTCGCCTCGATTTCGCGCTGTTTGAAGATCCGCACGTGTCCGCCGGGTACGTCGTGGTAGCGCCAGTTGAGCGCCCAGTTCACCCGTTCGGGCCAATAGGTCGGCACCGTCACGGCGATGCGACCGCCCGGGCGGAGGACTCGGATCATCTCGCTCAGCGCGCGTTCGTCGTCCCAGATGTGTTCGAGGACTTCGCTCGTGATCACGCGGTCGAACGATTCGTCAGGGAACGGCAGGTCGAGTGCGTTCGCGTTCGCAACGCCGGCGTATTGCTCCCAGCCCACCTCGCCCGACACGATCATCGCTCCGCTGGTCGCCGCGACGTCTTTGAGGTCGGCGGCCGAGTAGTCGAGGGCCACGGTGACGGCCCCGCGCTTCATCGCCTCGAACGAATGCCGACCTCCACCCGCGCCGACGTCGAGCAGACGCTCGCCGCGCTGCAATCCGAGGCGTTCGAAATCAACGGTCAGCATCGTGCATCCTGCGCAGGTGGTCTTCGAGCTCGAGGTAGTAGTGCTCAACCGTGCCTTCGGCGCACAACTTCCACGTGAACCGATCGAGCACGCGATTGCGCCCGGCGTCGCCGATCTTGGCCCGCATGTCGGCATCGCCGAGCATGGTCAAGATGTTCGCGGCGAGGGCCTCGGAATCGGCCGGCTTGCACAACAGGGCGGTTTCTCCGCTGGTTCCGGCGACTTCGGGTAGCGCACCACCCGTTGTCGCGACCAGTGGTGTCCCCGCGCACATCGCTTCGATCGCGGGAAGTGAGAAGCCTTCGTAGAGCGACGGGACCACTGCAGCTTCGGCTTCGTTGTAGAGCTCGACAATGCGTTCGTCGGTGACGCCGCTCACGAACTCGATTGCTCCTTCGAGACCGAGCCGTTCGATCATCTTGGGGATGGCACTGCGGTGTCGGGGACGACCGATGATGACGAGGTGTGCGTCGGGTCGGCTCACCCGCACCTTGGCCAATGCCTCGATGAGGTAGATCAGGCCCTTCAGCGGCACGTCCGACGAAGCGGTGCTCACCAAGCGCCCGGGGACCTTCGTGATGTGGGGCATGGGTCGGAACTGGTTCTGGTCGACACCGACGTGCACGATGTGCATCGTCTCGGGCCGCACGCCCATTTGGGCGATGATGTCGCGCTTGGAGTTCTGCGACACGGTGAGATGGCGCGGCAGCTTGCGTGCGACTTTCATCTGCATGTTCAAGAACCCGTACCAGCGTTTCAGCGTGTATTGCTTCCACGGGTTCTGGTGCGCAGCGTGCGCCATGTCGAGGTCGCGGTCGACGGTGATCGGGTGATGCAGCGTGTTGACGAACGGGTAGCCGTCGTCGACGATGCCGAGCATGCCGCTGCCCAGGCACTGGTTGTCGTGCACGAGGTGGAAGTCGCCGACGCGCTGTTGCAGTTCCTTGCGGACGCGCATGGAGAACGCCCACGGTTCCGGGAATCCCGCCGAGCACATGTACAGCCACTCGCCGACGTCGACGCCGTCGCGGAACTCATAGGGCCACGGCGTGCGGAATGGGTTGTTGCGCGGGTAGAGATCCATCGAGCGGATTTCGGTGTGCGTCACCGGGTCGTCGACGACGCAGTAGGGCGGGCCGGAGAACACTTCGACTTCGTGTCCAAGGTTGGCGATTTCGCGCGTGAGGTGGCGGGTGTACACCCCCTGACCGCCGACGTGCGGGTTCCCGCGGTAGCAGAGGTACGCGATGCGCAGCGGGTCACCAAGTTTCGGAAGCGGAGCTCCGGGGCGGACGAGCTGGCGCGCGCGTTGGTGGGGGGCGGCAGGCGCGGGCATGAAGTAGACATTCTCCCAGCCGGTCGACCAAGGGGCCAAATGCGGGCACTACCCAAGCCACGTGTTCCTGGTCACGTCGGGGGTCGACGCGCGTGATGGGCGAGTTTCCCCAGGTCAGCGCCACGATGGTCGCCCGGTCGCACTCGGTTGGCGAACCAAGGATTTCTCCGGATGGCCGCCAGGTCGGGTGGGTCGACGCCTTTGACGGTCGCTGCGACCTCGTGATCGCGCCCAGCGAAGGCTCGTCGCCACCCAGTGTGGTCAGCGCCGACACCCCGTTGTCGGGGTTGGGCGCCTACGGCGGAGGCTCATGGTGCTTCGGTCCGGACGATTCGGTGCTCGTTGCCGCGAGTGATGGCGCGCTGGTCCAACTGCGCCGTGACGGCGGTGGCGTGATTCGACGTGTCGGGGCCACGGGTCGGGTCTTCGCGCCGGCACTCGGTCCCGATGGACACACTGTGGCGGCGTGCGTCGAAGACGATGACTCGTGCGCCATCGCAACGTTCGATCTCTCGGCGTCCCGACCGCGGCCGCAGGTCGTGTCGAACGGTGCCGACTACGCGTGGGATCCCGCGTGGTCGTCGACCGGATCGCTCGCGTGGCACGAGTGGGACCTGTCCGAGATGTCGTGGGACGGCTCGCGCATCGCCGTGCGCGACTCCGACGGCGACACCGCGATCGTTGCTGGCGATGCCGCGACGGGTGTTGGTCAACCGCGCTTTTCGCCCGACGGTCGATCGCTCGCGTGGGTGAGCGACGAGTCGGGTTGGTGGAACGTGATCGTCGCCCGACCCGACGGCTCGAAGGCACGGCCGTTGCGGGTCGAAGACAACGATCACGCCGAACCCGCATGGGGTCCAGGGCAACGTTCGTTCGCGTGGTCTCCCGACTCGCGCGCGATCGCGTTCTGCCGCAACGAGCACGGCCACGGCCGGCTCGCGATCGCATCCGTGCGCGGGACGACGACGCGCGACGTCGCGAAGGCTTGGCACCGCGGGCTCGACTGGTCGGGCGACGGTGTGCTCGCGGCGCGCAGCGGTGCCCGTACACCACAACAGATCGTGATGACCGCCCGTAACGGCAACCGCAGCGTCCTCGCCCGGGGTCCGGTGGGCGGCTTCGAAGCCTGCGGGCTGGTCGAACCCGAACCGATCACCTGGAAGGCCCGGCATGCGACGGTGCACGGGCTGCTCTACCGGCCGTCGTTCTCCGCCCTCGGTGTCGGCTTCAAACCGCCGTTGTACGTCCACGTGCACGGCGGACCGACCGACCAAAGCGTCGTCGAGTGGAACCCACGCGTTGCCTATTGGGTATCGCGTGGTTGGGCGGTGCTCGCGCCGAACTATCGCGGGTCGACGGGATACGGACGCGAGTACTGGAAGGCGCTCGAACAGCAGTGGGGTATTCGCGACGTCGACGACACGGTCGCCGGAATACGCCACGTTGCCCGCCAAGGCTGGTGCGATCCGCGCCGTATCGTCGTCGCGGGCGGGAGCGCGGGCGGGTTCACCGCGCTGTTGATCGCGGCGAAGTATCCGATGCTTGCCCGTGCCATCGTGAGCCTCTACGGCGTGGCCGACCTCGAGCAGCTCGCGCGCACGACGCACCGCTTCGAATCGCGGTACCTCGATCGACTGGTCGGTGATCCGTCGCGTCATCCCACGCGTTATCGCGATCGTTCGCCCGTGCACCTCGCCGATCGGATTCGCACCCCGTTGTTGGTGTTGCAGGGAAGCGCCGATCCGGTGGTGCCGCTCGATCAGGCGCGCGCGATCGTGCGGGCGGTGCGCGCGAGCGGAACGGCCGTCGAGTCGCGCGTGTACCAGGGCGAGGGCCACGGCTTCCGTCGCCTCGAGCACAAGGTCGACGAACTGCAACGGACCGAACGATTCCTCACGAAATGGGTGTTGTCGCGGTGACGATCGTGAGCGACTACGCGTTCGGCGGTCCGAAGCGGGGAGGCGACAGGGCGGTCTTGCTCGCTCACGGTGCCGGGTCCGACATGGACGCGGCCGCGCTCGTCGTTGCGGCTGACGCGTTGGCTGCGGCCGGGGTTCCGACGCTGCGTTTCAACTATCCCTATCGCAGCGCCGGACGGAAAGCACCAGACCGAGCGGCGGTGCTCCTCGCTGCGACGCGCGTCGCCGCCCATGAACTCGCGCGTCGGTCGAAGCTTTCGCACGATCGCCTCGTGCTCGGCGGCCGATCGATGGGCGGGCGCTATTGCTCGTTGTTGGCCGGCGACACCGACGATCCCTGGCCTGCGCTCGGCCTAGCGCTGCTCGGCTACCCGCTCCACGCTCCCGGCAAACCCGAGGCGGTGCGCGACGAACACTTCCCGCGACTGCGTATGCCGGTGTTGTTCGTGAGCGGCACGAACGACGCGTTCGGCACGCCCGCCGAGCTCGAGCGGTCGGCGAAAAAGGTGACGGGGGAGGTCCGCTGGGAGTGGATCCCGACCGCCGACCACGGGTTCCGACCGAAGAAACGCGAGTCGGGCCTCAGCATCGACGACGCGCACGCCCAGATGGCGACGACGCTCGTCGACTTCGTCACCGCGCTGTAATCGGCCCCGAGGGCACGCCGCGAATTAGGTCGGTGATTCGGCGTCGACGGCCGCGCCGAACAGGAGGAGCAGGTTGTGGGCGAGCGTCGGGTCGTCGAAGTGAGGGTTCCACTCGGCGTCCCACAGCGAGTCGCTGATGCAGAATGCCGACGCGATCGGCACGCCCCGAAACGCAGCGACGGTGAACAGCGCGGCCGCCTCCATCTCGACGCACTGCACCCCTGCGGCGGAGTAGTGGTGCACCTCCGCCGCGGTTTCTCGGTACGGGGTATCGATCGTCCAGCTCGAGCCGCGGCGGTGCTTCAGCTCGGCTCGTGCGATGGCGGCTTCGAGCGCGTCGGTGAACGTCGGGTCGGGCGTTGCTGCGATGTCGTGGGGTGCGTAGTGATGCGAGACGCCCTCATCGCGGACTGCCTCCGTGGCGACGACCACGTCGCCGGGCGCGAGGTCGGGCTGCATGCCGCCCGCAGTGCCGATCGACAGCACTTCTTGGACGCCGAGCGCGATGAAATCCTCGAGGATCCCTGTCGCGGCCGGGGCGCCGATGCCGAATCCTCCGACGAACGCGATCTCGCCCTCGAAACGATCCAATGTGAACGCGAGGTTGTACGGGTACTCCGTTCCCACGGGAGTTGTTGCTTCGAACGCACGCGCCGCGGCGTA
>SXIR01000042.1 GCA_005772765.1 Actinomycetota bacterium
GCTCGAAGAGCCGCCGGGCCACGTCGTGTTCATTCTCGCGACCACCGATCCCAACAAGGTGTTGGCGACGGTGCGGTCTCGTTGTCAGCACTTCAGTTTCTCGCTGCTCGACCCCGATCAGTTGCGCGACCTGGTCACGACGAACCTCGACCGTGAAGGTGTCGTCGTCGACGATGCGGCGGTCGACATCATCGTGCGCAAGGCCGCCGGTTCGGGTCGCGACTCGTTGTCGTTGCTCGATCAGGCTCTAGCGCTCGGTCACGGCGCGCTCGACGCCAACATCATCACCTCGATGCTCGGCACGACGGCCTTCGACAAGGTGGTTGCGGTGCTGCGCGCCGTTTCGACCGAAGACGCTGGTGGCGCGCTCATCGCCGCCCACGATGCGTTGGGCAGCGGGATCGACGTGCGTCGCTTCTCCGAAGACCTGTTGCACACCCTGCGCGATGCCTTCGTGCAAACTGCTTCGCACGGGCGCGTGCCCTACGACGGCCCTGCGTCTGAGATCGCCGTGTTGGCCGAACTCACCGAAGCGTTTGGTCTGGCGGGCCTGACCCGAGGCATCGAACTCTTGGGCGAGACCATCGCTGACATGCGCAGCCTCAACGTTGCCGACCCGCGGCTCTTGCTCGAAGTCGCGCTCGTCCGTTTGTCGAGGCGCGAGTCGCGCAGCGCGATCGAGTCGCTCGCCGAGCGCGTCGAACGACTCGAACAACGAACCGATTCCGGGGCTCCGCTCCCGGCCACAACGACCGCGTCGGCGCGTCCGGCCCGTCCGCCGCGCCCGAACCCGACCCAAGGGAACGGCCCCGTACATGCGTCCACCGCCCCACCGACGGGCGAGGCAGGATCTGCGTCGGATGCGGCCGAACCCGGACCACGCGGACCGCGCGCCACCCTCGGTGCGGTACGCCGCGCGCAGGTCCCCGCGTCGCCGAGCGACGCCGTCACCGATACGCCTGCGCCCGAAACGCCCACCGTCGAGGCTGTCGAAGCCGTTCCAACGTCCGCCGCGGAACCGCTCGATTGCTCGTTCGACGACGTCGTACTCGCGTGGAGCCGCGCCCTCGCCTCGCTCAAGCCGCCGGTTCGTGCTGCGGTGCAAGACGCCCAACCGATCTCGCTCGACGACGGTGTGATCACGTTCGGCGTTCCCGACGGGCCCCGCTCAGAGTCGATGAAGCGAAAGTTCCGCGACGAGGCCGGTCCGGTGAAGGCGGCACTGCTGGCCGAACTCGGTGTCGAACCGAAACTCCGGGTGGTGCCGCACGACTTCGGCGCACCCGACGCGCTTGCGGCCCGTGGCGTCAACGACGATCAACCCGCCGCCGGCGAGCCGTACGACACACCGCCGCCCGACGACCTCGACGAGTACGTCGACCCGAGCGATTTGGTCGACGCGCCCCGAGGTGAGGCACCGGTAGATTCGGCGACTCGCCTCGTCGAGGCGTTCCCCGGCGCGCAGATCGTCGAAGAACGCCCTCGCTGAAGCACGCACCCGCGACGACGACCGGACGCACAACCACCATGGCCGACGACACGAATCCGAACGACGCGATTCAGCCAGACGCGGTCGACGGACCTGCGGATCTGTTCGCGCAGGTGATGAACCTGCAACACGACATGCAGTCGGCGCAGGCCGAGATCGCGGCGACCACTGTGACCGGATCGGCGGGAGGCGGCCTCGTCACCGTTGAGCTGCGAGGCGCCGGCAACGAGGTTGTCCGCGTCACCATTGCACCCGACGCGGCTGAAGATCTCGAAGAACTCGAAGATCTCGTCCTTGCTGCGGTCAACGACGCGCTTCGCCGATCAGCGGAACTCACGCACGAGCGACTCGCTGGCCTGACAGGCGGATTCGACCTCGGCGCGTTGTTCGGCGGCGACTCGTGAGCGTCTATACCGGACCGCTCCAGGCGTTGATCGACGAGCTCAATCGCATGCCGGGCATCGGCCCCAAGTCGGCGCAACGCATCGCGTTTCATCTGCTCAAAGTCCCGGCCGAAGACGCGAAGCGCCTCGCGCACGCCATCATCGAAGCGAAAGACACCGTGCGTTGGTGCCGGTCGTGTTTCAACGTGACCGACTCCGAACTCTGTCGCTACTGCGCCGACGAGTCCCGCGACGGTTCGCAGGTGTGCGTCGTCGAAGAAGCACGCGACATCGTGGCCATCGAGCGCAGTGGCGCCTTCAAGGGTCGCTATCACGTGCTGCAAGGCGCCATCAGCCCGATCGAAGGCATCGGACCCGATCAACTCCGGGTCCGCGAACTGCTCCAGCGGCTGAGCGACGACGCAATCATCGAACTGATCCTGGCGACCAACCCCAACGTCGAAGGCGACGCCACCGCGAGTTACCTCGCCCGGATCCTGAAGCCGCTCGGTGTGCGGGTCACGCGACTTGCGAGCGGGCTACCCCAAGGCGGCGACCTCGAGTTCGCCGACGAAGTGACGCTCGGTCACGCGCTCGAAGGTCGACGCGAGATCTGACCCAGCCTGCGGTTCGACGGTCAGTTGAACGTCGGGTTCGCGGTGAGGTTCCACGCCCAGACGAACGCGAGGATCACCGCAATTGGTATGGCCGGGATGGTCAGCGCTTTGCGGCGCCAGGCCACCCACGCACCGACGACCGCGATCACGACCAGGATGCCGATCGGCGAGTACCGCAGCGATGCCATGACGTCACCCCGCAACAGCGCAACCACCGACCGCGTGGCCCCGCAGAGCGGGCACGGAATCCCGGTGGTGGCAAGCAGTGGACACAGCGGCGGATGCGGCAGCACCGGCCATGCGGCCGCGACCCCGGCCATGACGAGTCCCGCGCCGCGGACGAACCGCAGGTCGACGCCGGCTTCGTTCACGTACGCCGCTCCTTCGCAACGAGGATTCCCTCGAGGAGGTACTCGGGGTGCGAAGTCGAGGGAATGCCGGTCACCTTGGGCGCGAGCAGTTTTGCGAGATCGACGCCGAGCTGCCAGCGCGCGTGGGCAGGCAACGTCGTGCGGCGAGCGAGGAACGCCCGGATCATGGTGATCTCCTCGGGTGTAATGCCGCTCACGTCCCAGTTCGCCACCTCCGCAGGTGGCACAGTTGCCCGCGCGGCCGCGAGGTTGACTTGTTCGTGCTCGGCGGCGTGGCGATCACGGATCACGTACGTGCCGGCGGCCATGTCGCCGAGCCGCTGCGCGTGCTGGGTCGCCATCATCGCAACGAAGCCGGCCAAGTAGCCGGTCGGCAAGAAATCGGCGATCCGAACGACGTTGCGAATCGCGCTCGGAACGAAGCCCACGGGGCGGCCGTCACGGTCGACGACGCGAATGCCTGTCGCGGCCTTTCCTGGTGTGCGACCCTGGTTGAACACCTCGAAGAGTGGGTCGTAGAGGAAGATCACGACGAACGTGTACAAGAACGCAACCGCGACGAGGAACCCGCCGCTGTCGTTCAGCAACGCGGCGATGGGGAACAGCGCGAGACTGGCAGCGACCTGGACCAAGCTGTCGATCAATCGAGCTGAAAGGCGCGATCCGATGCCTGCGATGACGATGTCGACTGCGATTCCCTCAGGGGTGTTGATCGTGATTCGATCGTCGAGCTCGAAAGGCATGAGGTGAACGTAGACGACTTCACCCGAGTGCGGACGGCTGACTGGGACGAACTTCGTCGCCTGGTCGACACGGCGGGACGTCACGCGCACCGTCTCGGCCCCGACGGGGTCTTGCGGCTCGGCGAGCTGTACCGGGCGGCGGCGGCTGATCTGGCGCTGGCCCGCCGGGCCTACGCAGGCGCACCGTTCGTGGCTGGGCTCGAGCGGCTGGTGCAACGGTCGCGGTCGCTGGTCTACGGCCGAGCGGTTTCGTTCGTCGGCGCCGGCAATTGGTTTCGGTATGGCTATTGGCAGATGGTCCGGAGCCGGCCGCACTTCCTCGCCCTCGCGTTCTTGGCGCTCATGGGACCAATGGTGCTGTGTGGCTACTGGGCGTGGAGCGACCCGGACGCAGCCCGTGGACTCGTCCCTGGTCAGTTCGAACAGGTCACCGAACCTCGAGAGTCGTGGCAGGGCGAGGAACTCTCGACCGACGAGCAGGCAGCATTCTCGTCGATGGTCTTGACGAACAACATTCGCGTGACGGCCATGGCGTTCGCCGCGGGTGTGTTCTTGGGCGTCGGGACGCTGTTGATGTTGGCGTACAACGGGGTCGTCATCGGAGTCGTTGCCGGGTTGGCGATCCAAGCGGGCAACGGGCGGATCTTCTTCGAATTCGTCCCCGCGCACGGAGTGCTCGAATTGTCGTGCATCATCGTGGGCGGTGCTGCAGGGATGCGCATCGGTTGGGCCGTTGTCGATCCGGGTTACAGCTCCCGTGGCGACGCGCTCCGTCGCGAAGCGCCGGTCGCCGTGCAGATCTTGATGGGGACCTCGTTGTGCCTTGTCATTGCGGGTCTGCTCGAAGGCTTCGTCTCGCCCCGGTCGCTCGACATCGTCACCGTGTGCATCATCGGTTTCAGCGTCGGTGGCGCGTACTGGGCTGCAGTGTTCGGGCTCGGTCGAGGGTCGCGTCGGTCTCGGCAGTCGCCGCGGCCCGAGGTTCCGATCGTTACAGGCGTGCGCGTGACTTGAGCTGTAGGTAGGCCCGCACGCACGCTTCGGGCAAAAGCGTCGGTGGTGCTTCCACCACGCGCACGCTGCGTTGTTCGAGTTGAGCCACGACCTTTTTGCGGTCGTCGAGCACGCGCTGGGCTGCGAAGCGCCGCCACGCAACCTCGCGACGCACGCGGTTCGCGCTGCGACCGCCGGGGCCGGCTGCGATGTCGTGCACCGCGAGGGCCTCGATGTCGATATCGGTGACCGACGCGACCATCACCGCGTGGCGTCGCGCCAGCACCGGCGCGGCGGCCAGCAACGATGCCGCGGCGCGTTCATCGAGCAAGTCGGTCAGCACGATGACGAGCGCTCGTTTGGTGTTGCGCACCGATCGGAACGCAAGTTCGAAGTCGCTGTCGACGAGGCGCGGTTCGAGGTCGTGGATCGCGCGCACCACCGCGTCCGCGCCGCGACGACGAGTCGAGATGTTGCGCCGGATCTCGTGGTCGAACGCGATCACGCCGCACCGATCGCCGACCTCGTCGGTGACGGCGGCCACCGCGGCAACGGCATCGACCGTGGCGTCGAGCCGCGTGCGTTCGCCAACCGGAGCGCACATCAAGCGACCGGTGTCGACGAGACAGATCACGTCGCGGTCTTGTTCGATCCGATACTGATTACTCATCGGTCGTTGCAGTCGCTGGGTCGCGGGCCAGTTGATCTGGCGGACATCGTCGTCGGGTTGGTAGTCGCGGATCGCTTCGAAGTCGGTGCCGAGCCCGAGCGCGCCCTTCGTGGCCACGCCTGCGTCGCGGAACTTGCCCCGGCGAACCGAGATCGCAATACGACGAGCCGCGAGCACGTCGGGAAAGACCGTCAGTTGCGCCGCCTCGGTGCGGCTCGACCGTCGCTGGGTCCGGGCGAGACCGAGCGGCCCGGTCCGGCGGGCGATCGCCGGTGGAATGTGGTGCTGTCCGCGCCGCATCGGAGTCAGCATCGTCGAGATGGCTCCGTTCTGTTCGTTCTCGGCGATGGCGATGTCGGCGACGAGCGGCTGTCGCAACCGGATGTTGTGTCGACGACGATCGTCGACCTCGACGGTGAGGGGAACCCCGACTGCACGCGCGGCGACTGTCGTCAACGTGCGACGCGGCGTCGCTGCCGCTCGCGCGAACCAGGCGTCGACCGAGATCGCGATCAAGATCGCAGTGAAGATGGCGATTGCGGTGCCGGTCGGCAACGCAAGCGCCGCGCCGCCGGCAAGCGCCATCGCGAGCGCGGCTCGGGGCGTCGGGGTCATCGCGGAACGGGGACCTGGCTCAGCACGGACCGGATTACGTCTGCGGGAGTGAAGCGTTCGAGCTCCGCCTCGGCGCGGAGGAGCAGTCGGTGGGACAACACCGCCGGAGCAACCGCGCGGACGTCATCGGGAGTCACGAACGAGCGGTCGCCCAGCCGGGCCGCGGCCTTGCTCGCCGCGAGCACGTGGACACCGGCGCGAGGACTGGCCCCGAGCAGCACGCTGGGTTGCGAACGGGTCGTACGCACGACCGCGCTGATGTATCGGACGACCTCGTCGTCGACTCGGGTCGCATCGACGCCGTCTCGCAGTTCTCGAAGTTCGTCGGCGGTGACGACGGCGCGTACGTCGTCGAGCGTCGAAGGCGTGAGGCCTCGGTGCGCGAGGCGGAGCAACCCGTGTTCGTCGTCAGCGGTCGGGTAGCCGACGTCGATCTTGGCGAAGAAGCGATCGAGTTGGGCTTCGGGAAGCGGGTAGGTGCCTTCGTATTCGATCGGGTTCTGCGTTGCGATCACCAAGAAGGGTTCGGGCAGGCGATGCGGCGTGCCATCGACCGTGACCTGTGCCTCCTGCATCGCTTCGAGCAATGCCGATTGCGTCTTGGGCGGGGTTCGGTTGATTTCGTCGGCGAGCAGCAAGTTCGTGAAGATCGGACCGGGTCGGAACGCGAGGTCGTTGCCGCGCAGCGTCATCGTCCCCGTGACGTCGGAGGGCAACATGTCGGGGGTGAACTGGACGCGGCGGAACTCGAGACCGAGCGCTCGTGAGTACGCGTTCGCCAGCAGGGTCTTGGCCACACCGGGCACACCCTCGAGCAAGACGTGCCCGCCGACCGCAGTGGCCGCGAGCAGCACATCGACGGCGTAGTCCTGACCGACAACGACCTTGCGAATCTCGGTGACGACTCGATCTCGGAGTTCTCTCATGGTTGTTCTTTCGTGGTGGTGGATCCGGACGTAGATGACGGCGGCGGCGAAGCGCCGGTGCTCGCGAGCGATTGCGCCAACGCTTCGACGTACGCGATCCGCGGCGGGTCGAAGGTACGGTTCGCGGCCTCGACCGGTCCGAAGCGCTTGCCGCGTGACCACCCGTAGAGTCCGAGAGCGATCAGCAGTCCGTAGACGGCAACCCGGAACTGTTCGGGAATCGCGTTCCACCCCGTGCCTTGGCGACGTACTCGATCGATGAACAGCACGGGACCGTCGTCGACGAGTTCGATACCGAGCGCCGCGTTCGCACCCGAGGCGAGGTATCGGTTGTCGAAGATCGAAGTGGTCGCGACGAACACGTACTCGCCGTTTCCGGTGCTGGTGGTGGTGACGAGCGCGGCCCCGGGTTCACCGGCAAGCAACTCGGTTCCACCGAGGTCCGAGAACGATCCGTCGCCCGCGCTGGAGATTGTCTCGCCACGAAACGACGGCGCCGCGTCGACGACGATAGGCCCCTCGGGTGCCCAGGTCGGGCCCTGGATACCCGCGAGGGGTTGACCCACGATCACGACCCGGTTACCCCGTTCAGCCAGTCGCATTAGGCGAAAGCGCTCCTCGTCCGACAGTGCGGCGACGTCGTTCACGACGATCGTTCGGTTCGTGACGACGTCGGGCAGGTCGCGTGACCGATCGACGTCGAGCTCGAATCGGTCGAGGAGTTCCGCGTAGGCGGCCCACCCCCGTGCGCTGCGCGACCGTGTCGAGCCCGAACCCGAGTCGTTGTCGTCGGGTGTGGTTCCCGCATCGAGCATCGCCGAGAGGAAACTGAACGCGAGCAAGGCCGAGAACGCGACCAACGCGATTCGTGCCGGCCGCGGCCACGACCCGAATCGGCTCGTTGTGTCAGTCATGGCGCGCCTCGGTGATCACCGTCGGCCAACGTCGTCTTGCCTCGTCCGTGTCGTCGCTCGTCGCGTCTCCGTCGCCGTAGGTGACCTCGTCGAACCGCAACGCGAGGCGGTCGTAGTCACGCGAGTCGAGAACCCTGCCGACATCGCGATTGCCGACACCGTCGCGATATGCGATGGCACCTGCGTCGCGGTCGAGGCGGAGGAGCCCGGCGCGAAATCGCAGTCGTACCGCCGTTGCGTGATCGCCCGCTCGCTCGGCGTCGACCGCCTGCCGCTCCAAGTGTTCCGGATCGTCGTCATCGGCGTCGCGTCGTGCGGGTGCCGCATCATCGTCCCGGGCCACTTGACGCCCTTCGACCGCTCGGGCGATGAGCAATGCCATCCCGACCGCGAGCGCGATCGCGAGCACGATCGTGACAGCGCCGAGCACCTCGTAGACGGCGTCCCAGATGTCCGCGAAGAACTCGCCGATCGGTCGCAGGCGATCGCCGAGCCACTCCAACGCGCCTCGCAACGGCCGCGGAGGCTTGTCGGTACGTGAGGTCTGGCGATTCAGAATCTCGCGCGCGGTGTCGCGCGCCGCGTCGGGATCGACGCTCACGAAGGCGGCGGTGGCGGCGGCGCACCCCACTGCGGCGGATCGGGAGGGGGCGACTGCGGCGGAGCCTGGGTCGGTTGGACCGGCGGCTGCATTCCGTACGGCGTTGTGCCCATGGTGCCTGCGGACGAGGATCCTGACGCAAGATTCTGTTGCTGGAGCAAGAGGTCGAATCCCTCTTTGCGAACCCGAAGGTCGAAGTAGAGCACGACCGCAGCAACCGCCGACAGCGGGGCGAACAGCAACAACGCGACGGTCTGGATGAATACCTGCACGATCGCATCGCCCGCGGTTTGGACACCGTCACTGAGCACGATGGCGGTGATCGGCAACGTGATGACGGCCGACAGAATGCCTGTGATGATCGCGAGGAGGATCTGCAGCCCGAACGCTGGCCACCATCGGCCGCGGACAAGTTCGAAGGACCGACGCAGCGACGCGGTTGGCGAGAGCCGTTCGAGCATCAAAGCGGGCGTCGTTGCCACCCAAGCGACGGAGAGAAAGATTCCCGGCACAACACAGAGGATGAACCCACCGATCAGGCCGAGGGTGTACAGCAGCGAAGTTGCAATGACGACACCGAGGCGTGCCGTAACCGCGCCCATCGAATCGCCGAACGAAGGCGTTTGTTCGCCGACGTACCCATCGGCGACGGCCTTGGTGGTCGCGGCGGCCGAGATCGCCTGCACGATGAAGCCGATTCCCACGGTGAGGATCAGCGCTGCGATCGTCGCCCAGGCGCCCGTCTGACTTTCGAAGACGACGACTTCCTCGCCCTGAAAGTTCGTGAACACGCGACGTTCCGGGAGCACCGACAGCGTGATCAACAACGACAGCACCTGACCGGGGAGCACCCCGACCGCCGCAAGCGCGACGAATGTCGCGAAGTGTTTTCGGTACAGCCGAAAACTGACGTCGATGATCTCGCCAACGCCGAGCGGCCGCAAACGGGGTGCGGAGGCCGGCTCTCCAGTGGGTTGCCACGTCATGGCGCAACCCTAACGGAACGTCTGGTTCGAGCGAGTGACCTCAGATGGTCAAGAACGTGAAGTTCGGGGCGCCGAGCCCGAAGTTGTCATCTCGGTTGTCCGGAAACACCATGGTGGTCTCCCTCCGCGGCGGAGACCCATTGACGTGACGCCCAATGGTGACGACCGGGTCGGTCGTGTAGGTACCGCGGCGGGCGTACGGCTCGCCGTTCGAGAAGGTCTGCTGACCGATCACGTAGGTGGTCCCGGGGGTCAGGGTGATCGGGGTGGCGAGATCGACGGAGAACCAGCGGTTTGCGACGGGCGTCGTGTTGGGCACCGACACCGAAGCGAGCATCGTGCCGTTGGATCGCCAGAGCCCGACCGACGCAGTGCTGGGGTTGTCGAGGGCATTGTTACCGTTCGCATCGAAGATTCCCAGCGACCCTACGGTGATCGGCTGGCTGACCGTGAACCGGTATCCGACCGTGTAGTTGCCCGTGCGCGTGCTGAACCCCGTGAAGCTGGTGATTGCCGGGCGCGGGAGCGCGACCTGCACCACGAAGTTGGCGGCAGTGGTCGACGAGTTGGCGTTCACGTCGTTGGCCGCGACTTCGACGGTATACGTATCGACCGGAAGCGCCGATCCGACGTTGAGCGACCATCCCAAACTCGCCGCGCCGAGCCCACCACTCGTTGTTGCGTAGGCGAGGTCTGCCGGCGTCGCGGCGAAGGTGCCATTCGGTTGCAGGTAGTTCCCGCCGCTCGTGCGAACGCGCACGGTGAGGCCTGCGACCGCAACGTTGTCGGATGCAGTGCCGGTGATCGCCGGGGTCGTGCCGACCACGACCGGAGTCGCCGGTACGGCGAGCGTCAGCGTCGGTGCAGTTGTGTCGGTGGCGACGGTGAAGTTCGCCGACGCAACCGTGCTGTTGCCGCTCGTGTCGGTGGCCGCGTAGTCGACGGTGTAGGTGCCGATGGGGAGCGCGTTCCCCGTGTTGATCGCCCAGCTCACCGATGCGGTGCCGAGCGCCCCCGCGGTCACGGTGAAGGGGTAGGCGACGGGAACGGGTGCGAACGTTCGGTCAGGTTGGAGGTAATCACCCGCGCTATTGCGGACGCGCACGTCGATCATGCCCACGGCCACATTGTCGGACGCGCTGCCGGTGATGCTCGGTGTGGTGCCGACGATCACGGCACCGGTCGGCGCGCTCAACGTGACGGTCGGCGCGATGCCCTCGAGCCCGGTCTGGGTGAACGAGAGGCTGGTCTGATTCACCGACTTCAGTCCCGCACCATCGACCGCCCGAGCGCGAGCGGTGTAGGTCGAGGCCGGCATCGACAGCGTTGTCGAGAAGGAACCATCGGGGGCCGCGTTGATGCTGAAGTTGTTGAACGTCGTCGCCAACGATCCGTCGTTCTGCAGGTAGCGACCATCGCTGGCTTGGAGCGAGAGTTCGTAGCGCACGACCGCGAGGTTGTCGGTGGCAGTCCCCGAAATCGTTGCCGGGTTCCCGACCGGCGAACCGACTGCAGGCGCGGTGAAGGTGACGTCGGAAGGCGGCGTCACGTCTTCGACACCGGCGCCGAAGTCGAAGAAGGCCAGGCTGCCGACCCGGATGTCGTTGGTGCGCTCACCGTCGTAACCGACGAGCAACCCGCGGGTGGTCGCGACGATGCGCCGAGCGCCCACGAACGAATCCTGGCCAGGGTTCCACGTCAGGGGTGTGCCGTCGACGAGTGACAACGCGGCGAGGTGCGAACGCCACACTCCACCGGCTGTGTTCGTACCGGTGCATTGGTCGAAGCCCATCTTCGGTGCCATCACATCGGACGGGCCGGGACCAGCATCGGGCTTGCAGAAGTGGCCGCCGACGTACATCGCATTGTTGGTGATCGCAACGCTGAAGATCGAGTCGCGCATGTAGTGCCGCCACTGGTACGTCACAGACGCTTCGGTGGTCGGCGTGTAGTACGCATAGTCGGAGGTGGTCGCGGTACCGAACACGAGTCCGAAGGCGCTGCCATCGGGCGCAAGTGCGACGTCTTGAAGGTCGATGATCGGGACGTATCCAGAAGATTCGTGCGCCGTGAGCACGGGCGCAGCCGCGTCCGAGATGTCGAACACAGCGGTCGGCGCCGGGATGGATCGTCCCGACCCCGTCATGGTGCCGAAACGTCCGCCGAGGTAGAGGCGGGTCCCGTCGGGGTTCGCGTCGAGCGCGCGGGCTCGATCGGTGGCTTCGTTCGCCGTCGGGAAGTTGAATGCGGTGTTCACGACCGCGTTCGTCGCGTTCAGTTCGGCGACCGTCTCGACGGTGACCCCGCCGAACGCGCTGAAGTCGCCGGCGACGAACAGCCGGTTGCCACGCCGAACCATCTCGGTGACCTTGCCGTTCGCCCCGATCGAAACGAACGTCGTGTCGACCGAACAGTTCGCGAGATCGACCAGACCGACTTTGATGCGGGTGCGCTCGACGCCGTCGGCGCCAGTGATTTTGTTGAACCGCCCGCCGACGTAGACGGTGGTGTCGGTCGGGCCGGGCGCGACCGCGAGCACGTCGTTGTCGAAGGTCAGTTGGCCGGCACACACGATCTGTTTGGTGTCGATGTCGAACGCGGTGAAATAGCGCTGTTCGATCACCGTGCCGTTCTGCAACTCGATGTTGTAGAACTCGCCGCCGGCGACGATGTAACGACCGATCTGGTCGGTCGCTCGCACCTGCCGACGCACCGTCGCGTTGTTGCTGACGTACGTCGGCGTGTTGAGGATCTTCGGGAACCCGATGGCCGGGACCTCGGGAACCAACGTTGCGTGCGGCGTGTAGGCCTCCGCAGCAGACGGGCCCAAGGCCACGACTCCCGTCGACGCAACGACCACCGCAGCTGCTGCCGCAAACCAACGCGCGTTCATACTTCGCCCAATCACCTTCGTCCTGATGGTGCCGCCCACAGGGAGTCTCGCGTGCAGATGCGATCCTTCGCCAGTCGGAATCGGACATCCGCGTCGAATTGACCCGGACGCGTGAGGTCGCGATCAAGCGACGTGGCGACTGCGGGCAGGCCCGCAAGGCTCGGTTTCCCGGTGGAGCCGGTGGGATCAGACGACGCGCAGCAACGCAGCGTCGCCCTGGCCGCCGCCGCCGCACAGGGCGGCCGCGCCGACACCGCCGCCGCGACGAGCCAGTTCGTCGATGATGGTCATCACGACCCGGGTGCCCGACATGCCGATCGGGTGACCGAGTGCGATGGCACCACCGTTCACGTTGACGATGCTGTCATCGATCCCGAGATCGCGCATCGACGCGAGCCCGACCGCAGCGAACGCTTCGTTCAGCTCGAACAGGTCGATCGCGCTGGTCGCGATTCCGGCTCGTTCCGCGGCCGCCTTGATGGCACGCGACGGTTGGGTCAGCAACGACGGGTCGGGTCCGGCAACCATGCCGAAGCCGATCAGCTCGGCCTTGGGAGCGATGCCGAGCTCGTCGGCCTTGGCCCGGCTCATCACGATGACCGCGGCGCCGCCGTCAGAGATCTGCGACGCGTTCCCGGCGGTGATGGTGCCATCCTTGCTGAACGCCGCGCGCAACGCACCCAGGGACTCGGCAGTCGTGCCGGGGCGGACACCCTCGTCGGTGTCGACGATGATCGGGTCGCCCTTGCGCTGCGGGATTTCGACGTTGACGATCTCGTCGGCGAACCGGCCTTCCTTCTGCGCGGCTGCGGCACGCTCATGGCTCTTGGCCGCGACTTCGTCTTGCATCTCGCGCGTGATGCCACCGAACTGGCCGCAGTAGGTCTCGGTGCCCGATCCCATGTGCACGGCGTCGAACGCACACCAGAGCCCGTCGGCGATCAGCGAGTCGAGCACCTCGCCGTGGCCCATCCGGAAGCCCGCACGCGCGTTCTTCAACAAGTACGGCGCGTTGGTCATGGACTCCATGCCGCCAGCGACCACGATGTCGGCCGCGCCCGCCTGCACCATCTGGTCGGCGAGGTTGATGGCGTTCATACCCGACAGACAGACCTTGTTGATGGTCAGGGCGGGGACGCTCATCGGAACGCCGGCTGCCGCGGCCGCTTGACGCGCGGTGATCTGACCAGCACCGGCCTGGAGCACCTGCCCCATGATCACATAGTCGACCTGGTCGCCAGCGATGCCAGCGCGATCGAGGGCCGCCTTGATCGCGAACCCGCCGAGGTCGGCCCCGCTGAACGGTGTGAGCGCGCCCGAGAGCTTGCCGATGGGGGTGCGGGCCGACGAGACGATCACCGAACCGGGCATGGTGGCCTCCGTGAGGTCGAGGTTGAAGCGGTCGAAGAACTGCTGCGGGGGATGTCCCGGAAGGTCCCGGACCCGAAGCGGGGCAAAGTGTACGGCGACCGGCGAGGACGCGGCCAGCCCAGGCCGGCCACCGTTGCCGATGGCCAGCGCGACCGGGCGATCAGAGCTCGCGCACTCCGCTCGCCGCTTCGTCGCGGCGTCCGGCGTTGAGTTCCAGGCGGGTGCACCAGTAATCGGCATCGAACTTGGAGTCGCCGAGAAGATGACGGAACAACCGAATGCGGTTGATGAACTCCAGGCGTCCCGTGTCGGCCTCGAACCAGGGCTGGTACTCGCACAGAATCGCGTGGAGGTCGTCGTCGGCGCGCGGGGTCGTCGCCCAAAAGATGGGCCGCTGCTCGAAGTCGGCGGCTTCGAGATCGGACGTGTCCCACAGTCGAATTTGGGGGACCCGAGCGTTGAGTCGGACCTTCACCATGTGTCGGGTCCGAGCGCTGACGTTCGCACCGCCACCGTGCCAGATCCCGTGGTGGAGCGCGAGCAACGTTCCCGCCGGGCACACGACATGGCGTTGCCCGCGAATGTTCTGGTAGCGCCCGATCGCGGCCTCGCTGACGATGCGGAGATGCGAACCGGGCAAGAAACGTGTCCCGCCCATCTCCCGTGTGACGTCGTGGGGGTACCACATGAGTTGGACGTCGAATCCGGCGCGCGTGTCGATCGTCGAGTCCTGATGCCAGTGCTGTGACGGAACGGGTCGTGTGATGCCCAACGCGTCGCGTTGTTCTTCGCCGAGAGTGAGGTGCACGAAGTGGTGATCGACGAGCGGGTCGGGGCCCACCAGGCTCTCGATGATGTCGCGCACAGGTTCGTAGGCATAGAGGTGAGCCAGCGCGGAATCAGCCGGGTACGCGCCGGCCAGCGGAGTCCCCGCCGCGACTTCGGGGACGACGCCGTGCTCGCTCTCGTCGAGAAACGCCTGGTTGAGATCGGCGGGAGTCAGCGCGGGGAACTCGAGGTATCCGCGAGCAACGAAGCGGGCGATGTCGCGCGTCGACAACTTCATGATGCAACCTCCACGAGTTGCTCGAACCAGAACTCGTACTTCAGGTACGCGGTCTGGGTCTCGGTTCCCGGGTAGTGCGGCAGCAACGGGGATGCCTGGAACAGCCGCCACCCGTCGCGCAACGCGGCAAGGCCGGAGCGGTATGGCGGGTCGTCCTGATCGCCCGCCATGGTGTGGTGCTCACCCGAACCATCCCACGACGACCACGCGACGACCGACGAGTCGAGGTTGGAATCGCCGAGCCACAGAACGAGAACTCGTTGGCGCTGCACACCTCGCACTGTACGGGAACGATTGGAGCGATGCCTTGGCCGCCCGATTAGGTTTCCCGCCCATGTCTGGAACGATCGACACCATTCGTACCGCGATCCTTGAGGGCGCGCCCGGCGACGAGATCGGAGCGCTCGACCTTCCCGAGTCGGTCCGCGGCGCGCTCGTGAAGGCGGACGAACAGGAAATGTTCGCCGGCGTGGCCAGCGAGGACAAAGACCCCCGACAGTCGTTGCACGTCGAGGAGTTTCCGCTCCCGGAACTCGCACCCGACGAGGCCTACGTCGCGGTCATGGCGAGCGCGATCAACTTCAACACCGTGTGGACGTCGATCTTCGAGCCGGTGTCGACCTTCGGGTTCCTCAAGCGACTCGGCAAGGAGAGCTACTGGGGGGCTCGGCACGATCTGCCGTATCACGTGGTCGGTTCGGACGCGAGCGGCGTGGTGCTCCAGGTCGGCAACGCCGTACGGAACTGGAAGCCTGGCGATCGCGTCACGGTGCAGTGCAACCATGTCGACGACCAGGACCCCACGGCGCACAACGACTCGATGATGGCGTCGAACCAGCGCATCTGGGGCTTCGAGACCAACTTCGGCGGCCTGGCCGAGATCGCGGTCGTGAAGGCCAACCAGTTGATGCCGAAGCCGGAGCACCTCACCTGGGAGGAAGCCGCGGTCAGCGGTTTGTGCAACAGCACGAGCTACCGGATGATCGTCTCGCAAAACGGCGCGGGCATGAAGCAAGGCGACGCGGTGCTCATCTGGGGAGCGAGCGGCGGGATCGGTGCGTACGCGGTGCAGTACGTGCTGAACGGCGGTGGCATCCCGGTCGCCGTGTGCTCGTCGCCGAAGCGCGCCGAGATGTTGCGAGCGATGGGCTGCGAAGCCGTGATCGACCGTAAGGCCGAGGGCTATCGGTTCTGGAGCGACGAGACGACCCAGGACTCGAAGGAATGGCTGCGGCTCGGCAAGAAGATCCGCGAGCAGATCGGTCGCGACGTCGACATCGTGTTCGAGCACCCCGGCCGTTCAACGATGGGCGCGTCGGTCTTCGTCGCTCGGCGCGGCGGAATGATCATCACCTGCGCGGCAACCAGCGGGTTCATGATCGAGTACGACAACCGCTACCTGTGGATGAACCTGAAGACGCTCAAGGGCTGTCATTTCGCGAACTACGCGGAGGCGTGGGAAGCGAACCGCCTCATTGGCGACGCCAAGATCCACCCGACGATGTCGCGTGTCTACGACCTCGACCAAACCGCCGAGGCCGCGCTCGCAGTCCACAAGAACGAGAGCGAAGGCAAGCTTGCGGTGCTCTGCCTGGCCCCCGAGAAGGGGCTTGGCGTGCTGAACGAAGAACTGCGCGCCAAGCACCTCGACCAGATCACCCTGTTCGAACGCTTCGAGTAGCAGACCGACCGACTGGGTCAGGGCCGGGCGAAGGTCACGACGTCACCGCTTTCGAGCACGACAATGACGCGACCTGCCGCAAGGATCGGTCCGCTGCGGACGCCGCTCGGCGCCCCGGCGGTCGCGTCGGCGACCCAGAGAGGCGCACACGTCCGCGCGCCGCAGCCCTTCGTCGCGAAGGCGAGCACCTCGCCGTCGGCGGTACCGACGTAGACGACACCGCCCGCGACCGCAGGCTGGGTGGTGACGCGGCTGCCGGTCGCCCCGCGCCACAGTGGTTCGCACGTCGCGGAACCGCAGCCGCCCGATCGCAGAGCGACGACCTCGCCGCGGCCGGAGCCGACGAGGATGCGTCCGGGCGCGATCGCTGGCGCGGTGAGCTCCCCGCCGAGGTCTGCAGTCCAACGAACGATGGCGCTGCCTGCGTCGATGACCTGCAATCCTCCGCCCCGGTCCGTGACGACGATCTCGTCGCGATCGGTCGCGGCCGGCGTGTTGACGGTCGTTCCCGCGACGATGGACTTCGCTGCGGTGCAACCCAAGGACACAGGGACCGGCGGAGGGGCCGGAACGCAGACGCCGAAATCGAAGCGGAGCACGTTGCGGCCGACGCCGATCCACGCTCGGTCGCGATGGACCATCGGGTCGGTGATCGACGTCGACAGGCCTGGACCGCCGAAGTACAGCAACCCCGGACCGCCCGGGTAGCCGAGCCTCGCGAGGGTGCCGCCCGACGACACCGTGGCGGAAGCGCGCACGGTGATGTCGGGTGTGACGGCGGGCGCGCCGATCGGGACCCCGCTGCCGAACTGTCCTTCGCCCTCGCCGGTTTCGGCGTCGAGGACGTAGGCGATGCCGAAACGTTGGATCAGTCCCGCGACGTGGATCGTGCCGTCGTAGGGCGAGACCGGGTCGCCGAGGTACGGGATGACGTCGGGGGGTGCGCCCTCGTCGGAGAGCTCACGCGACCACTCGGGGGTCCCGTCATGCAGCGCGAACGCGCGCACGTTGTTGCGCCACGTCACAACCACTCGATCGCCGACGACGATCGGTCGGTTCGCGCCCGCGCCAGTGGTCGCTCGCCAAGCCGGTTCGAGCTGGCCCACGGTCGCGGCGTTTGTACCACCGTCGGCGGGTGAATAGCCCTGACGTGTGGGCCCGAAGCCCGGTTGGATCCAGCATCCTGCGAGCATCGTCGCCGCGAACAGTGTCGTCGCCAGCCGAGTAGTGGCCGTAGCCCACATGCCGCGGGACCGTACCGGTTGGGATCTGCGTTCGCAACGGCCCGACCCGATCGGGGACAATGGTTTCATGCTCTTCACCGAAATCGATCATGTCGCCATTGCTGTCTTCGACCTCGAGGCCGCAATCGCCTACTACGCAGACACCTACGGCTGCACCGTCGAACACCGCGAGACCGTGGAGAAAGACGGTGTCGAAGAAGCGCTGTTGCGCGTTGCCGACAGCTACATCCAGTTGCTGACGCCGACACGCGACGACTCGCCCGTGGCGAAGTACATGGAGAAGAAGGGCGAGGGCATCCACCACGTCGGCTACCGGGTGTCCGACTGCGGTGCCGCGCTCGACGCAGTGAAGGCGCAGGGCCACAAAGTCATCGACGAAGCGCCGCGTCCCGGTTCACGCGGCACCACGGTCGCGTTCGTGCACCCGAAGACCGCGTTCGGCACGCTCATCGAACTCGTCCAGGAGTAGTCATGGCGCGGTTGCGCCTTCGCGATGGTCGCTCGCTCGGATTCGACGTCCATGGCCCGTCCGACGGGGACGACGTTGTGGTGTTCTTTCACGGCACTCCGGGGTCGCGCGGGTTCGTACCCGGTCCGGTCGAGGGCGTTCGGTTGGTCGTCTTCGATCGGCCGGGGTTTGGGGAGTCCGATCCGCAGCCCAATCGGGTGGTAGGTGACACCGCGGCTGACGTCGCCGCTTTGCTCGCTCACTTGCGCGTCGAACGGGCGCGACTGCTCGCCTGGTCGGGCGGATGCCCGTTCGCCGCGGCAACGGCTTGCCGGCTCGGGCCGGCGACGGTGAGGACACTCACGTTGGTCAGCGGACCGGGTCCGCTCGACGAAGTCGACGGCGCGTGGGAAGCGCTCGGTGACCTGCGCGGTCCGACCGCACACGTGGCCCGAACCGACCGCGCTGCGGCGAAGCGGGCGATCGCCCGCAACATGGTCCGGATCATCGAACAACCCGAACGCTTCGTTGGTACGGGGCGCGGTCCCGACGCCGTCGTCATCGCCGAGGCGTCGGTGCGCGAGGGTCTCGTTCGCCAGATCGAAGGCGCGGTGACGCAAGGTTCGGCCGGCGTCGAGGAAGACCTCACCGCGATGTGGCTTCCGTGGGGCTTCGCGTTGTCCGAGATCTCGGTGCCCACGTTCGTCTTCCAGGGTGCGCTCGATCCGGACAATGCCGCGGATGCCCGGACGTACGCAGCGAAGATCCCGAATGCTGAGTTGACGGTGTGGCCCGACGGTGGCCACCTGGCGATCGTGTCGAACTGGTCACAGGTCGTCGCGGCTGGGAGTCTGAGCGAGCCGCCCCGGTAGCCTGGCCGACTATGTCGCAACACTCGATCGAAGAGCGCATCGAGCAGCTCGCCAAGCTCAAACAAGAAGCGCTCCA
>SXIR01000043.1 GCA_005772765.1 Actinomycetota bacterium
GAAGTGCGCGTGTTCGGGAGGATCCACCTGCAACGGGATGAGGGGATGTTCCTGACCGACCGAGATCGCTTCCGCGCTCGACGAGAAGATCTCCGGGTGTCGCATTGCCCAGATGACGTCCTCGTAACGCGAGATGTACCAGGTTGTTGCGTCGCTGAGCAGACCCGCCGCGGGCGCGACCGGGCACTCGGACCGCAGCCTCGCGTAGAGCGGGTGAGGATCCGCCGCAGCCTCGAGCGTGAAGAGCGCAGCGCCGGGGTCGAACACCTCGGTCATGACGAGCACCTCGATCGTCGCAGTCGAAAACGCCGGTACAGTCGGAGAGCGCCCGACTCCCCGACTGTATCGGCCTCAACCTGGCGGGGCTGACGACCGTCCGGCACTCGGCGTTGCCGAGATCAACTCGCGGTGGCGTGGTGCTGCAGCGTCGACGCAAACCGCTCGAAGTTCCGCACGAAGCGCAACACATCGTCGTCGCAATGCTGCACCGACAACGTCCACTGCTCCATCTTTCCCCATGGCGGCAAGAAGACACCACCATTGTGCTGGAACAGCCAGTTGCCGTGTCCGAAGCGCCCGTCGTAGGCGAGAAAGTCGCGATAGTTCCACAACGGTTCGTCGTGGAAGACGATGCAGCCCTTCGCACCGTGCGCCTGGACGTAGCCCGGGAGTCCGTACCGCTCGAGCACCGAGCGGGCACCGTCGACCATGATCGATCGCAAGCGATCGAAGTGGCGGTACGCGTCGGGGGTGAGGACGTCGAACAACATCGCACGCGACGCCGCGAGCGTGAGGGGATTGCCGTTGTACGTGCCAACTTGCTCGTAGGTCCCGTCGGCAATGCGATCGAACAACTCGTCGACGCCGCCGATCGCTCCGCATGGCAGCCCGCCGCCCATCGCCTTGGCCAAACACACGAGGTCGGGCGTGATGCCATACAACTCGGTCGCACCGCCGGGCGCCACCGAAAGCCCGGTCTTGACCTCGTCGAACGCGAGGTACGCACCGTGGCGGTGCAGCAAGGCGCGCAGACCGGCCAGGTAGCCCGCGGGGGCCTCGATGATCCCGATGTTCATCATGATCGGTTCGATGATCATGCCTGCGATCTCGCCGGGATATTCCAACAACAACCGCTCGACGGCGTCGAGGTCACCGAACGGCACCACGCTGACGAGTCGAGCAACCTCGAGCGGGATGCCACCGTGCTCGCGTACGGTCAACGGTCGCCACGGTGGGCCGATGTGGCCGGCCTCGGGATACACCGACACCTGGGTGTGGTCGTGGTGGCCGTGATAGCTGCCTTCGACCTTGATGATGCGCGAGCGGCCGGTGACCGCGCGCATCAGGTGGATGGCCTCCATGGTGGCTTCGGTGCCGCTGTTGCAGAACCGCCACTTGGGAAGGCCGAATCGCGACCGTAACGCCGAAGCGACATCGATCAGACCGGCGGTCGGCTGCGCGAAGTGGGTACCGCGACGCACCTGGTTCGAGACGGCATCGACGATTGCGGGATGTCCGTGGCCGCACAACATGGCGCCGAACCCCGCGTGCAGATCGACGTACTCGGTACCGTCGACGTCGACGACGTAGGCACCGTGACCGTGGCTCAACCACACAGCGATGGGTGGGGCGTCTTGCCAATTGCTGGCGACGCCTCCGGGTAAGACGTCGCGGGCCTGCTCGCGCAGGGCCGCGCTCGTGGGAACTCGCTCGACGAGCAGCCGTTCTTGCTGCTCGATCAGCCCATTCAGTGCCGCCCATTCATCAACCGGCGACGGGCTCGTGAGGGCCATGAAGGCCACCTTCTTTCGCATTCGGCCGGGGGCCTTTCCTCCCCGAACCATCCCGCGGTTCCGATACTCACCTGTCAGGCCGTACTCACAACCGGCTGGCGCGTCCGAGAGCCATTGCTCCCCTGGCGAGATGCCGGCGGTCGTGCCCAGTTCGCCCGTGTTCGGTGAACCGAGTCGGTGCGTCGTGTGACTGGCTTGGGCGTCGGCCCCGTCGAGAATCCGTTCCCGGCCGTGGCGTCGGCTTCGGCGCACTGGTACTGACTGACGGGCCAGCAGAAACCTACTGACTCATCAGTCAGTAAGGGTAGCGGACATCGGGTTCCGTGGCAACGATTCGAACGACCTGCCAGAATGCCGCAATGCGACGCTCTGTCACCAGCCTCCTCCTCCTGGGTACGACGTTCTCCCTCGTGCCCGTCCTCGCGGCAACGTCGGCGCCCACCGCCGGGGCGGCCGCGGACCAGTCACCGGATTTCAACGGCGACGGTTACGCGGACCTCGCGGTCGGTGCGCAATACGAGAACCGCAGTCGCGGCGTCGTGCATGTGCTGTACGGGTCGGCGAGCGGTCCTACCGGAAGCGGCTCCATCGTGTTCGGTGAAGACACCGCCGGCGTGCCGGGTGTCGCATCACCCGGCGACCAGTTCGGGACGATCCTTGCCCACGGCAACGTCAACGGCGACGCTTACGACGACCTCGTCGTCGGCACCCCGAACGACACCGTCAGCGGACGGAGCGCGGCCGGTTCGATCACGCTGTTTCGGGGATCGGCCTCGGGACTTCGCCTCACCGGGAAGCAGTTCACCGACTCGTTCGGGCCCGGCACGGTGCGCCCCAACGAGTTCTTCGGCATCGGCCTGGCACTCGGCGACTACGACGGTGATGGCGACGACGACATCGCGGTCGGGATCCCCCTGGACGATCTCGACTTCGATCGTGACCCGTCCGGCGTTGGGCGCGTGAAGATCCTGCGCTCGACCAACGGTGGCTTCAGCGAGAGCAACGTGTGGGTTGTTGATCGTCGCTCGCTTCCGTCGAGCGTCCGCCAGAACTTCACCGCAGGTTTCGGCGCCGCGCTCGCGACACTGCAAGGGACCGCCGACTTCGATGGGTTGGCAATCGGCATGCCGGAGTACAGCACCACGCGGTACGCCGTCGGCGCCGTCGTGACCTATCGAGGTGGAGCTTCCGCCATGCGGTACTCCGACACGTTCGTCGGTTCGCACGGCACCGAGACGTACTACGGGGAAACCTTGGCCGCAGGGGATCTCACCGGCGACGGCAACGACGATCTCGCCGTCGGGACGAGCCAAGCTGCAAACGGACAAGGTCGGGTCGACGTCATCGCGCTCGCTCGGGACCGCACGAACATCCTGCCGCCGTTCAAGCTGAGTTCGTCGAACGCAGGTCATGATCCGCTTTCGAACGACTTCTTCGGCAGCAGCGTCGCGATCGTTGACAGCGCGCCGACGCCGTACCTCTACGTCGGGGCAACCGGCGACGAAGCGGGTCCACGATTCAACGGCGGGTCGGTCTACGTCTTCGTCGGCGACGGCAACAGTCGACCCGATCCGCACTCGACCCCCCGATTCACCCAGCCGGGCGCAGTGCGCAACGGCCGATTCGGTTGGCAGATCACCACCCTCGACGCGTCGAACGACGGATTCGACGACATCGTCGTGACCTCGGATCACACCGTGAACGGCAAGGCCTTCGCCGGTGCGGTCTGGTACTACGACAGCAACGACGGGTCGCCCGTCACCGCGTCACCGGTCGAGTTCAACCAAGACACGCCTGGCGTGCTCGACCGCGCCGAAGAGAACGACGGCTTCGGTTCGACGCTGCCCTACCTGTGATCTCGACCGGCAGCGAACGAACGCTCAGCTGACGGGAACGGCGTGGCCGGCGAGGTAGCTGCGCGCGACCCACTGCACCCAGTCGCACACGGCGTCTTCGTTCCGCGAGAACGGACCCGGGCGATAGCCGCGTGAGCGCACACCGCGTTGGACGCCCTCGCACGCGGCCCAGTCCTGACGGTTCGTGATATCCCAGAAGTCGACCGCGTAGCTCGGGTCGAATCCGGGACGAGCCACCGCTTCGGGATCGAACAACCACTGACACTCGACCCACGACTCGCCGGGCGCCACCGGCATGATCCGGTGCGTCATCACGTAGTCGGGGTGCAGCGACAACAGCATGTTCGGGAACAAACCGATGTACATCACCTCGCGTCGCAGACGCTCGTCGAGGCCGCGCAACAACACGCCTTTGCTCTCGCCGTCGAGCGACATCGTGGTCGCGTGATCGGCGATCGTCATCGTGCCGCCGGCCCACATCCCGCTTTCGTGCAAGTTGTCTCCGGACTCCGGGGGCGACACCGCACAGAGCTCTGGGTGGATCGCGGAACAGTGGTAGCACTCGTGGTAGTTCTCGATTGGCAGCTTCCAGTTCGCGGGGCTCCGGTACTCGTGCGTCGCGCCGACGACGAGTCGTTCGGGTTCGTACGGCGCCGCGATCGCGGTGAACCGACCGAGGTGCTCGTCGAGCGACACGGCATCGCCTGACGCGTTGACGAAGACCCACCCACCCCACTCGCCGACGCGCACCGGTACGAGCCCATGCTGTGCGATGTCGAAGCCATCGGGGGCTTCGTACCGAGGTGTGTGCGTGAGGTCACCCGTCAACGAGTACGTCCAGGCGTGATACGGACAGTGGATCGCGTTGCGCTTCGCGGACACGCCACAGGCCAACAACTCGTGCCCGCGATGGCGACACACGTTGAAGAAGCCGCGCAGGGTCCCCGTGTCGTCGCGGACCAACAACACGGGCTCCCCCGCGGCATCGACCGCGTGTCGAGCACCCGGTTCGCGCACCAACGAACTGCGGCCGACGCACACCCACGATCGGGCAAAGAAGTGTTCGCGTTCCCATGCCAACACGTCGTCGGAGAGGTAGGCCTCGCGCGGCAACATCCGACCCGAGGTTCCGGCTTCGAGCACTGCTTCGAGACCGATGCGATCCACTGGTGCCATGGTCATGCGTGGGCCTTTCGCTTCGAGACGGCCCGGCTCATCTGCCGCGACCGAACTTCGACTTCATCATCGACCGTTGACGGTCGCGCAGCACTCGCCGAGTCGCCAGCAGCGCCGGGATCCCGGTGACGCCTCCGCCTCCGTGGGTTGCTGACGAACACTGATACAAACCTTCGATCGGGGTCGTGAAGTCGGCATATCCCGGCGCCGGCCGCATGTGGAAGAGCTGGTCCGTGCTCAGCTCGCCATGAAAGATGTTGCCGCCGATCAAACCGTACTCGGACTGCATCTCGTGGGGTCCGATGACCTGACGGTGCAAGATCGACTGCTTGAAGTTCGGAGCAAGCTCGGTGAATCCGTCGACGACACGGTCGGCGAACGCCGACAGCTCAGCGCTGTCGGGCTCGTCGGCCCAGGTGTGCGGCACCCACTGGCAGTACATCGACATCACGTGGCAACCTTCGGGCGCGATCGTGCGGTCGAGCGTCGACGGGATGACACAGTCGGCGAAGGGCTTGGCCGATGCTCGCCCCTCGCGCGCATCGACGAATGCTCGCTCGAGGTATTCGATCGAGTGGCACAGCTCGATGGCCCCCGTGTGGCGCGGCTGTTGCTCGGTTCCCGGATCGGCAATGAAGTCGGGCAACTCGCTCAGGGCGACGTTCACCTTCACAACACCGCTGCGCGACCGCCACGCTTCGAGGTCGCGCACGAAATCGTCGGGGAGCTCATTGCGGTCGAGTTGGCGAAGAAAGGTGATCTGCGGGTGGGTTGCGGCCATCACCGTCGACGCCCGAAGTTCTTCGCCGCCGCGCAGCACGACACCGGTCACTCGACCGTTGCGAGTCGTGATGCGATCGACCGCCGCGTTGGTACGAATCTCGCAACCGAAGCTGCGCGCCGCACTCGCACACGCGGCGCTGACCGCGCCCATCCCGCCGACCGGAAAGCCCCACGAACCCATCTGGCCATCGCCGATGTCACCGATGGTGTGGTGCATCATCACGTATGCAGTACCCGGTTCGTCCGGTCCGGCCCACGTGCCGATGATGCCGTTGATCGCCAGCGCGCCCTTCACCTGCGGCGACTCGAACCAACGGTCGAGAACGTCGGTGACGCTCATCGTGAACAACCGCGTTGCCTCGGCGGTCGTCCGGACGTCGAGCCCGCGAAGCCCCCACACCAGTCGCAGCTGCTCGATGAGATCGCGCGGGCGTTTCGACGCGAGTTTCGGCGGGGTCGTGAGGAGCAGCGGAGCCAGGACATCGCCGACACCTTGCAGCCACGCCCAGTAGGCGGCGTAGTTGGCAGCGTCGGGTTCGGAAAACTTCGCGATCTCGCGGCGGTCGGCATCGTCGCCGACCTCGAGCGTGAGCGACCGTCCGTCGGGGAACGCGAAGTACGACGGACCCATCGGGATCACGTTGTAACCGTGACGGGCGAGGTCGAGATCCTTTTGTACCGTCGGCGGCATCAGGCTCATGACGTAACTGAGCGCGGTGACCTTGAAATCCGGGCCGAACGGCTGCTCGGTACGCGCCGCGCCACCGAGGTCGTCGCGTGCTTCGAGGACGATCGTGCGCAACCCCGCTCGAGCGAGGTAGGCGCCAGCGATGAGGCCGTTGTGTCCGCCGCCGATGACGATGGCGTCGTAGCCCGTCGAGTGCGAGTTCGTGCTCATCGTCCTTCGCTCCTTGCAGGCGATTCCCGTCGTTCGGGATCGACCCGGATGGGGGTCGTCGCCGACGAACCCGTCGGTGCACCGGGCCTGCTCTTGTGCACCGGGCCTGCTCTTGTGCACCGGGCCTGATCTTGGTCGTATTGTGCGAAACAACACTGGCTTACTGACTCGTGAGTCAGTAGCGTACCGGGGCGCCGACCGAGCGACAACCACCCGGTCCGGATCGAGGGGGGAATCTCGATGGCTCGTCACCCACGCGAACGGCGTTCGGCGCTTTGGACGCCTCGACCGTATGGCGGACTCGATCGCCGCGAGTTCCTTCGCCGAACGGCGATGACCGCGCTCGCGGTCCCAACCGCAGGCGGGTTGCTCGCAGCATGCGGAGGTGACGACGATCCGAAGCCAGCCGGCTCGGCGATCGAACTCGCGCGTCCGGACAACCCGGTCAGGTTGCCCACGAAGGGGTCGGCGATCGCCGATGACCTCCCGATCGAAAGCGGCCCGCTCAAGATCTACAACTGGCAGGACTACGCCAACCCCGAGATGCTCGAGAAGTTCGAAGCAGAGTTCGACGTGAAGATCGAATGGACGTCGTTCTCCGGCATGGACGAAGCGATACAGAAGCTCGGGACCGGCGCAGTCGATTTCGATGTGTTCTTCCCGACCATCGACCGACTCGCAACGCTCGTCGCGCAGGAACACCTCCAGCCGCTCAACCTCAACTACATCCCGAACCTGAAGAACGTGTGGCCAGAACTCCAAGATCCGTTCTACGACAAGGGCTCCCAATACTCGATTCCGTACGTGTTGTGGTCCGACGGGATCGGCTGGCGGGCCGACCTCGTCGACAAGACACCGGACGACTACGACAACGGGTGGGACATGCTCTGGGACCCCGCGTTCGAGGGCAAGGTCTGGGTCATCGACGACGACCGCGACACGCTTGCCTTGCCGATCGTGCGAATGGGTCGGGTCGAGGACGTCAACACCGATGATCGCGCCTTGCTCGAACAGTCGCTCGAGGCATTGCGAGAAATTCGCGGCGTGCAGATCAGCGCCGAGGCCTACCAGAAGGTCCCCGAGGGATCGTCGCCGATCCATCACGCGTGGTCCGGCGACATGTTGTCGGCCCCCGGGTACCTGCCCGACGGCGTCGACGCCACAACGCTTCGATTCTGGGATCAGCCCGACGGCCGCGGGGTCATCGGATCCGACGCCGTCTCGATCATGGCCGGATCCAAGCGCCCAGTCCTCGCACACGCGTTCTTGAACTTCATCCTCGACACCGACAACGCACTGTTGAACATGGCGTGGAACGGCTACCAGGCACCGCTCAACGCGATCGACGCGGACCGGCTCATCGCCGATGAGTTCTTCCCGAAGAATCTCTCGGCCGCGGTCGTCCAGCAGTCCGATTTCGACGCTGGTAACCAGCTGATGCAACTGGCGCCCACCGTCGAGAAGCTCTGGGACGACATCTTCCGCGAGTTCAAGGCCGGATGACCGCGCTCGACCCACCACGCGTCACCAATCCGGCCCAGGCCACCTTTCGATTCGGTCGACGTGGTATCGCCGAGTGGCGCGCCGCGCGCCCGCCCCGGGCGCTGTGGCCTTTCTTGGCATCGCCTGGCGTGTTGTGGCTGTGCGCGTTCTTCGTCGTTCCGTTCTACGCCGTGTTGGCAATGGCCGGCGGCACCCTCGACGAGTTCGCGACCCCGATTCCCGAATGGAACCCTGTCGCTTGGAACGGTGAACAGATCCTCGATGCGTTCCGGTCGGTGTTGCCGGGCGGCACGAACTGGAACCCGATGCGACGCACGGTCGTCTACGTCGTCATCGCACTCGCGTTGTGCTTCGTGATCGCGTACCCGGTCGCCTATTACGTCGCGCGGAAGGCCGGCCGCAACAAGGGTTTGCTGCTGTTGCTGCTCCTCGCGCCGTTCTGGATCAACTACCTCATGAGGATGCTCGCTTGGATCAACCTGCTCCAGACCGACGGTTACGTCAACGACGTACTCGACCCACTGCCGTTCGTCGATCCGAGCGAGTGGTTGTCGGGCCGATCGTCGACGCTCATTCTCGGGTTGGTGTATGGCTACATCCCCTTCCTGCTCCTTCCGTTGTACGCGGCACTCGATCGCATCGACGGGCGGCTCATCGAAGCATCCAGAGATCTCGGCATCGGACCGTTTCGCACGTTCTGCCAAGTGACGTTGCCCGCGTCGCGTCAGGGCCTACTCGCTGCGGGAGCGATCACGGCCCTGCCGATGTTCGGTGACTACTACACCCAAGACCTGCTGTCGCGTTCGCCGCGAACTCAGATGCTCGGCAACCAAATCGAAGACGCTCTCCAGCAGGGAGCGAGCAAACAGTTGGGGGCCGGACTCGTCATTGTGCTGTCGACGTTTCTCACGGTGCTGATGGCGTACTACCTCTGGTCGACCAATCGCGCGGCACAGGAGGTCCGGTGAACACCCCCGCAGTCGCAACGCGTGCCGAACGGCGCAGCCTGTCCGATTGGTTCGCCGACCCGTTCCGTCGTCCCCGGTTCTTGGCCACGGTGACGTGGGTCTACCTCGCGTGGTCGTTGCTGCCGCTGCTCGTTTCCATTCGGATCTCGTTCAACGAAGGGCGATCGCGTTCGTCGTTCCAGGGCTGGTCGCTCGACTGGTGGACGGGACCCGGCGATTCGGCGTTGCACAACCCCGACCTCGCCAACGCGATGAAGAACTCGCTGACGTTGGGTCTGTTCACGACGTTGATCGCCACACCGATCGGCGTCGCGCTCGCCATCGGGTTGGCTCGCTGGCGTGGTTACGGACGTCGACCCGCGAACCTGTTGATGCTCGTTCCGCTCGTGACGCCCGAGCTGGTGATGGGGAGCGCGCTGCTGCTCGTGTTCACCACCATGTTCACCAGCATCGGACTCGGACGCGACGCGCAGTTGATCGGACACGTGACGTTCACGATCAGCTACGTCGTCGTGATCACCCGAGGTCGACTGTTTACGATCGGGCGCGATGTCGAAGAGGCCGCCCAGGATCTCGGCGCAACACCGATGCAGGCGATTCGCACGGTGTTGCTCCCGCTGCTCGGGCCGGCGATCTTTGCCAGCCTGATGATCACGTTCGCGACGTCGATCGACGACTTCGTCATCTCGTCGTGGTTGTCGCAAGACATCAAGACCGAAACCGTTCCGATGCGGATCTACCAGTCGGCCCGCAAAGCGCCGACGCCGTCGATCAACGCGATGGCGACGATGATGATGCTCATCACATTCGTCGCAATCGCACTCGCGATGTGGATCCCGCGCTGGCTGCACCGCGGCGGCAATTCCGGGTCCGACAGCGCCGTGCAAGATTTCGCCGCCCTCGACCTCTGACAACCCAGGTGCGTCGATAGAACCCGTTGTTCGGACCCTATCGACGCACCTGTTCTGGTTGGTTGGATGCGGCGCTGCGGTAGGCGGCGTCGACGAGAGCGTGCGCGGCGAACGCGTCGCGCACGTTGGGGGTCGGCGCGGTGCCCGACGCCAGCGCCGATGCGAACGCACGGTGCGCCAGGTACTGGTACACCCAGACCTCCCGATCGGGGTCGAGGCCCTGCGCAGCGAAATCGGCGCGCCGCAGCGCACTCGGATCGAGACGTTCGGGCGCCTGCCCCGGGCGCTGGATGAGCATCGAGTCCTCCGGCGCACCCACGAGGAAGTCGGTCGTGATCTCGACCGTGCCGCGTTCGAAGAACACCTCGAGTCGCCGCTCCTCGCGACCTTCGACCCCGTTGAAGATCGACACGAGATTGCCGACGACACCGTCGACATGATGAATGGTGAGCGCCGCAGTGTCTTCGACCGAGTAGCCAAACACCGACCGGGTCGTCGCGTACACCCGCTCGGTCGGACCGAACAACCACGTCAGCAGATCGCAGGAATGGATGGAGTGCTCGAGCAGTGCTCCCCCGCCGGCCTCGGCCCGGTCGCTACGCCAACTGGTGTGGCCGGCGACGACGTCACCTGTCGGCCAGTACTGGTCGTCGCGCAAGGCGTACCCCATCACCGCGCCGAGTTCGCGCGACGCGACCAGCGTCGCCAGCCTCCGGTTGATCGGATGAAAGCGCGACTGAAACCCGACCTGACACGCGATCCCCGCGTCCTCGATCACATCGCGGATCTCGGTCACGACATCGAACGTCGGTGCCAGCGGTTTCTCGGTGAACAACGGCTTTCCGGACGCACACACCGCAACGATGGCGTCGCGATGAAATCGGGTCGGCGTGATCAACACCACGGCATCGACATCGTCACACGCAATCACGTCGCGACCATGCTCGTATCGATGATCGATGGGTCCGGCGATCGCTGCGATCCGATCGATGCCTGTCGGGTCGGGGTCCGCCGCTGCAACCAGTTGCACGAGGCCGTCGGCTTGGAGCAGACGCACTGCGGCTGCGTGCGCCTGCGCGATCATTCCGCACCCGATGAACCCGAGGCGCAGCGGCTTCACGCGTCGTTCCTCGCTCGGTGGCTACGCCTCGGCAAGACGCAGCTCCGTCTGTTCGTCGTCGGTTGGGCCGATCACGCCATCCTCGATGGGCAACAGGCGCACTGCCTCGGTGGGCAGATCCAACGTCACCGGCGAACCCGACACCAGCTCGACCGCGCCGTCGGCGTTGGTGACGAGCGCGTGCACGATGGCACCGTGCGGGAGTCGAATGGTGATTTGTGTCGTCGCGCCGAGATACACGAGACGATCGACCATGCCGTTGATGCGATTTTCGCCGCCGACACCAACGGGCTCGACTCGCACGCGCTCCGGACGGACCACGATCTTGGCCGGACCCACCGGGGCGTCACCTGCGCCACACGCCAGCACGCTCTCGCCGCAGCGAACTCGCGCGTTCCCCAAGGATTCGACCTCGAGGAGATTCGCGACGCCGAGAAAGTCCGCGACGTATGCGTTGCTGGGATTCTCGTAGACGTCCCGCGGTGACCCGAGTTGCACGACGCGGCCCTTGTCCATCACCGCGAGTCGGTCGCTCATGGTGAGCGCCTCGAGCCGAGCAGCTCCACGCGGCTGAACGCGGAGAGGTCGATGGCGGCGGGCAGGTCGGGCTGCGCGCGGTGCACGGAGAGCAGGCGGTGCAGCGCGGACGCGCACACCGGGTC
>SXIR01000044.1 GCA_005772765.1 Actinomycetota bacterium
CCGGCGTCGATACCACCCGACATGATGCGACCAGATGCTGGCGCCGCGAGGTTGTAGGCGCGAGCGAGACGCGTAATGCCGTCGAGGATGACGACGACGTCCTTGCCCAGCTCGACGAGACGCTTGGCGCGTTCGATTGCAAGCTCCGCGACGTGACAGTGCTCGTCGCTCGGACGGTCGAACGTCGACGAGATCACCTCGGCCCGCAGGACGTGGCGTTTCATGTCGGTGACTTCTTCCGGCCGTTCGTCGTCCTGCAGCACCATGACATGACCTTCGGGGTTGTTGCGCTCGATCGATCCGACGATCTGCTTGATGATCGTCGTCTTTCCCGCCGTCGGCGGCGAGACGATCATGCCGCGCTGGCCCTTGCCGATCGGCGAAATCAAGTCGACGATTCGGCCCGTCAATTCGAGCGGAAACTCACGGAGTTCCAACTTCAGCTGCACGTCGGGGAACAACGGCGTCAGGTCTTCGAACCGGACGCGAGCCCGCGCCTCGTCGACGCTCATCCCGTTGACCTCGTCGATGCGTCCCATCGCCGGGAACTTCTCACTACTCGCCGGCGGACGCGTCGCTCCACGAATGAAGTCGCCCTTGCGCAGCGAGTGACGACGCACCATCGATGCCGGCACGTACGCGTCGTTGCGGCCCGGGAGATATCCGGTCGTCCGCAAGAACGCGTAACCCTCGTCGCGCAGATCGACCAGACCGACGACGTCGATCATCTCGCCCGAGAACGGCGCTTCGCTCTCGCGCGGCTCGAAATCGTTGCGATCGCCGCGGTTGCGGCCGCGCCGACGGCGGCGTTTTCCGCCCGGTTCGTTCTGCCACTGCTGTTGGTTCTGGCCGCCGCGATCGCCGCGGTCGCCGCGATCGGAACGTTCCGCGGTGCGCGTCGCACCTCCGCCAGTGGCTGCACCTTCGGATCCGGCATCGGACCCGTCGTCGCTCTTGGTGGCCCCCGTGGCTTCGCCCGAACCGTTCGAAGCGGCCTCGGACGCCACCGGAGTGCGCCGTCGAGCGATGGGCAGCGCAGCGTCGGGGGCAGCGGTCTCGCCCGCGACGATCGCCTCTTGCTCAGCGGCAAGCTTGGCCATGGTGTCGAGTTCGCTGGCCTTCGCCGATCGAATCGTCCGCTTCGCCGGGGCCGACTCCGACGACTCCGACGACTCCGACGACTTCGACGCGGCGGCGGAAGATCCCGTCGAGGCGCGAGCAGCACCCCGAGCGGACTTGCCGTTGCCGCTGTCGCCCGCGCCGACGATTGCTTCGACGAGTTCGGACTTCTTCATCCGGGAAAGGGACTTGAGACCGAGGGCACCGGCAATCGCTACCAGTTGTTCGCGGTCTTTGCCGTCGAGCGCCGAACGCTCGAAGGTCTGGCTTGTCATCACACGCTCCGTGCCCGACACCTTGTCGTCGGGATCAGAAGGGGAAAGGGAATCAAACGGGGGCGCGGCACCGGGGAACGAATTCCTCACCGGCGGGCGTCGAACCCACTGAGCCTTCCATCGGCCGTCCAAGGCGGTTCCGAAGGGAATGGTCCCGACCCGATGCGCCAGGCGATCGGTGCGGCAACGCTTCCAATCCTCCGTCGGGCGTGCGGGGGCCCCGGGAGGCGGTGGGTACGAGACGCACCATACACCCTCCGCTGCGGATTCGCGAATCACTCGGCCGGGGCGAACCCTGGGGCCTTCCGGGCGGGCCGTAAGGTCACGCGATGCGCCGCCTCCCTGTGATCATGTGCCTTGCCCTCGCCGTGGGTACGGCATCCTGCCGCGATGACGACCCCGACCGTCCCGCACCGAGTTCGTCTCGCGCCGCCGCACCGACCGCCGATCCGGGCACGACCGTCGGTTCGACCGCCACGGCGACAACGATCGCTCCTGATCCGCCCGACCCCACGGCCGCAACGGTCGCGCTCGTCGAATGGGCCACCGGTCTCGACTCCCCGGTTGCATTCGCGCCGATACCGGGCCGCGACGAGGTGCTCGTTGCGGAACAGCACCAAGGGGTTCGCGTCGTGGCTGGCGACGGCACCTTGGGCGACCTCGTCCTCGATCTCGGTGGTGCGATCTCGAAGGGCAACGAGCAAGGCGTGCTCGGCATCGCCGTCGAACCCGATGGCTCGCTGGTGTACGTCCACACGACCGGCACCGACAACCACAGTCGAGTCACCGAATACACGTTGACCGACGGCATCCCCGACCCGCGGTCGGCCCGCGAGGTGCTGTTCGTCGAACAGCCGTTCCCGAACCACAACGGCGGTGACCTCAAATTCGGCCCCGATGGCCTGCTGTATGTGGCGCTCGGTGACGGCGGTGCCGGCGGCGACCCGCTCGGAAGCGGACAGGACACGAACTCGTTGCTCGGCAAGATCTTGCGCATCGACCCGACCGCGTCGAACGACTCCGAATACTCGGTGCCGAGCGACAACCCCTTCGTCGGCAACGGCGCGGGGGAGATCTGGGCGTACGGATTACGCAACCCGTGGCGATTCTCGTTCGATCGCGCCACCGGCGATCTCTGGATCGGCGACGTCGGCCAGAACGAATACGAAGAGATCAGCTTCGCACCGGCGGGTGCGGGCGGCCGTAACTACGGATGGAACGAACGCGAGGGACTGCACGACTACGAGGGCGGTTCTGCACCTGCGGGCGCGATCGACCCCGTGGTCGAACTCACCCATGGCGACGGCAACTGTTCGATCACCGGAGGGTTCGTCTACCGCGGCACTGCCATCGCCGACCTCGTTGGTGCATACGTCTTCGGTGACTATTGCGCCGGACAGTTGCTCGCCCTCGATCTGCGCGATTTCGACGGCGGATCTGCGCCGATGGTCGATCTGCAGCAGAACGTCTCGGAACTCACGAGCTTCGGCGAAGCCAACAACGGCGAGCTGTACGCGATCGGTCGGGGCGGCACCATCTACCAGATCGTCGCCGCCTGACGACGGTCGTCGCGGCACAGCAATCTCGCATCGGCCCGCCAACACCGAGGCAACGGCTGCTCGGGCAATCGCAGTTCGGCAATCGCAGTTCGATCAGTCGAAGTTGCGGGCGAGCAATCCCGCGACGCGCCGGGTGATCGTCGTCGGAGTCACGCTCACGATGCCCGCGGTGGCCTTGTTCAACAGACCCGGCAGCACGACGGCTTTGCGCTTCTCGAAGCCCGCGAGTCCGGCCTCGGCCACTTCTTCGGCGGTCTGCCACACGAAGTCGGGCATCCGGTCCGCTTCGGCACCCGCGCGTTCTTGGAACTCGGTGCGCGTGAACCCGGGACACAAACACGTCATGGCGACGTTCGTGTCGCGGAGTTCTTCGTACACGGCTTGACTGAACGACAACACGAAAGCTTTGGTCGCGCCGTAGACGGCCATCTCGGCGGTCGGTTGGAACGCGGCGAGCGAAGCGACGTTGATGATCCCGCCGCGGTTGCGATCGACCATCGGGCCGAGCGCGGCGTGGGTCAAGCGAACGAGCGCGTCGACGTTCAGCGCGATCATGCGCCGATCGCCGTCCGCGTCGCCGTCGGCGGCCTTACCCACAAGGCCGAAGCCCGCGTTGTTGACGAGGAGTTCGACCGGCGACTCCGTCGACGCCAGACGAGCTTCGACCTTCGCGACCTGCTCCAGGTCGGTCAGATCGGCGCCGATCACCTCGACGTCGGTCTTGTGGGTCGCGGCGAGTTCCTTTGCGAGTGCTTCGAGGCGCGCCACGTCGCGTGCGACCACGACCAAGTTGTAGGCGCGTGCGGCAAGCAGCCGCGCGAACGCATCGCCGATTCCGGCGGACGCACCGGTGACCAACGCAACGGGACGAGACATGACCCACCTCCTGGAATGGCGTCGACGCTCCAACGCCGACGATGGGCATCGACGAAGTCGCCGATGCTGGGTTCAGAGCGGAATGTCGTCGGCGAGATCGGCGATCTCGCCCGCCGCAGTCGCTGCGGCGGCGTTCGGGGTCGACTTGGCGAGTTCGCCCTTCACGACAATACGTTGACGCGCGCGGTGCGGCGGGTGGCACGCGATCAGCGTGACCTCGGAGTTCGGATTCGAGTCGACGACCCAGATGTCCTTCGGCGACACGATCAACGTCTCACGCACTTTGTAGGTGTGGGTTCCGTTCGCCATCGTGAACACCACCTCGTCGCCCGGTGCGAGTTCGTCGAGCCGGCGAAACGGATGCGAGTGGGTGACCCGGTGTCCCGGAAACACGGAGTTGCCCAGCTGGCCCGGCATGGCCGACCCGGGCCAGTGCCCAGGGCCGACGTCGAGCACGGTGAGCCAAACGCCTTCATACACGGCGTGATCGAGTTCGATGCGGGGGATCTGGATGCTGCCGATCTGGTTGACCGGGACCGGCGCGTAGGCGTCGGCCGGTGGACCATCAGGATCGGGTAGCGCCAGCAACGGGTCGTCGACCGCGGGCACGGTCGGCTGCGTCGCCGCGGTCGTCGGGGACGGCCCCTCGGTGGTCGAAGTCGTCGCATCGGGAACCGATCCGGTGCCTTCATTCGATGGCGTGTCGTCGCGACTTCCGAACACCACCGCAGCGGCGGCTCCGCCACCGAGCACGACAGTGCCGAGCGCGCTGTAGAGGAATCGGCGTCGAGCAACACCACCGGGTCGGATCTCGTCGCCGAGCAAATCGAAACCTGCAGCGTCCGGGTCCGTGGAGCTCGAAGGCGTGGGATCGGTTCCGGGTTCGTTCACAGTCCGAGGCCCTCCAACACCGCGTCAGCCGTGGCATCCACGCTAACGCCCGCGTCGACTTCGGCAATGGCGCGGTTCGGATCCTTCAACCCATGGCCGGTCACCGTGCACACGACGGTCTCGCCAGGTTCCAACCGACCCTCGTCGGCGGCGATCAGGAGCCCGGCGACCGACGCGGCGCTGGCTGGTTCGACGAACACTCCCTCGCGAGCCGCCAACAACTTGTACGCGTCGACGATCTGGAGGTCGGTCACCGCGCCGATGTGACCGTCGCTCTCGTCGCGTGCCGCGATTGCACCCTCCCAACTCGCAGGGTTGCCAATGCGAATCGCCGTCGCGAGCGTTTCGGGATGCGGAACGACCTCGCCGAGCACAAGCGGTGCAGAACCGGAAGCCTGCCAACCGAGCATGCGCGGCGCGCGGGTCGAGATCGAGTCGGCGAGATACTCGCGGTATCCCTTCCAGTAGGCGGTGATGTTGCCCGCATTCCCCACCGGGATGCAGTGGACGTGCGGCGCATCGCCGAGCACGTCGACGATCTCGAACGCTGCCGTTTTCTGCCCTTCGATTCGGTAGGGGTTGATCGAGTTGACGATCTGCACGCCTTCGCGCGATCCCAGCTCACGGACGAGGTCGAGCGCGTCGTCGAAATTCCCGCGAATCTGGAGCGTGCGCGCGCCGTGAATCAGCGCCTGCGCGAGCTTGCCCAACGCGACATGACCCTCAGGAATCAACACTGCGCAAATGAGTCCCGCACGCGCGGCATAAGCGGCAGCCGAGGCCGAGGTGTTCCCCGTGCTGGCGCACACAACGACGCGAGCCCCGTCGTCGACCGCTTTACTCATCGCCATCGTCATCCCGCGGTCTTTGAACGAGCCGGTCGGGTTGAGACCCTCGCACTTGAGATGCACCGTGCAACCCGTACGTTCCGACAGGTAGGGGGCGGGAACGAGTGGCGTGTTGCCTTCGAGCAGCGTCACCACCGGCGTGGAGTAGGTCACCGGGAGACGGTCGCGGTACTCCTCGATGAGACCACGCCAGCCAGTTGCGGTCACGTCAGGCCTCGCTCCCGATCACGCGCACCAACGAGCCAACGGTCCGCACACAGTCGAGTTCCTTCACCGCGTGAATCGTCGCGCGCATGTCGGCTTCGCGAGCCAAGTGCGTCACGAAGATGAGGTGCGCTTCGTCGCCCTCGCCCTTTTGTTGCATCGACTGGATCGACACACCGTGGGCCCCGAACACGCCGGCGATCGAGGCCAGCACGCCGGACTGATCCGCAACATCGAGCGTGAGGTAGTACTGGCTCTGTACTTCGTCGATGGGCAGGATTCGTTTCTTGGCCAGCGTGCCCACCTTGGCCCCCGGGGCGCCGGAATGCAGATTGGTCGCCGCGTCGATCAGGTCGCCAAGCACGGCAATCGCGGTCGGTCCACCGCCCGCACCGCGCCCGTACAGCATGAGATCGCCGACGGCGTCGCCCTGGACGAAGACGGCGTTGAAGCTGCCGCGCACCGATGCGAGCGGGTGATCGGACGGAACCATGACCGGGTGGACGCGAACCGCGATCGCGGCCTCGCCGCCGCCCTCCTCGACGACTTCTTCGGCCACCGCGAGCAACTTGAGGACGTAGCCGAGGTCGGCGGCCGCTGCGATGTCGGCCGCGGTGATCTCGCTGATCCCCTCGCGATACACGTCACCGGCGACGACCCGAGCGCCAAAGGCGAGACCCGCGATGATCGCAGCCTTGGCCGCGGCGTCGAAGCCCTCGATATCGGCAGTCGGGTCGCGTTCGGCGAACCCGAGGCTCTGCGCTTCGGCCAACGCATCAGCGAAGCTCGATCCTTCTTCAGTCATGCGCGTCAAGATGAAGTTGGTCGTCCCGTTGACGATGCCCATCACGCGACGAATGCGTTCGCCCGCGAGGCTTTCGCGCAGCGGGCGCAGCAACGGGATCCCGCCCGCCACGCTCGCCTCGAACAACAGGTCGACGCCCGCAGATTCGGCGGCCTCGAACAACTCACGCCCGACGTTCGCCAAGAGCTCCTTGTTGCCGGTGATCACCGGCTTGCCTCGCTTCAGCGCGGCGAGAATCAATGACCGCGCCGGTTCGATTCCGCCGATCAGCTCGACCACGACATCGACATCGTCGGCGTCGACGACCGACTCGGCATCGTTCGTCAGCACGCCGTCGGCCAGGTCGAGCCCGCGGTCGCGACTGACGTTGCGAACCGCGATGCGCGTCACCTCGAGGCCGATTCCCGACCGCGCGCGGATGATCGCCTGGTGGTCTTCGATGAGCTGCACCAACGGCGCACCCACGTTGCCGCAGCCGAGCAGTCCAACTCGAATGACGTCGTGCGAATCACTCATACAGCGTCCAGTCTGTCAGGCCGAGTCGCCCAAGACGACATCTCGGGCGACGAGATCGGCCAACGTTTCACGGCGTACGACCGCGCGCGCGGCGCCGTCGGCAACGAACACGACCGCGGGGCGGACGATCGAGTTGTAGTTGTTCGCCATGGCATGGCCGTACGCACCGGTACACGGCGTCGCGACCAGTTCGCCGACGGCGAGATCGGCGGGGAGGCGGGCGTCGCGCACCAGCAGGTCACCTTGCTCACAATGCTTACCGGCGATCGTGACGACAGCATCACGATCGGCGTCGGCTCTCGAGGTGACGAACGCTTCGTACTGTGCCCCGTAGAGCGCCGGGCGCAGGTTGTCGGAGATTCCTCCGTCGACCGACACGTAGGTCCGGATGCCCGGGACCGTCTTGATCGTGCCGACCCGGTACAGCGTGATTCCAGCGGGTGCGACGATCGACCGACCCGGCTCGGTCGTGAGACGTGGTCGACACGCAACCCCGGCACGGCCGAGCGCGTCACCGAACGACTCTCGAACCGCCGCGGCGTGTTGGCCGATCGAAGGCGGGTCGTCGCCGGTGGTGTAGCGGACACCAAGACCGCCACCGATGCACAACTCGTCGACGTCGATTCCGAAGCGAGTCTCGATGTCTCGGACCAATCCGGCGAGGCGAGCCAACGCCGCGTCGAACCCTTCGGGGCGAAAGATCTGCGACCCGATGTGGGCGTGCAAACCCGCGAACCGAGCTGCGTTCGTCTGCACAATTGCTTCCACCGCGGCGAGCGCTGCGCCCGATTCAAGCGAGAACCCGAACTTCGAGTCGGTCGCGCCCGTCGCAAGGTACTCGTGGGTGTGCGCATCGATCCCGGGGTTCACGCGGACGAGCAATGACGGGACGGGGGCCTCGGCCGCAACAAGCCGCTCGATTCGGTCGAGTTCGTCGGTGCTGTCGAGCACGATCGCTTTCGCGGGCGCGGACATCGCCGCGAAGAGTTCGTCATCGGACTTGTTGTTGCCGTGCACCGTGATCGAGCTCGGATCGACACCCGCTGCGAGCGCGATCGCCAACTCACCACCCGAGGCGACATCGAGTCCGAGACCCTCCTCGGCGATCAGGCGAGCCATCGCTCCACACAAGAACGCCTTGCTTGCGTACGACACCCCATCGGGGAAACCGACGCGGTACTCCCGACAACGCGCTCGCATCTCGGCCTCGTCGTACACATACACCGGCGTCCCGAACTCGTCGGCCAGCGCTTCGGCATCGACTCCGGCGACGACGAGGCGCCCGCCGACGATCGCGGCCGAACGAGGCAACAACGTCGGATCGAATCGCATTGGTTGCGTGGACGCCATCGTCGTTGCTACTCGCGTACGCCACTCGGCGCGGGCGACGCCGCGCCGCGATCGCCATCAGCGTCATCACCCGCGTCGTCGAGACGGACCATCGTCTCCGGCGCGCTCACGCCCAACACGGCCAGCGCGTTCGCGAGTCCGATCCGACATGCTTCGTTGAACCACAACCGTGCCTGCGTCACATCGTCGTCCTCCCCCAACACACGACAGTCGTGATAGAAGCCGTGGAACAGGCCCGAGAACTCGAGCGCCCAATGCGCAATCTTGTGCGGGGCGCGTTCGGCTGCCGCGTCGGCGACGACGTCGGGGAAAACGGCGAGTTTGCGGAGCGTTTCGACCTCTCGAGCGTGGCGCAGCGGCCCGAGATCGACCTCCGCGATGGGGCGACGATCAACGCCCGCGTCGGTCGCCTTACGGGCGATCGACGCGATGCGCGCGTGGGCCATCTGCACGTAGTACACGGGGTTGTCCATCGCCTGACTCGTGACGACGTCGAGGTCGAAGGTTTGCTTCGTGTCGAGGCTTTGGAGCAAGAACGTCATTCTCGCCACGTCGCCATCGACTTCGTCGAGGATGTCCGCCAACGTGACGACATTGCCGGCGCGCTTCGACAGGCGAACCTCCTCGCCGCCGCGCACCAGGCGGACCAACTGTCCGAGAATGATCTCCGGTTCGTCGACCTGTCCCGTCACGGCTTCGACGCCGGCTTGCAATGACTTGACCTGACCGTGATGATCCGAACCCCAGATGTTGATGAGGTGGGTGAAGCCGCGAGCGAACTTGTCGCGGTGATACGCAAGGTCGTTGCAGAGATAGGTGGTGGTGCCGTCCGAACGCACGAGCACCCGGTCGCGGGTGTCGCCGTGTTGCTCGGTCCGCAGCCACTCGGCGCCTTCGTGCTCGTAGGTCTCGCCACCCTCGCGAAGGAGGGTCAGCACTGCGGCGACGTCGCCGCGCTCGTGCAAGGTCCGCTCGGAGAACCACGTGTCGAACTGCACGCCGATCCGCTCGAGGTCGCTGCGAATTCCGTCGATGATCCGTTGCAGACCGAGCTCGCAGAGGTCGTCGTCGGCGAGATCGCCGCCGTGGGCATCGCGCAGTTCGCGGGCGAGTTCGACGACGTAATCGCCGACGTAGCCGTCGTCGGGAAGCGGCTCGCCGCGATACCGGGCGGCGAGCGACGCCTTCAGCAAGTTGAGCTGATTGCCGGTGTCGTTGAGGTAGTACTCCCGCGACACCTCGGCACCCCGGATGGCTAACAGGTTGGCGATCGCGTCGCCGGCGGCGATCCAGCGGCCGCCTCCGGCGTGGAGCGGCCCGGTGGGGTTCGCGGAGACGAACTCGAGGTTGATGCGCCGTCCCGCAAGATCGGCCCCGGCCCCGTAGCCGGCCCCTCGCTCGACGACATCGCGCACGACGTCGTGCACCCAGGTCGGCGCGAGGTGGAAGTTGATGAAGCCCGGCCCGGCCAGCTCGATGCGCTCGACGTGGGCCAAGTCCATCGCCTCGAGTGCGCCGACGAGCTCGGTGGCGAGCTCGCGGGGGTTGCGGCCTGCCTCCTTGGCGACCCGCATCGCAAGATTCGACGACCAGTCCCCGTGTTCGCGTTGACGGGGCACGTCGAGGGCCAAGTCGTCGGGTGCGGCCGCACCACACGCGGCCGCCGCCCGGTGCAGCGCGCTGATCAGGTCTTCTCGGATCACGACGGCACGGCCTCGGCTCGGGAGCGGGCGATGTTACCGGGGTCACCAGCACAACCCTTCACGGTTTGCGCCCGGCGCGAAAGGGATCATTCGCCCTATTCATCTCTCAGAGCAGCGGTTTACTCTTGGTCAACCCCCGACCGCGTACGGTGAACCTCGCGGTCGGGACACACGACTCGGCAACACCAGCCAGCAGCAACGAAACCCAGTCGAAACGTACGAACCGGAACGAAGGTCGGAGGTCGAAACCGTGAGCGAACGACCCGCAGGACTGGGCCGAGGACTCGCGGCAATCCTCCCGACCGTCGCCGCCAGAACCGACGGCGCACGACACGCAGAGGGCACCCCGGCAGCGGGCAACCCAGGAGTGGGACACATGGGGAAATTGAGCGGCGAACTCGCGGCTGCGCTCGCCCAACACGAAAGTGGCATCGCACTCATCTACCGCGCGCTCGACGCACTCGTCTCCGAGTTCACGCTCGAAGACGCCGCGATCATCGTCGACGAACCCGGACTCGGACGGCAGGTGTTCCGTGCCGGCCGCCGGCCCTTCGACGAAGACGACGAAGCGCTGCTCGAAGCCCCGCCGGGGCTCTACACCGAACCGCCGTTCGACGATCACGACTTCGACCGCGACCTCGTGATGAGCCTGTGCGTCTTGGCGATTCGCATGGATGTGTTGCGCTACGACGCGTGGCACGACCCGCTGACCGGACTCTTCGATCGACGATCGTTCGATCGCCTGCTCGAGATGGCCGTCGCCCGATCGAACCGCTACGGCTGGCCGTTCACGCTCGTGATGCTCGACCTCGACGGACTCAAGGCAATCAACGACACAGGTGGGCACGCAGCCGGCGACCACGCGTTGCGTGACCTCGGTGAGCGATTCCGTCGGGCCTTGCGATTCGGCGACAACGGAGCGCGCATCGGTGGCGACGAGTTCGCCATGATCCTTCCGGGCACCGATCCCGACAGTGTCCCCGTGCTCATCGACCGCATCCGGTCGGCGGCCGGATTCGCCACGCCGACACCCGAGTTCAGCTACGGCATCGCGGTGTGTCCCGCCGAGGCCGCCGATGTCGACACCTTGTTCCGGCTCGCCGACGAACGCCTGTACGAAGACAAACAGCAGCGCAAGTCGTCCGCCGTACCCCGCCCGGACGCCCCCAGCACCCTCGGCGAAGAGGACCAACCGCAATGATGCTCGACGACCTCGAACTCGAACTCCGCAAGCTGCCCGGCGTTCGCGCCGCGGGCTTCGAGAACCGCGACGATCTCTTGCTCGTCCAACTGCACGTTTCCGCGGCGGAAGCTCCCGAGACCCCGCTACCAGTCGCGGCCACGCGCATCGCGGCACGACACAGCGACCGACCCGTCGCCGTCGAGGTCATCCGTTGGCGAGAGAGTCACGCCGCCGCGCCCGCCGCGCCGACAGCCGCAACCCCGCCGAGCGCGAACCCCGAGACCGACCTCGTCACCGTCGAGGCGGCAACCCGCCCCCGACTCCTCGCGGTGCTGTCGTTCCCCGACACCGACGAACTCGAGGTGCACTTGATCCTCGAAGGTCGCCGCACCATCGGCCGCGCGCCTGCGACCCGCGGGCTGTCCGGTGCCGTCGAGGCCACGCTGGCAGCCCTGGCATCGATGGGTGTGCCGGTCGAAGCAACGACCGAATGGGCCCGAGCGATCGAGTCCGACGAGAACGTGACCGTCGTAGGCGTCTGCCTCGGCGTCGACGACATGAACCTCTACGGCATGGCACCCGGGTCGAACGCGATCGACGGCGCGGCCCGCGCCACCCTCGATGCGCTCAATCGCCGCATCAGCCGAATCCTCGCTTCCTGACGATTCGCAGCGCGCCACGCGCGGTGCCACGCGCGATCGATCGCTGTTCGGTGCTCACGAGCCCGGTTGCCGCGGCGCGCATCAACTGCGCCGCCGCGCCGTACCAGAACCACCGCAACCGAAGCCGGCCGACCCGTTGGCTGCATCGCAGATGACGGACCCACAACTCGCGCGCGGCAACCTCCACGCGGTCCGGTCGATTGGTCGCTGATTCGACGTGACGAACGCGTGCGTGCGGCAACACGACGAGTCGCCAATCCTGTGCGACCCGATAGCTGAACTCGACATCTTCGCCCTCGACGATCAGCGCCTCGTTCGGCCGGTGCGTCACGAACACCTCCCGCCGGTACGCGGTGGCGAGTCCGGCCAACCATTCGGCATCGAGCGGCTCAGGCCTCGGTGCGTAGACGCGGACGTTGCGACCTGTGCGTAGTACCGCGCCCTCGTGTTGCGAATCGAGTCCGATCATCGCGTCAACGCGCCAAAGACGCGGTCGCACCGGTTGGTCGACGATCGTCGCACCGACACCGCCGACCCGACCCTCACGATCCGCGGCGAACGCGGCGCCGATCGCCAAGAAGTAATCGGGTTCGAGCACCACGTCGTCGTCGAGAAAACACACAATCGGACGTGTTGTTGCGTCGATGCCCACGTTGCGCTGATGCGGGAGTCCAGGATCGCTCCGTCGCAATTCCAACTGCGAGCCCGCAGGCCATACCGCGCTCCGCTGTTCGACCACGGCGGCTGACGCGTTCGCGTCACTGCTGTCGACGACGAGCACTCTTGCCGGCAGGGTTGTCTGCTCGGCAATCGAGTGGAGCACGCGGGTCAGCTCGGCGGGACGGTTGCGCGTGCAGACAATGAGGTCGGCATCCAAGAGAGAGACCATCGCAAGCGCACGCTAACGTGATCAACCTTCCCGCCCTCGTAGCTCAGGGGATAGAGCATCGGCCTCCGGAGCCGTGTGCGCAGGTTCGAATCCTGCCGAGGGCGCTAACTGCGCCGTAGCGTCACGCCGTGGATCCGACCGTTCGATCCGAATGTTTCGCGGGGCATGATGCGACTCGATCGACCTGGCCGGCGTTCGGGCGGCGCGGTGCGCTCGGAGACACGGCGCAGTGCGCTCGGAGACACGGCGCGGTGCGCTCGCAGGGGCGCTGACGGACCGCACGATCGGTCGCCGCACCGCGAGTTGCGGCCCGACGGTCGCCGACCCCACCAAGCGACGGCCCCAAGATCGATCGTTGCTGCGCCGCGATCTGGCGGCGCAGCGTTTCTCCGCACCGGTCTCGCCGATACCCTGGATCCATGGCGCATGATCACGCACTTCCGTTCGGCGACGGCCGCTTGACCACGGGCGACTGGATCGAAGTCCGGTCCCCCTACGACGACGCGGTGCTCGGGCGAGTCCCCAAATGCGAGGCCACCCACGTCGCCGAAGCAGTCTCGGTCGCCAAGCGGGTTCACGCGGCGGGCCCACTCGCGCCCTACCAGCGAGCCGAGATCCTCGACCGGGCCGCGGTTGCGCTCGCGAACCGCGTCGAGGAGTTCGCCCAGATCATCGCGGCCGAGGCGGCGAAACCGATTCGCACCGCCAGGGTCGAGGCGCAGCGAGCCGTCAGCACCTTCCAGTTCTCTGCGGTTGCGGCACGAACGCTCGCCGGCGAAGTCGTGCCGATGGACGCGTCCGCGGCGGGCGCCGGCAAGATCGCGTTCACGTTGCGCGTGCCGATCGGCGTCGTCGGCGCGATCACGCCGTTCAACTTCCCGTTGAACCTCGTTGTGCACAAGCTTGCGCCGGCGATTGCTGCGGGTTGCCCGGTCGTGGTGAAGCCCGCGAGTCAGACGCCGTTCTCGACCATCCGACTCGTCGAGATGTTGATCGACGAGTGCGGTCTTCCCGCCGGCCACATCAACGTCGTCACCGGAGGGGGCGCCTCGGTCGGCAACGCCATCGTCGAGCATCCCGATATCGCCCTGATCACGTTCACCGGTTCACCCGAGGTCGGCTGGGACATCCGCGCCAAGGCGGCCCGCAAGAAGGTCGGACTCGAGTTGGGCAACAACGCGCCGGTGATCATCGAGCCCACCGGCGATTGGGAAACCGCGGCGACGAAGATCGCGATTGCCGGATTCAGCCACGCCGGTCAGTCGTGCATCTCGACCCAGAGAATCTTCGTGCACGACTCGATCGTGGCCCAGTTCACCGATGCCCTCGTCGACAAGGTGAAGAACCTCGTGGTCGGCGACCCGTTGGACGAAGCAACCGACGTGAGCGCACTGATTTCGACAACTGAGCGTGACCGCGTGCACGCGTGGATCGAAGAAGCCGAAGCTCAAGGCGCATCGGTCGCTTGCGGGGGCGAGATCGGCGACGACGGAGTCCTGCTCCCGACGGTGCTCGCCAACGTTGCCGACGAGATGAAGGTGTGTTCGCTCGAGGTCTTCGGTCCCGTCGTCGGCATCGCGTCGTACTCCGACTTCGACGACGCGCTCCGACGCGCGAACACGACGCGCTACGGCTTGCAGGCGGCGGTGTTCACCACCCACATCGCCGACGCGATGAAGGCCGCGCGCACCCTCGACTTCGGCGGCGTGCTCATCAACGAAGTTCCGACGTTCCGCGCCGACCAGCAGCCCTACGGTGGCCTGCGCGACAGCGGCAATACCCGCGAAGGTCCCAAGTACACGGTCGAGGAAATGACCGAGTCCCGCCTGGTGATCCTCAACGCCTGACGTTTCTGCCCGATACCAATGCCTGCAACGCACGCCCGAGATCGTGGCGGCGAAAAGGGCATCACGACCGACGAGCGGCTGCTGCCCATGACCAAACACCTTTCCCTCGTTGATGCTGTGGCCCGGATTCGGCCGTCGGACACGATCGGCATTCCGCTCGGGCCGGGCCAACCAGGTGCGTTCTTGCACGCGCTCGACACCCGCGACGACTGGGTCGATCTCACGGTGTCGGGGGCATTGCTCATCGACCTCTACGGCGTCCTCGCCAAGGCCAACGTCCATTACCTCTCGGGCTTCTTCGGGCCGGCCGAACGTTTCTTGCGAGACAGCGGCGCGGATGTGCAGTTCGTTCCGGCCGACTTCCGTCGGTTCGCGCCGATCCTGCGCGAACGCGCGCCGCGCGTCATGGCGACGCTGGCCGCACCGCCCGACGCCGACGGCTGGATGAGCCTCTCGCTACACGCAGGCGCGTCGGTCGACGAACTCCGCCGAGCCGGAGCCGACCCCGATCGCGTGCTGCTCGTCGAGACCAACACGTCCGCGCCGCGTACGTTCGGGTTGCTGCCCGACCATCGGCACGCGCTGCACGTCGACGAGGCCGACATCATCGTCGAAAGCGATCGAGCGTTGTTCACCCTCGCCGACGCGCCGCCGAGCGACGCGGAAGCACGCATCGCCGAGTTCGCACTCGGTTTCGTGCGAGACGGCAGCACACTGCAGACGGGAATCGGTGGCGTGCCGACACAGGTCGCGAAGTTGCTCGCCGCGGGCGACGGTGGCGAGTACGGCGTGCACTCCGAGATGTTCACGACTGGCCTCATGGAACTGCACTGCGCCGGCAAGGTGACCAACGCCCGCAAGGGCGTTTTCGATGGCGTTTCGATCACGACCTTCGCGGCCGGAACCGCCGAGTTGAACTCGTGGCTCGACGACAACGACGAGGTGCGATTCCTGCCGGTCGACGTCGTCAATGCCCCCGATGTGATCGCGAAGAACCACGACTTCGTCTCGATCAACGGCGCGCTCGTCATCGACTTGTATGGCCAGGCCGTCGCCGACACCATCGACGGCTCTCAGTTCTCGGGAATCGGCGGTCACGAAGACTTCGTCGCCGCGTCGGGCCTGGACCTGACCGACCGGTCGTTGCTGTGCTTGCCGAGCACGTCGACTGTCAACGGCGAGACGGTCTCCCGCATCGCACCGCACCTCGGCGCGGGAGCCGTCGTGACGACACCCCGCCACCAACTCGATGTCGTCATCACGGAGTTCGGGGTCGCGCGACTGCGCGGTCGCACCGTCCGTGAACGGGCCCTCGCCCTCGCCGGTATCGCCCATCCGACGTTTCGCGACGAGTTGCTCGAGCAAGCAGAACGGCTCCGCTGAACCGTCGCTCGGTCGACGTGCCCCGACCCGACATCGAACGGGGCGAGTGCATCCGAACCCTCGCGACTCGTTCACAGCGGTCGAACCAACGGGTCCGTCGGGTCGACCGCCCGAGTTGGGAGCGGTCAAGATGACGTCATGGCCGATGAACTGCTGCACAAAGTCGCGCTCGTCACAGGCGCCGCGTCGGGCATCGGGCTCGCGACGAGCACGCGCCTCGCCGAAGCCGGCGCGACGATCTGCGCCGTCGACTTCGACGGCGACGGCGCCCAACGGGTCATCGATTCACTCGGTGCGGGTCTCGCGATCGACGCCGACTGCGGCGATGCCGACGCGGTCGAAGCTGCGTTCGCTCGCTGCGAGGCCGAACTGGGCGGACCAGACATTGCCTTTCTGAATGCCGGGATCGCAATCGGCGTGTCCGACCTCACCGCACTCGACGACGCGACCTACCAGCGCATCCAACGGGTCAACGTCGACGGGGTCGTGTTCGGAGCCCGCGCCGCGATCCCCCGGATGGAGCGCCGCGGGGGTGGTGCCATCGTCGCAACGAGTTCGCTCGCCGGCCTGATTCCGTTTCCACCCGACCCGATCTACGACGGCGGGAAGCACTTTGTCGTCGGTCTGATCCGATCGCTCGCCCCGACGCTCGCGCCGAAAGCCATCACCGCGAACACCGTCAACCCAGGGATCACCAACACCAACATCATCGATCAAGCAACCAAAGACTTCCTCGAGGATGCCGGGTTCCCGGTGATGCCCGCGCAACAGATCGCCGACGCCGTATTCGGGCTGGTGACGACGGGCGTGACCGGACAATGCTGGGTGTGCCAAGCCGGTCGCGAACCGGTCCCCTACGGCTTCCGCGACGTCCCCGGGCCCCGCGCCGTGGGTGCCGAGGGCAAACGTCCGCCGGTCCTCAACGCCGACGGCTCGGCGCACGGCTGACCCGGCCCGGTCGGGCCGCGACCCGACCGCGGAAAAGTCGACTGTGGTTTGGCGGGGCGGCTGTCCTAGCCTCTGCGACCGATGATGTCCGATGGCGCACCCGGCACGACCGCTGGCATGGCTGGCGCTGGCGTGGCTGGCGCCGGCATGGCTGGCATGCCGATCCAACCCGAAGTGCTCGACGTCGAAGCGGCCAGCGACGCTGGGAACGGCGAAGCAATCTCGTCGCCGACCAAGTTGATTCGCATCGCCTCGATGGTGCGCTCGTTGCTCGACGAAGCCCGCCGGGCACCGCTCGACGATGCCGGCCGTCGCCTGCTGCGTGAGATCCACGACCGCAGTCTCGGCGAGCTTCGCGAGATCCTCTCGGACGAACTGCAGATCGAACTCACCGAGATGACGCTGCCGTTCACCTCCGAAACGCCGAGCGAGTCCGAGCTTCGGGTCGCTCAGGCTCAGCTCGTCGGGTGGCTCGAGGGCCTGTTCCACGGGATCCAGGCAACGCTGTTCACACAGCAGATGGCGGCGCAGCGGCAGTTCGAGCAGATGCGCGGTGGCCGGATGATCGAAGGCGGCAACCCCGGAATGGGCGATCCTCGCCAGGGCGCTCCGGGCGCGTATCTGTAGGCGCCCGGCGCGTGTGCGTCGATCCCCTTGGGAACCGGCGCCCGCCTCCGCTTACGCTTCCGATCCGCGCGCCGCGACGCGCCGACGCCCACGAGGACTTCGAGCATGACTGCATCACCGCTGCAACCCACGACTGCCGAAACGAACGGCGCTGCCGGACCGGACGGCTGGGAGCCGTCGAGTTGGCACGCGTTTCCCGCGGCCCAACAGCCTCAGTGGCCGGCGGACGAGCTCGACCAGGCGCTCGATGAACTCCGTCGAATGCCTCCGCTCGTGTTCGCGGGCGAGGCGCGAACCCTGCGCGAGTTGCTCGCCGGTGTCGCGGCCGGTCAAGGGTTCTTGTTGCAAGCCGGCGACTGCGCCGAGACGTTCGCCGAGTTCGGGGCCGACAACATCCGCGACAAGCTCAAGGTCATCTTGCAGATGTCAGTGGCGCTGACCTACTCGACGGGTGTCCCGGTCGTGAAGGTCGGTCGGATCGCAGGCCAGTTCGCCAAGCCGAGGTCGTCGGACAGCGAAGCACGCGACGGCATCGAGCTTCCGAGCTTTCGCGGTGACATGGTGAACGCGATCGGGTTCGACCCCGCGTCGCGTCGACCCGATCCGCACCGGTTGGTGCAGAGCTACCACCAGGCTGCCGCGACGCTGAACCTGCTCCGCGCCTTCACCAAGGGTGGATTCGCCGACCTGTCACGGGTACACCAGTGGAACCTCGACTTCGTCGGCAGCACACGCGAAGGGCGTCGTTACGACCAGCTGTCCAACGAGATCGACCGCGCGTTGCGTTTCATGGAGGCCTGCGGAATCGATCTGCGCGACGAGGCGCAGCTCCACCAGGTCGACTTCTTCACCTCGCACGAAGCTTTGATCCTCGGTTACGAAGAAGCCCTCACCCGAAAAGACAGTCTCACGGGCGACTGGTAC
>SXIR01000045.1 GCA_005772765.1 Actinomycetota bacterium
GAGGTCGACTACGAGACGACATGTATCTCGTTCGTCGAGTGCCTCGAGCAGATCGAGACATGGTCGAACGCCAACCCGAACCACCTTCCCCTCGCCGTGCTGGTCGAGTTGAAGGACGATGTGATTCCGGATCCGATCAACGCGGGGTTCACACAACCAATTCAGATCGAAGCCGAACACCTCGATGCACTCGACGCCGAGATCCGTTCGGTGTTCGACGAGTCCGAGATGATCACCCCCGATCAGGTTCGTGGCGGCGCGGCGACGTTGGAGTCGGCGATCTTGACGAATGGTTGGCCCACGATCGAGGCGTCGCGCGGCAAGGTCATGTTCTTGATGGACAACGAGGGCTCCGAGCGATCCGACTACCTCGCCGGACACCCCACGCTGGAGGGTCGTCCGATGTTCGTCTCGTCGGCACCCGGACAACCGTCGGCCGCATTCGTGAAGCGCAACAACCCGCTGGGCGCGAACACCACGGCCATCCAGGATCTCGTCGCCGCGGGATACCTCGTTCGTACCCGTGCCGACGGCGACACGGTGCAAGCGCGCAGCGGCGACACCACACAGCGCGACGCCGCGCTCGAAAGTGGCGCGCAGTGGATCAGCACCGACTACCCCGTGGTGGGACGAGCGGCAATGTTCGGTACCGACTACGTTGCCCGCATTCCTGACGGTCAACCGGCACGATGCAATCCCGTCAACAGCGGGCCGGGTTGTCAGAACAGTGCGCTCGAGCCTGCTTCGGGCGACGGGTTCGTCGACAACTCGTGGATGCGAGCGCGCCAACGGGCATATCTCGATTTCGCCACGACTTCGTTGCAACCGCGCTCGATCACCAACGTGATCGCGCACGCGGCGGCAGGAAACGACATCAGTTCGGTGCACGTCGCCGACTTCCAGACGGTGTTCGATCGCATCGACACGCTGCGCGACACGACCGACTTCGACCTGCTGTACCTGTTGAACCTCTGGCTGCCGTATCGAGACCAACTCGACCCGGCGCTGCGAGCCGAGATCGAGTCGAAGTTGCACACGTTCAAGTACTGGTTCACCGAACCGACCCCACCCGGCCGAGTCGACGATCGTTGGTACTGGAGCGAGAACCACCGCATCATCTTCCACACGCTCGAGTACTTGGCCGGTGATGCGTTCGCCGGCGATGTGTTCACGAACGACGGTCGTACTGGCGCGGTGCACCGCGACGAGGCGAAGCAACGCATCGAAGAATGGCTCGACGAGAAGGTGCGCTTCGGATGGAGCGAGTGGCACTCTGACGTCTACTACCAAAAAGACGCGACACCGCTGCTGACCCTTGTGGAGCACGCGCCCGATCCCGAGATCGCCCAGAAGGCGGCGATGGTGCTCGATCTGTTGCTGCTCGACATCGCCATGCACCTTCAGAACGGCAACTTCGGAGCAACCCACGGCCGCAGCTATATGAAAGACAAGAGCGTCGCGACCGATCAAGACACCTTTGCGATGTCGAAGTTGTTGTTCGCCGACACCGATGTGCCGTATCCGAGCGCCTCGGACGCGGGTGCCGTGCTCTTCGCCCGAGCCGAGAAGTACCGACTCCCCGAGGCCATCCGTCGCATCGCGATCTCGAAGGAGGTGAGCATCGATCGGGAACGTATGAACGTTCCACTCGACCCGTTGGCCGAGATCGATCTCAACGCCCCTGCGCCGTATGGCTACGACTTCAATGACCCCGCCAACGTCGGGTTCTGGTGGGAGCGCGGCAACCAAACGACGTGGCAAGGCGTCGAGCTCACGTTCGAAACGCTGACCCAGCACGGTCTGTGGGAGTCAGAGTTCTTCTCACCGTTCATTCCGCTGCGTGATGCCGTGAACAGCGACCCGGCGTTGGCACGCCCGTTCGCTCGCGCCCTCGCGCCGATGCTCGCGTTCGGACTGCTCAGCGAGATCAACTCGTACACCTATCGCGCCCCCGAGGTGATGTTGTCGACGGCGCAACACCATCGCCCGGGAATGTTCGCCGACCAGCACCACGCGTGGCAGGCCACGCTCGACGAATCGGCGATTGTCTTCACGACGCACGCGAAGAACGAACCCGAGATCGGGAGCCAGTGGCCCGACCGCGACGGCTATTGGACCGGCACTGGCTCGATGCCGTCCAGCGTGCAACACGGCGCCGCAGGGATTCACGTGTACGACCCGGCGTTCGATGCTCCCGGTCCGGGTGCACTCGAAACGTTCAACTACATCGAGCTGACGCACGCCTACTTCCCGCAAGAAAAGTTCGACGAGGTCGTCACCCACGCAGGCGGACATTGGGTTTTCGGTCGGCAGGGCAAGGGCTTCGTCGGCCTGTGGAGCGAGCGACCGGTCGAGTGGCGCGACGCGCCACCGGGCGCCTTCACCCATGGACTCACACAACCCTTCGATTTGGTCGCGCCCGGCGGCTCCGACAATGTCTGGGTCGTCGAAGTGGGTCGCGCTGCCGACGGCACCTTCGCGGAATTCCAAGCCGATCTGCTGGGCGCGGCCATCACCAACGTCGGCGGCGTCGTGACCTTCGCGTCGCCGTCACAGGGCGCGATGCGTTGGGATTCCGACACCGGCGCGCTTCAGGTCAAGGGGCAGGGGGTCGCGACGGCGGATTACCCCCGCTTCGACACACCGTGGGTCCGAGCTCCGTTCGATGCCCGCATGTTCGAAATCGCCATCGACGACGCCACACTCACCCTGGACTTCGACACCCTGACCCGTAACGCTTCCTGATCGGAACCGACACGTACGCCAGACGCGCAAGCCAGTCACCCCAGGCAAGGCACGTACGGGCCGGTGACCCGGCGTCCTCCCTCGGTTCGACGGCATCGGAGCTGCATCGGCGGGGCTGGTGGAGCGACATGTCGGCGCGCAGGGCAGGATGGAGCGATGGATGTCCTCTTCGTTGCCGGATTTGCTCCGATCGTGCGCGACCCGCTCACCGCGCACGCCTTGTATCGCGACCGCCTCGGCCTCCCGTTGGAGAACGTCAGCGGCGACTACGTAGCGGTCGACGGTTGGGGCGACGTTCGCCATCTCGGTGTCTGGCCGCTCGCCGACGCCGCGCGGTCGTGTTTCGGTACGAGTGCGTGGCCGGCGCACCTCCCGATCCCGCAGGCCACGATCGAGTTCGAGGTCGCCGACGTCGCTGCCGCGGCCGCCGAACTCACGGGCTCGGGTTACACCCTGCTCCATGACGTCCGCACCGAACCGTGGGGTCAGGTCATCGCTCGGCTGCTCACGCCAGACGGACTCCTGCTCGGTCTCTGCTGGTGTCCTTGGATGCACGAAACAACTGATTGAAGCCGCTGTTCGAGTGCCATTGGGACGAAGCCAACCCTGGCGGTATCGGCGCCGGTGATCGTTCAATGCGTCGAGTTGGGGCGTCGAGTTGGGGCGTCGAGTTGGGGCGTCGAGTTGGGGCGTCGAGTTGGGGCGTCGAGTTGGGCGGTGGTGCCTCGACGGGGTGTGTCAAGGAACCTTGTCAGCCGTGCAGGGTGACTCCACTCGATGGAGGTGGTTGATCCGAGCGCCGATCTCGGCCATCGTGTGACGCAGTTCGGTGGGCAACAGCACTTCGATCTCCGGGCCGAGCGCGACCAGTTCCCGCAGTGCGGAGCGGTACGAATCGAAGCGGAAGGACCCCTCGATCCAGTCCGGCCGATCCGCAGCCGCTTCGGCGTTGGGACGCGGGCGCCACCCGTCGGGTCGGCCCGCCAACAACGCAATCTGCAGCGTCGTCGGCGAGATCCGAACCCGAACTCGGCGCAACGGTCCGGTGCCGGAGGTCAGTCCGGGCGGCAGCGCTGGCACGGCCTGTTCGAACGTATCGAGTAACTCGAACCCGCCCCTCGGGCCGCGTGTGGCGTAGACCGGTACCCCCGAACCCGATAGGACGTCGAGGTCGCGCAACACCGTACGCGGCGACACCCCGAGGCGCTCGGCCAGCTGAGGTGCGGTGAACCGCCCTCCGTTCTGCAGCATCAACAGCAGGCTCAGGAGCCGTCCTGCGCGCATCGTTCCCATCCCGGTCTGGAGAAAACCCGAATATTCATGACACATGGTGTCATGAATGATCCGTCATGATGGCGCAGACCTGTACCGCCGGGTGCTACCGGCACGTCGAATGGAGTACCCGATGCCCGACCACGTCGAAGGAGCCGGAACCGCCGAGGATCCTTGGATTCTCACCACTCCGCCCGGCAAATCCGAGTTCGACGCCTGGCGCGACGAAGCCGCGAACCCACCAGCGTTGAAGATCCGGGTCGGATCGACGACGCTCAGCTACCAACTCCGATGCATCGAGGATCTCCACGCGATGTTGGTGCAACACGGCGACTGGGTGCCCCTCGGTAACGCCGACGAGCAAAAGGATGCCGCGCCCGGCAGCGTCGAGGCCTGGGCTCGCTCCGACAGCAATCCGGTTGGCGGGTGGTACGGACTGCGCAAGGGCTACCGCGGGCGCTTCGGCAACTACGTCCCGCCGGTGCTCGAACACCTGGGACTCGCCGAAGTCGAACACAACGCCCGCAACAACCGGATGCGAGCGATCTGACCCGCCGTGGCATGTACAGGATCGGCGGCGGAGACCAACCAGCAGTAGTGAGCGTCACCGTCGCAACATCGCAACGTCGCCCCCGATACCGTCGGACGTCATGACCCCAGGCATGCCGCGCCGCGGATTCGTCCTCGGAGTACTCGCCGCTGCGGCCGTTGCGGCGGCGTGCTCCGACTCCAACGACGACGACGGGTCCGATCGACACACCGCTCTGACCGACGCCGCGCCACGCGTCGACGACATCGAGTGGTTCATGCCAGCGGAAGAGACCGAACACGAACGTACGTGGATGTGTTGGCCGTCGAACCCCGACGTATGGGGCGACGATCTCGAAGGAGTGCAGGACACCATCATCGAGATTGCGTTGGCAATCGCCGAGTTCGAACCCGTCACAATGCTGTGCCGCGCCGAGCAACTCGATGCCGTCCGAGCCCGGACCGGCGCGACGATCGAACTGGTCGAAGCGCCCGTGGACGACTTGTGGGCGCGCGACACCCTGCCGAGTTTCCTCACCGGTACCGACTCGAACGGCACGGCTCAGCTCGCTGCGGCGCGGTTTCGGTTCAACGGTTGGGGCGGCAAACAGGTCCATGACGGCGACACCCAGCTCGCTGGCCTCGTCGCCGAACACCTCGGGATCGAGCTGATCGACAGCGGATTGGTCGGCGAAGGCGGCGGTATCGAAACCGACGGCGACGGCACGGTGCTCGCTGCTCAGTCGAGTTGGGTGAACGACAACCGCAACCCTGGCCTCGGCGAGACCGCCATCGACGCGGCGCTCACGGCCACGTTGGGTGCCGAACGCGTGATTTGGATCGACGGACTCGCCGGCGCCGATATCACCGACGGCCACATCGACACACTTGCCCGATTCGTCGGCTCGGGAACCATCGTGGTCGACGTCCCCGCGTTCGACGATCCCGACGATCCGTGGGTGCTCGTCGCGGAGTCAACCCGGGACACAGTCGCTGCCGCGCGAACCTTGAACGGCGAGCGGTACGCGATCGTCGAGATCGTCCAACCCGCGACGACGCGAGGAAGCGGCAACGAATTCCTCGCCACCTACATGAACTACTACGTCTGCAACGGCGCGGTGATCGCTCCCCAGTTCGGTGACCCTGCCGCAGATGCTGCCGCCGAAGCGGTGCTGCAGGACCTGTTCGGTGATCGCGAGATCGTCATGCTCAACATCGATCCCCTCGCGGCCGGCGGCGGCGGCATTCACTGCGCCACGCAGCAACAACCAAAGCTCCCCTGATGCGGGTCTGACGCCGACCAACGCGCGAACCGCTGGGTCCCAACTTCAACTCGGCTGCAATCGAGGCAAGCCGCATCGCTCGTGCGCCAGCCGCGATGTGGTCGGCGGACCGTCATGGCGGTCGAGATCAGATTCCACGCGTGAACGTGACCGGCTCGTTACGTCAGTGGAGTACTGCTGGCGATCTCGTGTTGGAGCACGACCGCCTCGATGATCGCACCGTCGAGGTCGCTGGACGAATCCGCACCGCGGAAAGCCTCGACCGCCTCGACGGACTCCCATTGTTCGAAAACGTTGATGCGGTCGTCGTCGATCGGGTCCGGCGACAGGCGAAAGTCGATGCAACCCGGGGTCGCGCGAGCGATGCGCGCGACCTCGATACACGACCGCAAATACGTCTCGCGGTTGCGAGGCTCGACGCGTAAGTGTCCGGCGACGATGATCACGTTCGCAGGCTAGGAGTGTGGTGAGAACGCAACAATTCGTCGACGGCAGTCGTCGATCAGGAAGCGAGGCCGTACCGCTCCGAGGATTCGATCGGTTCGCCCGATGTCAACGGGGCGTTGCGATGAATACCGGGATCTCGCGGTCGGTCCGCTCCTGGTACTCGGTATATGGCGGGTACGCGTCGACCGCCCGTGACCACCAGGTCGCCTTCTCGGTGCCGTGGACCTCGCGAATCGACACTGCGAACGGCGCCGGACCGTCTTGCACGAACACGTCGTCGGGGCGCGCGAGCAGGTTGAAATACCACGCGGGGTTGTGCGGCGCGCCGCCCATCGACGCCACCAGCGCGTACTCGCCGTCGTGTTCGACCCGCAACAACGGAGTCTTGCGAATCGCTCCGGTACGCGCGCCTGTGGTGGTCACGATGATGATTCGCATGTCCGTGTCGGTGAGCACGTTGGCGCGCGTCCCACCCGATGCCTCGTACTCGGCAACTTGATCGCGTACCCATTCCCACGGGCTCGGTGCGTATTGGCTTGTCTCGGACATCCTGGACCTCTCGTTGGAATCGCGCGACGAGCCTAGGTAGCGGATCCGGTCGAGGTGCGCGGTAGTCATCGAACGACCCTGCTCGTTGGTCCGGGGCATCTGTCAGACTCTGCTCATGCGAAAAGGTGAGACGGGCTCGGCCAGTATCCACATCGCGGCGTCACCTGACGTGGTGTACCGCGTCGTGAGCGACGTCACCCGCATGGGGGAGTGGTCGCCGGAGACCATCAAGTGCGCGTGGGTCGACGGCGCGACGGAACCGACCGTCGGTGCCAAGTTCAAGGGTGTGAACAAACGCGGTTGGGTTCGCTGGTCGAATACGCCCGTGGTGATCGCCGCCGATCCCGGCAACGAGTTCGCATTCGACGTAGCCGACGACACGCGCTGGCGGTACACCTTTGTGGCCGAAGGCACCGGCACGCGTGTCACCGAACAGTTCGAGCTGCTTGTCGATCTGAAGTGGTACTACGCCTTCGCCGAGCGCTACTTGATGCGCGTCAAGGACCGGAAAGCCGATCTCGAAGCGGCGATGCACATCACACTCGAACGCATCAAGGCCGTCGTCGAAACAGCCGGCTGATCGCGGTCGGTCGCGGTGGTCTTGGTCAACGCGGCTCGTCGACCAAGCGGGCGAGCGTCGCGCCCACTGCGAGTTCGTCGACTTGGCCGAATGCGTGGAGCCGGATCAGGCCGTGTCGATCGATCGCGATGAGGCTCGGCGTGCCCCGCATTCCGAAGGCGCGCATGGTGTTCGGAATCGAGTCCGAGCCATCGTTGCGATCGACGCCAACCGGGAACCCGATTCGATACTCGTACAGAAACGCTTCGAGCGAAACCGGCCGCATCGCTTCGTGATGCTCGAACACCGTGTGCAGACCGAGAATCACGAGATCGCGCCCGAAGGTATTGGCGATGCGCTGGGCCTGCGGGAGCCCATGGGAAACACAGCCTGGACAAAGCATCTGGAACGCCTCGATGACGACGACCTCGCCGCGCAATCCAGCCAGCGTCGGCGTCGATTCGGTGTTGAACCAACGTTCGACATCGAGTTCGGGCGCAGGGACGGCTGCAACCGTCATCTGTCGGAGCCGCCGTCCGCGTCGACGCGCTCGGTGCCGTTGGACGACTTCACACGCCGAATCGTACCGAAGCGCGGCGGTCGTGACGCGGCCGCGTCGTCGGGCCCGACGCGGCCGAAGACCGGCCGATGAGCCGGGGTCGACGCGCTCGTGACCTGGTCAAGCGGGGACGGCCCCGGCCGAGGCCGAGGTCGAGTTGCCCCTGCAGTGGACGCACGGTGCCCGAAGGGCGAAGAATGGGTAGATGCGTCGGTCGAGGTTCCTCAGAGTTGGTCTGGTTGCGATGCTGCTCACCGGCGTGAGCACCCAGGCACGAGCGCTCGACGGGGACCGGGCGGCGTCGACCAAGCTGCTCTATGCCTGCCGCAGCACTGCAGCGACCAAGTACCTCCCGCGCGGCAACGTCAGGATCGTTGCGGCCACGACCAAGTGCGCCAACAACGAGGTCAAGTTCTCGTTTCCGGCCGAGCTGCCCGTCGCGGTGCAAGGCGCGCGGGGTCCTGCTGGTCCGGTCGGTGCAACCGGCCCTGCTGGTCCTGCTGGTCCGGTCGGTGCAACCGGCCCTGCTGGTCCTGTTGGCCCTGCTGGTCCCGCTGGTCCTGCTGGTCCTGCTGGGACACCCGGTCCTGCTGGTCCCGCTGGTCTTGTTGGTCCTGCTGGTCCTGTTGGTCCTGCTGGGACACCCGGTCCTGTCGGTCCGGTGGGCCCATCCGGTCCTGCGTCGGGGTTCGGAACGTTCGCGTCAGCGGTGGTCATCAGCGCGACCGCGACTGGCTGCACAACTGGGTCGTTCCGCCCGGTGATCGACGAGGCCTGGGGCGCTTCGTTGGTGACGAGCCCGTGGGACGACGGCGGCCCGACATCAACGGGTGGGGGTTGCACGACGCCGCAGTTCGACGGTGTGGCGTGGAGTTGGGCGGGCAGCCTCGAAGTGGAGCGCCCTTCGCTGCCGTCGCGGTATTACATCGCGCCGCTGTCGACCGCCGGTTCCATGATCTTCTGTTCGCTGCGCGAAGCGCGAGCCGGTGAGCCATGGCGATTCTCATGTTTGGCGCACGCCAACGTCGCGGAGAACCCGACATCGGAGACATCGGATTACCTTGCCATCTTCGCTGTCCCCGTTCCGGCGTGATTGCTGTGTACGCATGGATTCGCACTGCACGGGATCGATTCCATGCGACCCCGTGAACTCCAACGTCGCCTCCGACTGATCGAACGGCTGCGAGGCCTGGTCGGTCGGCGGGTCCTCGACGAAGACGATTTCCGCTCGTTGCACCGCGGGTTGATCGACGCGACCAGCGGGCAGAAGCCCATCTCGGAACGACAGGTGCGAGAACTCGAACGACTCGTCATCGAACGTGATCGAGGCGCAGTCGCGGGTGCACTCGTCGACGAGATCCGCCAGGCTGTCCTCGCCGGTCGTCGCGTGCCGTGGCCGACTTCCGTGCGCGATGCTGCAAGCCGCGAAAGGTCGATCGGTACGTCCCGCCACGCCCGGCGGCGCATGATGACGGTGGCGTTGGTTGCGACCGTCGGCATGGGGGCAGTCGGAGCCGTGCTGCTGCGCGACGAAGGCGTCGTGATCGACGCGGGTGAAGCACTGACCACCGCAACGCTTGCCGCCGCCGACACCACCGATTCGGCAACGACGAGTACGTCGTTTCGCAGTTGGGCGGTCGTCGGCGTGGCGTCCGAACCGCCGACGACCAGCGCCGCGACGACCACGGTGACGTCAACGATCGCGACAACAACGACAAGGTTCGTGCCGACAACAGTGACGAACTCACCGGCTGGTGTCACGACGCCGCCGGCCGCAACGTCGCCGCCAACGGAACCGCCGACCGCGCCGCCGACAACTGCTCCGAAACCGTGTCCGGTAGGGGTCGCCACGATCCGCACGACGAACGTCGTGAAAACGAAACTCCCAGTCACACCCGGAGTCCCGGCAACCGAGGATCGATTCGCAGTGAGCGTCGACGTCGTAATCCGGAACGCAGCGTCGTCGACGACGCGCGCGCGAACGGTACTCGTGGTGACGAGCGACTACGAAGGTGCGGCACCGGTGGTGCTGCAAGCCGACGTCGCACCCGGTGCGACGCGGACCACGACGAAGCGCTTCGAGCTGTACGCGTCCGGACGAGCCGTTATCAACGTGGGTCTGGAGAACACGACCATCACCTACCGGTGCAACGGATCGTTCGCCTGACCCGATAGATCGATCTGAACTGTCACATCCATTGGCATGTACCGACAAGGAGCGCACTCGGCAATGAACCCTCAGCTCGATCTCATGTTCGAACGCGTCGTGCCCATCGCTCCCGAGGCGGTGTGGGCGGCTTGGACCGAGCCCGAACACCTCACCAAATGGTTCACGCCGTCCCCATGGACCACGCCCGAAGCCGAAGTCGACCTACGCCCGGGTGGGATCTTTCGAACGGTGATGTGCGGACCCGACGGTGAACGCAACGAAAGCGCGGGCTGCTACCTAGAAGTCGTCCCCAACCGACGGCTCGTCTGGACCGCGGCGCTGGGCCCCGGCTTCCGACCGAACGACTTTTCCGAGGGCGGCTTCCCGTTCACCGCGACGTTGACGTTCGAACCTGACGGCAGCGGCACCCGCTACCGCGCGCACGTGCAGCACGCAACCGAACCGGCGAATCGCACCCATGCGGACATGGGCTTTGTCGAAGGCTGGGGCGCCGCGCTGGATCAACTGGTGGCCTACATGCAGTCGCGCCCGGCCTGACGAACGGGTGCTGGCGTCAGGAGTCGCCGTTCGCTCGGGCGAGCACGACCGGAATCACGGGACCGCTTCCCGCTGCGAGGAGGCGACGGCCGACTTCGGTGAGCGTCCAGCGTGAGCTCACGAGATCATCGACGAGCAACACCGGCCCCTCGCTGACTCGACCGGCAACGTCGAAGGCGCCTTCGACGTTGGCCGCCTGCTGGGCGCTGTTGTTCATCGTGCGTTGCGGATCGGTCACTCGGTTCGCTCGCACGACCGGCCGATATTCGAGGTCGAGCGCCGCTGCGAGTCGCCGGGCAAGGTCGTGCACGAGCTCGGGTTGTCGCTGCGAGGCGACTGCGGTAACCCAGGTCGGGCGCGGGTCAGGACGCCAGGTTCGAACCAGCCGTGCCACTGCATCGATCAGCGCATCGTCGAAGCGGCCGTCTCGCCGCCCGCGCTCGACCAGCGCGCCCCAACCGCCATCGCCGAGCTGACACAACGCCTTACCTGGTTCGAGTCGCTCGGCGTTGGCGATGGCCCGATTGTCGGCAGTGCGCTTGCGCGGCTCGATGTCGATGCTGTGACCGCGCAGGAACTGGACGGCGCGAGCGGCGAGTGCACGGTCGATCGTGACGTCAACCAGCGAGGTACCCACGCAGCGAACGCAGCGTCCGCACGGTGCGGCCAGCGGATCGTCGAGCGCTCGTCGCAGGTGTTCCATGAGGCAACCGTCGCCCTCGATGTACACGCGCATCTCGGCCTGTTCGCGCCTGCGTTGTGCTGTGACCTGTTCGACGCGTTCGGTGGGATACGCCCAATGGTGCGCTGTGCGTCGGTACTTCGATCGATCGCGTTCGATCGCTCCGTCGACCTCGAGCTGTTTCAGCAGATTCGTCAATCGTGTCCGACGGAGGTTCACCTCGGCTTCGATCGCGCCGATGCCAATCGAATCGTCTGCCGCTTCGAGCAAGGCCACCACCCGCTCGGCGTGCTCCGCCGACGGAAAGGCCGTGTTGATGAACCAGTCCTGGATCTGTTCGTCTTCTGCCCCGCACAGCATCACCGCCACGGCCCGATCGAGGGCTCTGCCCGCTCGACCGACCTGCTGGTAGTAGGCGATCACCGAGCCGGGTTGTTGGAAGTGCACGACGAACGCGAGGTCGGGTTTGTCGTACCCCATCCCGAGCGCGGAGGTCGCGACCAGCGCCTTGAGCTCGTTGCGTTGGAGCCGCCCCTCGACCGCTTGTTTGTTCGCGAGGTCCTCTCCGCCGAAGTACGCCGCTGCCGCGATGCCGTTGGCGTTCAGCCACTCCGCGACCAGATTCGCGTCGCGTACGGTGAGCGTGTACACGATGCCGCAACCGGGGAGCGTCGGGAGCGCTTGCGCGAGCCACGCCAAGCGTTCGGCGGGCATCGGTAGCTGCACCACGTCGAGCGCGAGGCTCACTCGCTCGAGCGGGCCTCGAATCACGAGAAGGTCGTCTCCGAGTTGGGCGGTGATGTCGTCGACGACGCGGTCGTTCGCCGTTGCGGTGGTGCACAGCACCGGCACACTGGCGGGCAGCGTGTCGAGTACGCGAGCGAGCCGGCGGTAGTCGGGCCGGAAGTCGTGACCCCAGTCGCTGATGCAATGAGCTTCATCGATCACGAACAGCCCGACATTCGCCGCCACGATCGGCAAGACGTTTGCCCGGAACTGCGGATTGGCGAACCGTTCCGGCGAGACCAACAAGATGTCGATCTCGTCGCGTTCGAGCCGGTCGAGGATCGTGGACCAATCGTCCAAGTTGTCGGAGTTGATCGTGGCAGCTCGAACGCCCCCTCGCTCGGCCGCCTCGATTTGGTTGCGCATCAGCGCCAACAACGGCGAGACGAGCAGCGTCGGCCCCGCGCCGTCGTCGCGGAGCAGTCGGGTCGCAACGAAGTAGACCGCGCTCTTGCCCCAACCCGTCCGTTGGACACACAACACCCGGCGGTGTTCGTCGACGAGCGTGCGAATCGCCGGAAGCTGACCGTCGCGAAACTCTGCGTCGTCGTGTCCGACGAGTTGTCGCAGCGCTCGGCGAGCGCGATCTTCGAGGTTCATCGACCTGATTCTCTCTGATGGCTGGGACAAACCCGTCGTGGCGAGAGCGACGTCATCACGCTTCCCACGGTTCGTCGGTCAGACAACCGCAGGACAACAACTGACCTCCACAACTCGGGCACTCTTCGATGTCGCACCCGAGGTGGTGCGTTCCCCTGGAGGCCACGTTGCAGTCGTAGCAACGTTGGTTGGTGCGTCGCCAGGAACGTTCGCTGCCCCAACGAACTCGGGGCATGACCTCGCCGGCGATGCGCAGCTCCGAGAGGGTGCAACTTGGTGCGTGCAGCAAATCAAGGCGGCAATCAAGGCAGACAGCCATGTGGATCCGGCCCTTTCGTGGACCCACTCGACTCCCTCGACGCGCACAGTAGCCACTGGTTCGGACATCGGCAGCCAGACGTCGACGCCGAGCGAGCAATCCCGTAACGTCAGGGCGTTCGCGGGGCCGAAGGGCGGGGGACACGATGTCGATCGAATCGCTGATCGGGGGCCGACTCGAGCGCGACGCCGTTGCGGACCGCACCGCCGACTTGGTCGTCGCCGCGATGCGCGGCGACGACGCGTTGCGCGCAGCACTCGACGGCGTCACCGTTGCGCGTCCCGCCTCGGCCACCGCCGCCGCAAACGCCACGCCGACCACCTGGTTTCTCGGCGACGTCGAGGTCGCCGGTTTTCGCGGCATCGCCGGGCTCACGACCCTGAAGCTCATCCCCAAACCAGGTTTGACGCTCGTGGTCGGGCGCAATGGTTCAGGGAAGTCGACCTTCGCCGAAGCCGCCGAGTTCGGGCTCGCGGGCACGTGCTCCCGCTGGGAGGAACGGACAACGGTCGACTGGCGCAACGGCTGGCGCAACCTCCACTTCGCGGGAACCCGCCGGATCCAAGTCGAGCTGCGGGACGACACCGGCGGCTCGACGAAGATCACCCGCCAGTGGGCGGCCGACGTCACCGAGGTCGCCGACGCCGATGTGACGACCGCGGGTGCCCGATCGCTTGACGATATGGGTCTCGGCGAGTCGCTCGCCGAGTTCCGTCCGATTCTTTCGTACAACGAACTCGGTGAGCTCCTTCACCAGCGGCCCGTCGACCTTCATGACGCGATCGGTCACGGGCTCGGCACCGACGAGATCGACGCGGCACGCGAACGGCTGCGCAAGGCGCGGCTCGATCTGAAGAAGGTCGCCGACCGGTTCAAGGCGCTCACGCACTCCCTTGTCGACGATCTCGCGTCGGCCGACGACGAACGGGCGGTAACGGTCCGTCCGTTGCTCGTCGCGAAGGCCCCCGACCTCGAGGCGATTGCAACCGCGCTCGGAGGCGGACCTGACGATCACGACGAACTCGCGAACCTCGAACGGCTTGCGGCACTGACGTTGCCTGATCCGGCGACGGTCGCGACGCTGCTCGCCGAGATGGAAGCGGCGCTCGATGCGCGCGAAGCGGCGGCGCAAACGGCGAGCGAGCGAGCGGATCTGCTCGCCGAACTGCTCACTCGCGCGCTGTCGCTGCACGATCACCACCCCGAAGTCGTCGACTGTCCCGTCTGCGGTAACCCCGGAGTCATCGACGACCAATGGTCTGCCCGAACGCAACGCGCGGTCGGCGAACAGCGTCAGCTCAGCGCCGCATTGCGCGACGCGAACGCTCTGGTCGACGCACTCGACCGAGCGTTGCTCGACTCGATCCACGCATTGCCGGGTGCGTTGCAAGCGCAGGGCGCGATCGACGTGACCTCATTGCGCGACTCCTGGCAGGCCTGGACCGACCTGCGGGCCGAACCTGACCAACGGATCCGGGCGAAACACTTCGAGTCCCGGCTTGACGCCGTCCGCGTCGCGCTGGACGCGGCAGCCGGACACGCACGCGCCGAACTCGAGCGACGATCGGCGGCGTGGGCCCCGTTCGCGGTTCGCATCGGTGAATGGATCGGCGACGCGCTCGACGCCCTCGCGGCGCCGGAGCGAACTCGCGAGGTGACCGCAGCGGAAGACTGGCTGAAGGACGCCGTGGTATCGATTCGCGCCGAGCGCCTGGCTCCGATCGTCGATCGAGTCCGCGAGATCTGGGACACACTGCGGCGCGACAGCAACGTCGAACTTGCCGACATCGAACTCACCGGCACAGGCAATGCCCGCAAAGCCAAGCTCGGCGTCACGGTCGATGGCGCACAGTCCGTTGCGTTGTCCGTGATGTCCCAAGGCGAACTCCACGCGCTTGCGTTGAGTCTGTTCCTACCGCGAGCGACGCTCGACTCGAGTCCGTTTCGTTTCGTCATCGTCGACGACCCGGTGCAGGCTATGGACTCGGCCCGAGTCGAGGGGCTGGCGCGTGTGCTCGACAGCATCGCGACCACGCGGCAAGTGATTGTGTTCACGCACGACGAACGACTGCCGCGTGCGTGCCGGCATCTCGGTGTCGACGCGCGCATCATCGAGGTCACTCGCGATGCGAAGTCGATCGTGAGCACCAAGATGCGCGCCGAACCGGCCGAGAACCTCGTCGAGGACGCACACAAGTTCCTGAAAGATCGCGATCTCCCGGCTGAAATTCGTGGGCGAGTCGTGCCGGGTTTGTGTCGTCAGGCGATCGAAGCGGCGGCGATCGATGTCGTCTGGCGTCGGGGCCTGCGTCGGGCCAAACCGCACGCGCAGATCGAAGCGCAGTTCGAGCAGCCGTTGAAACTCAAAGAGACGCTCGGACTCGCGATGTTCGGTGACCGCGATCGAGCCGGCGATGTGCTCGGCGCACTCAACGGCGCTCCTGGTTCGTGGGCCGCGGATGCGGTGCAGCAGGCCGATCGAGGGATGCATGGCGACGCGACCGGCATCGACCTGTCCAGTCTTGTCGATTCCACTCGCAAGCTGATCGACTTTCTCGACAAGAAAGAACGCGAATGACGACCGTCACCGAGCTGATCGACTGCGGACGGCAGCTGGGGGCGATGCGCGTCCAACCCATGGGGATGTCGACCCGGCTGGCCGGCGCGATCGTGTTGCGACAGGCGTACGAGCAATGCGTCGATGAGTACTGGCAGTGGGTTGCGCCCGCGCTGCAAGGGGCGAGCCAGCGCAACCAACTTGTTGCGTTGCGGTCGTACGCAGGGCAGGACGCGGCCAAGACTGCGGCGTACCTCTGGCACGTCCTGAGCGACGCGTGCCACTACGACGGTTACGAGCTGCCGCCGACCACACACGAAATCGAACACCTCGCGAGCCGTCTCGACGAACTGCGCGCCGCTCTCGTCGTCGCCGCGCGCCGCTCGCCACGCCGGACATCGGCGCGTCGCGGTGGCGCACCGCTCACAACGAACCCAAGCCCGGACCCCTCGGTGTGACCGCCTGTCGGCGATCGGCCCCGGCGGTCTCAGCCGGCGCTCGTGGTTCCGTCGACAGAGAGTTGGTAGCTGTTGTTGAGCTCGTCTTGGATGACGGCCGCGAATCCGTCGATGTCCTCGACGACGAGTTCGGCGTCGAGCACGCGGCTGGAAAAAGTCCAGCCGGCCGGGAGCTCGAGGCGGTCGCCCAGCGCCGCGAGTGCGTCGGCCGTGAGCGTCGGGTCGCGCTCGATCGTGTAGGACTGCATGATGTAGACGGACCCGTCGGGTGACGTGAGTTCGTAGACCTCGCGACCCGCTTCGAAGACGAACTCGGTATCGCGTTCGACCCGACGGGGGATGTACGGGGAACGATCCGGCACGCCGGGGCCGAGCTCGACGAACGCGATCGAACGCATCTCGATGCCCCCGAAGTCGTGGGTCTCCAACGATCCGGCGAGTTCGTTGGCAACGATGCGGTCGAGCACCCAGAAACGAGGACCGTTCGCCAGCGCCACGGTCGCGCCCAAGTCGGTCGCGGCAACTGCAGGGTCGATGGCGCGGAACGCCTCGTCGGGACAGTCGTTGATGCCTTGGGTGCCCCAGACCTCGGCGGTCGTATTGACGGCGTCGATCGTCACCGCAAGGATCTCGCAGTAGCGAACGCCGTACAGGTCGGCTCCGCTCGCAACGGTGGTCGACGTCGGCGCGATGGTCGAGGTCGGCTCGGCTTCGGAGGTGATGCTTGCCGTGCTCTCGGTCGGTGCAGTGTTGGGGACGTCATCGCCGCATCCCGCGAGCGCAACACCAGCGAACAGGGCAAGCGGGACGACGTGACGGCTGCGCATCCGCGGACCCTAGGGTTTGCGGTACGGGTGCATCACATCTGGGAACGGCGCGACGTCGCGTGCGCGGCACGCGACGAACCCATCGCCTGGACGTGAGCATTTCGTCCACGACCCGCCGCCCACGGGTGGCAACCACCACCAGGAGTCGATCGTGACCACGGCATCCCACCCGCCAACTGCAACGAACCCGTACCTCGCGGGCAACTTCGCGCCGATCCTCGAGGAGACGACGGCGTTCGACCTGCGCATCAGTGGGTCGCTCCCAGCCGAACTCGACGGCCGCCTGCTGCGCATCGGACCGAACCCCCCGGGTCTTGCCGACCCGGAGCGTCACCACTGGTTCATCGGCAGCGGCATGACGCACGGCGTGCGCCTGCGCGATGGCTCGGCCGAGTGGTATCGCAGCCGCTACGTCATCGACGACGAGGTGGTGCGCGCGCTTGGACGAGCACCGCTGAGCGGTCCGCATCACGGGATGGGCGGCGGCGGAGCAAACACCAATGTCATCGGCATCGGCGGACGGACCTTCGCAATCGTCGAGGCCGGATCGCTCCCAGTGGAACTCACCGATGAACTCGAGTGCATCGCGCGAAACGACTTCGACGGCACCTTGCCGGGGTCGTTCACCGCGCACCCGAAGGTCGATCCCGACACTGGCGATCTGCACGCAGTCGTCTACTACTGGGAGTGGGATTACGTGCAGTACGTCGTCGTCGGCGCAGATGCGCGCGTGAAGCACGCGGCGAACATCGCGGTGCCTGGCAAGCCGATGACTCACGATTGTGCGATCTCGGCGAGCCAGGTCGTGGTGTTCGACCTGCCATGCACCTTCGATCTCGAGATGGCGATGAGCGGACCGACGCTCCCGTACCGTTGGACGCCCGACTACGGCGCGCGCGTCGGTCTGATTCCGAAGTTCGGAAGTGCCGACGAGGTGCGGTGGTGTGAACTCGACGAGCCGTGTTACGTGTACCACCCCATGAACGCCGTCGATCAAGCCGACGGCACCGTCGTGATGGAAGCCGTGGTGCATCCGTCGACGTTTGCTGATGATCTGCGAGGACCGAACGAAGGCGGCACGACATTCGAGCGATGGACGATCGACCCGAAGGCCGGGCGGGTTCGTCGCGCGGTGCTCGACGACACGTCGCAAGAGTTTCCCCGGCATCACGAGGGGCTCATCGGGAAGCCGTACCGATACGGATACGCGGCGCAGTTCGATTCGATTGGACCGAACGAATCGCTGCGGCTCGGATCGCTGCTCAAACACGATCTCGCGAACGGTACGACCGAACGACACGAGGTCGGCGCGGGTCGGGCGTCGAACGAGGCCGTGTTCGTGCCGCGCCTCGGAGCAGAAACCGAGGACGACGGCTGGGTCTTGGCCTACGTCTACGACGGCGCGACCGATACGAGCGACATCATCGTGGTCGACGCGCAGGATTTCACCGGCGAACCCGTTGCTCGAGTGCACCTTCCGGTCCGCGTTCCCTTCGGATTCCACGGCAACTGGGTTCCGACTGCACGCGTGTGATCACGAGTCGCTGAGGGCGTGAACGACTCGCAGGTGACGCCGCGTTGAACGAGTGTCGACGATCAGAAGTTGCGGGCGTGCCAGATTCGGGCGACGACACCCATCACGGCACCGTGCGATCGCGAGGTCACACCGATATCGGTGAGTACCTCGTCGAGATGGGCGAGCACCGCCGTGACTTGAGCGTCGGTGATGTCGAGTCCGGCGTGAACCGTCCGCAGGTCGACCGGCAGCGGCGCGCCGGTGAGTGCGGCCGCGAACCATGCCCGCTGCCCGGCCTTCAATGACTCGAGCCGGTCGGGATCGAACTGATGGCGAACGATCGGGTCGTTGGTGAGGCGGTCGTAGAGCGCATCGACGACGCGCTCGATCGCGCCGTCGCCCCCGATTGCTCGGTACAACTCACCCGAGGTCAACGGATCGGTATTCATGCAGCAGATCCGATCATCAAGGGACCGAGTGCATCAGCGAGCTCGGCTCTGCTGTTGATGCCGAGCTTGTCGTAGATGCGCGCGAGGTGCGTTTCGACCGTTCGCACCGACAAGAAGCAGGCCTCGGCAACCCCACGGCTCGTGCGGCCCGCCGCGACGAGCACCGCGATCTCGCGTTCGCGTCGCGTGAGCGGGATGACCGATTCGACGACTGCGAAGAGGGGTGTGACACCGCCTTCTGTCTTCGCAATGAGTTCGGCGGCCTTCCTCGCGCACCCGCCGGCATCGCGTTGACGACCCTGTCGGGCGAGAGCGTCGCGCGCTGCCGATGCAGCTTCGGCGGCGAGCGCCGCGTACTCGATCGTCGCGAGTTCGTCGGATGCTGCCATGAGTTCGTTGGGTTCGTCGGCAGCGATCGCGCGTACGAAGCGCAACATGGTGAGAAGGCCGGGGCTGTCGATCGCGTCGTGGATCGCGTCGGCGCGAAGCGACGCGGTGGTCGCGTCGCCAAGCCGGGTCAGGTCGACGATGACTCGCACGGCTTGAGTCAAGAACTTGCGTTCGATCAGATCGTCGGCCAGCCGGGTGAGCGAAGCGCGTCCTTCGGTCGGTTCGCCGCCCAAGACCGCCACCCAGCCGCGTGCGCGGTGCGCCGTGACTTCGAAGTACAGCGCCGGGAAGTAGGTCATGGCGTCGAGGTCGCTGAGTGCGGCTCGGGCGCCATCGATGTCGCCGAGTTGGGCGAGGACCAACGCACGTGCGCCGAGACCTGGAGCTCGGCTCGATAGCTGAGCCATGGCGGTTGCGGTATCGATCCAGCGCAATGCGGTGGCGCACTGCCCGCGATGGTGGTGCAGGTGTCCGAGTGCGAACGCTGCCAATAGCTGTAGGGAACGATCGCCGCTGTCGGTCGCTTGCTCCCATGCTTGGGTGACAATTGCTTCGCACTCTGCGATCCGCCCGCTGTCCAGCAACGTGAACCAGTGAGCGTCGACGAACTGCAACCCGGAGGTGCCGCTCCCGGCTCGTTGGATGAAGGCGTCGCTGGTCGACGCGGCGGTGCCCGGACGGCCGGTCGCGGCGAGCGCCTTGACATAGACCGCGGTTGCGCTGACGTCGTTCGGGTCGTTGTCGCGCAACGATGTTGCCAGTGCCAGGCTCTCGGCTGGGTTGCCGCGCAGCAACTCTGCGCTCGCGATCATGATGTCCGCTCGTCGACGGGTGCCCGCCGTTGGTGCGGCCGCGGTGACCTCTCGGAGGACCTCGAGCGCGTCTTCGTAGTGACCGAGACCTTCGAAGCGGACCAAGCCCTCGAGAAATCGCAGGCGAATCCAGTCGTCGCTGCCCGGCTCGGCTGCATCGATCGCCGGGCCGATCGCGTCCAATGCCTCCTGGGGCCGACCGAGGAGGTGGCGGGCGGTGACCAACGTTCTCGTCACGTTGGCGTCGGGCGAATGCTCGTGTGCAGCCAGCGCGAGTCGTTCGGCGAGCTCGACGTCGTAACGACGGATGGCGTCGCGTGCGGCCGCAGTGAATCGCTGGGGGTCGACATCGCCGGATTCGAGCCGCCACGTTGCGACTGCCAGCGCGTCGTCGCGGCGTCGAGCACCGTACGCCTCGACCGCCGCGGCAAGCTCACGGCGAATCTTGCGGGCGCGGAGGTGTGAGGTGCGGGCCCGGATCACCTCGCCATAGAGCGGGTGGGTCAACCGAATGATCGTGCGCCGACGATCGTGGGAGACCACGATCAGCCCAGCCTCTTCGAGCGCGATGAGCGCGTCGTCGGTCGCGACGCGTTCGAGGAGTCCTGCGCCGGCGGGTTCACTCAACGCCACGCAACACAGCGCATGCTGTTCGTCGGCGCTCAGTGCCTCGAGATGGCTGGTCACCAAGTCGCCCAGCGCGTCGGAGGTTTCGAGTGTTCCTTGTTGACGCCACACGCCGTCGGCGGCGGCGATGGCACCGGATGCTTTCGAACCGAGAATCAACTCGCGCAAGAACAGTGGATTGCCCGCCGAGCGCGTCCAGAGTTCGTGCTCGAGCGTTGGGTGTAACGACCCGCCGAGCATCTCGGCGGCGATCGTGGCCGTGGCGGTGGCGTCGAACGGTTCGACTTCGCAGACCGCCATCGAACCCTGCCGCCACAGCGCAGCGATGGGTTCGGGTGCTGGCTCGCCACTGCGGACACTGCACAGAACGAACGCGCTGCGTTCGCGAATGAGTTGGCTGATCAACACCGCCGAGGCGTCGTCGAGCAGGTGCACGTCGTCGATCGCGAAGAGCAACGGTCGGTTGCCTCGGTAATCGGTCAGGGCCCGGCGGACCGTGGCGAAGCGTTCGACGGATTCGTCGGCCGAGGACTCGGCGAGCAACGAACTGAACACGCACAACGGCAGGGTCGACGTGGCGCGACTGCCGAAGAGGCGCACGATCGCGAAGCCTTCGGCTTCGGCCTGCGAAGCAGCGCCGGCCAACACCGTGGACTTGCCGACCCCGGCTTCCCCCGACAGCACGACCCCGACCGCGTCCGGCCGACGCAGCGCCGTCGCAACCTGGTCCAACTCACGGGTTCGGGCGTACAAGGGGCTCCAGAGCACTGCGATGCGATAGGACGACCGAGGTTACGACGGTCGAGAAGGCGGCGGAGGCTCGGTGCTTCGATCGGCGAGTGTGGTGACCGGTGCCACGCTTGCATTGGTCAGCGTCGACGCACGACGCGCGGTGTGCGTGATCCGCCCCATCCGTCCGGATCGGAAGTCGTCGACGGCTTGTTCGAGCTCGGCCTGCGTGTTCATCACGAACGGGCCGTACCGTGCGACCGGCTCGCCGGTTGGGGTCCCCGCCAACACCAAGAACCGCGCGCCATCGGGGCTCGTGACCGAGACATGATCGCCGGCTCCGAGCACCGCGAGTTGGCCGTCGACGACGCGGTGCGCGTCGGCACCGACTTCGACGGCGCCCGAGAACACGTAGAGCATTGCGGCGAGGTCGTCGGCGAGGTCGAGATGGGTTGTTCCACGAGGGCGCAGCGTCCAGTCCTGGTACACGATCGGGATGTGCGTGTCGATCGCGGCGTCGACGCCGAGCGCGTGACCCGCGATCACCCGAACGTGCGCCAATCCGTCATGGCTGGTTGCTTCGGGGACGTGGGCCGCGACGATCTCTTGGTAACGCGGTGTCGTCATCTTCAATCGCGCGGGCAGATTCACCCAGAGTTGAAAACCGTGCACACGGCCACCTTCGGTCTGGATCGTCCGCGACGGCATTTCGGAGTGCACGATGCCGGCTCCCGCCGTCATCCACTGCACGGCCCCCGGACCGATGGTGCCGCGGTGGCCAGCCGAGTCGGCGTGTTCGGTTTCGCCCTCGAGCACATAGGTCACGGTTTCGAACCCGCGATGCGGGTGGTCGGGCGCGCCCACTGCCTCACCCGGCGCGTAGTCGACCGGGCCCATCTCGTCGAGGAGGAGGAAGGGGTCGAGGTGGGGGACGGCCACGGTCGGAAAGGGGCGCCGAACGACGAAGCCGGCGCCTTCGGTCTGGCGATGACTCGTGATCACTCGGGTCACGGCTCGTGGGCTCCGACGGCGTTCGTCGGCAGGCGATGTGGGCGGATTCGTCATGTTGGCGGCCTTTGTCGGCAGGATGCAGGGGTATTGGTCGTCCGCCGGAACAATAGTTGTCAGTTCAACTATTCCCGTCGATGTGGACGGTTGGTCCAGATCCACGCGCGTCCAACCCTTGCTCCCTACCCTCAGGTCACTGCATCCGCCTCGTCGGTCAGCGATCGACGGCTTCGTGGGGTACCCAACTATGTCTGTTCGTTCTTGGCGTCGCGTGGCGCTCATCGCCCTCACGGTCTTTGCGGTCTCGGCCGCGGCTCGTCCCGTCCCTCGCGCCGAAGCGGCAAGCCCGCTGATGTTCGGCGCCCGCACCTTCGAACGTCCCGGCCAGACTTCCACCCAGGCAGTGCAGGCGTTCGAAGCGGCGGTCGGACGCAAACTCGACGTCGTGCGAATCTTCAAACTCTGGAACAACAGCTTCCCCGACGCGCACGCCAATTGGTTGGCCGACACGGGCCACACCGTCATGGTTTCGGTGCGATCGCGCAAGACGACGGGCAACATCTCGTGGTCGGCGATCGCCAACGCGCAACCAGGAAGCGCCCTCTACAACGACATGGTCGGATGGGCCAACAAGGTCAAGGCCTACCGCGGTCAGGTCTACTTCGCCTTCCACCACGAACCCGAGGCCGTGGAGAGCCTGCCCTACGGCAATGCCAGCGACTTCCGCGCGGCGTGGCGAAAATTTGTCGGCATCATGAAGGCCCAAGGCGTGAGCAACGCCAAGTACGTCTGGATCATGACCGACTGGTCGTTCTGGGTCGGCGCGTCGGACCGGCGCCAAGCGATCAAGTGGTATCCCGGAGACACCTTCGTCGATGCCATCGCCGCCGACGCGTACAACTGGCACAAGTGCCGTGGCCGCAACGAGCGATGGTGGTCGCTCGAAGACAATCTGAAGGCACTCGTCTGGTTCGGTGGCGCACACCCGCGCGAAGAACTGTGGCTCGCCGAGTGGGGTTCGGCCGAGGACCCCGCCGTGCCGGGTCGTAAGGGCGAGTGGTTCCGCGACGCTCGAGCAACCTTCAAGAAGCCGGGCTGGGACCAGTTCCGCGGCATCGTGTACTTCAACTACCCGGGCGAACAGAACTGCTACTGGCCCATCGATTCGTCCGCGAGCGCGACGAACGCGTTCCGTAGCCTCGCCCTCGACCCGTTCTACGACGCCTGATTCATGGGACTCGCGCTCGTTGCGGCGGTTGTATTCGCATACATGACGATCCTGTGGTCGTTGAGCATCCGTCGTGGCGACCCGAGTTTCATCGACGCGGCGTGGGGTTTCGGTTTCGTTGTCATCGCGGCGGTCACCTTCGTCACGAGCGCCGACGAAGGTGATGCGACCCGGCGGTGGTTGTTGTTCGCCCTCACCGCGGTGTGGGGGCTTCGCCTCGGTGGTTACCTGCTGTGGCGTTGGCGACGCAACGGCCCCGATCCTCGGTACGCGGCGATGTTGCGGCGCGTCTCGGGGAATCCGCATGTTTTCACGCTCACGCGCGTCTTCTGGTTGCAGGGCGCGTTGATGTGGATCGTGTCGCTGCCAGTGCAACTCGGTCAGCGCACCGACGAACCCCGCGGTCTCACGATCACTGCGGCGATCGGCACCGCGATCGTGATCGTCGGGTTGGCGTTCGAGACAACCGCTGACGCGCAACTCGTCGCGTTCAAAGCCGACCAGAACAACGCCGGGCGAGTGCTCGATCGCGGCTTGTGGCGGTATTCGCGGCACCCGAACTATTTCGGTGACGCGCTTGTGTGGTGGGGTCTTTTCCTCGTCGCAGTGGTCGACGCGCCGACTGCGGTCAGCGTGATCGGGCCGATTGTGATGACCACACTGTTGCTGCGCTACAGCGGCGTTCCGATCCTCGAACGCGGACTACGGCGCCGCCGCCCCGGTTACGACGACTATGTCGCGCGGACGAGCACGTTCGTGCCGCGCCGACCGCGCACGACGAGCCCGGATCAACGCACCTCGTAGACCTCGTAGGTGAGGGTCGAACCGTCGATGACCCCCTTCGCGACTGCTTGGATCTTGGCGAGCCAGCGGTAGCGCTCGTCGCCAGTGTCGAAGAGCGGGGCGGTGACCGGTCCGGTCCCGGCGCCGGTGTCGATCCGACCCGAGTAGGTGATGTAGATGAGCGCGCCGTCGTCGGTCTCCATGACGCCGCGTACATCGAGGGTGCCGAGCCCCTGCGCATCGACGGTCAACCAGTCGGCCGCGGCCGCGCCGCGTTGACGAGCGGTGATCCGATCGCCGACCAGGGTTCCGTTGCTGACTTCGACGATGACTCGAGTGCCGCGGGGCGTGTCACGAAGGAACATCGGTTCCGAGAGCGTGAACGTCATTGTGCCGAGCGGAACCAGCGCGATTGACATGGTCGTAGCATCGCACGCACGGTCGCGATTGCCCAAGCCCGGCCGACCGTTGTGGCCTCCATTCCGAGCTTCTATTCTGCCGCCGTGACCGCAGTCGACAACGCACAATCCGGACGTCATCCGTTCACCGTTGCTGCTGCACGTTTCGACGAAGTCGCGCGGTCAGCGCCTGTCGGCGGTTGGGATCGCGAGACGCCCTGTCCGCCCTGGGTGGCCCGCGACATCGTGCGCCATCTCGTCGAATGGATTCCCGACGTGATCGGTCGGTCCGGACACACGATCACGGTGTCGGCCGACGTCGACGTCGACCCGCTGTCGGCTTGGCGCGATCTCGCTTCCGAACTGCAACGGCTCCTCGACGACCCTGCGATCGCGCATCGCACGTTCGACGCGGGACCGCCCGGAGAGCTCTCGATCGCGAACGCGATCAGGATGCTCGTCGTCGGCGACGTTCTTATTCACACATGGGATCTTGCCGAAGCGTTCGGCCGTTCCGTCCAGCTCGACGACGCGCTCGTTGCCGAACAACTTGCGGGCTTGGCGCAGTTCTCGGACGCGCTCGTCGCCAGTGGGCACTTCGCGGCCGCCGTTGCCGTGCCCGACGGCGCGTCCCCGCACGTGCGCATGCTCGCACTGACCGGCCGAGATGCCCACCGAAGTTCGGCGGATGGTTGCAGGTCCGACGCGACCATCGAGGAGCGGATCGCGGGCGGGTTCGGCTGAACTCGGTACATTGCGATGATGCGTCGAACGTCGTCAGCCAGCCGCGCACGATCGTTTGGGGTTGTCACCCTCGTGTACGCGCTCGCAGCCGCAGCGGGGATTGGCGCAGGCTTCGCAGTTGGTGGCCGGCACCCACTCACGGTCGCGTTGATCGCCGACCTCGCGGCGACGGCAACGATCTTCGCGGCATCCATGACGGTGCGGAATTCTTCGATGTACGACACCTATTGGAGTGTCGCGCCACCCGCGCTCGCGACGTATTTCGTCGTTGTCGCCGAGTCGGCAACGAGTGGCGTCCGCCAAGCGCTCGTGCTCACGGGTGTCGTCGTGTGGTCGGTGCGGTTGACGACGAACTGGATTCGGGACTGGCCGGGTCTCGCACACGAAGACTGGCGTTACGTCGACATGCGCACGAAGAGTCCCCTGCCGTGGCCGCTCACGAGCTTGCTCGCGGTGCACCTGTTTCCGACGATGCAGGTCTTCCTGCCGTGCATCGCATTGTGGCCCGCGCTCGGCGCGTCCTCACGTGACGTCGGCCCGTTGGACGTCCTCGGGGTTGCCTTCATGGTCGGGGGTGCTGCCCTCGAGTACGTGGCGGACGAACAGATGCGCCGTTTTCGTCGAACCAAACGACCGGGCGAGATCATGCGCACCGGGTTGTGGGCGCGGTGTCGCCATCCGAACTACCTCGGTGAGATCTTGTTCTGGTGTGGCGTCGGTGTGGCGGGTGTCGCTGC
>SXIR01000046.1 GCA_005772765.1 Actinomycetota bacterium
GGCGGCTGCCCCGAGGACTGCTCCTACTGCAGCCAGAGCGTGCACACCGACAGCCCCATCAAGGTCGAACCGCTCATGAACGTCGACGAGGTCGTGGCGGTTGCGCGACGTGCCAAGCGGAACGGCGTGACGCGGCTCTGCATGGGTGCCGCGTGGCGAGAGGTCAAGGACAACGCGCAGTTCGACCGCGTCGTCGAAATGGTGCGCGGCGTCCACGCCGAAGGCGTCGAAGTCTGTGTGACGCTCGGCATGCTGAACGCCGAACAGATCGCCCGCCTCGCCGAGGCAGGGTTGTACGCCTACAACCACAACCTCGACAGCTCCGAGGAGTTCTATCCCGAGATCATCTCGACTCGGACCTATCAGGATCGCCTCGACACCATCGACGCCGTGCGCACGACCGATGTGACCGTCTGTTGCGGCGGGATCATCGGCATGGGTGAATCCGACGCCGACCGAATCGGCCTGCTCCACCGTTTGGCGACGCTCGATCCCCAACCCGAGTCGGTGCCGATCAACGTGCTGGCCAAGTTCGAAGGTTCGAAGCTCGCCGACGCTGCCGAAGTCGACGCCACCGAAACGGTGCGCATGGTCGCGGTGGCTCGAATCCTCATGCCCGACGCCGTCGTTCGGCTGTCGGCTGGGCGCGACAAGATGAGCGTTTCGGACCAGGCACTGTGTTTCTTTGCGGGTGCCAACTCGATCTTCTCGAGCGAGCGCAACATGATGCTTACGTCGGTGTCGCCGTGTAACGACCACGCAAGCGACAAGGCGATGCTCGAGTCGCTCGGGCTGCGTCCACGTGTGATCGACGCGCCGGCAACGGCCGCTACCGTTCAGGCGTGAACCTCAGCCTCCACGACCCGACCACATTCGGCGCCGGTGTTCCCTACGACGAGTTTCGGCGGTTGCGCGACACCGATCCGGTCAGCCGCCACACGCACCCGACGCTTGGCTCGTACTACGCGATCGCCCGCCACGCTGATGTGTTGGCGGTGTCACGCGATTCACACACCTGGTCGAACCAACCGCATCCCATTCCCGACATCGGCACCACCGATCCGGTCGCATCGGGTGACGGCAGCAACGGCGGCCTGTCGGAACTCCTGATCAGCAAGGATCCGCCCGAGCACACGAAGTTGCGCAAGCTCATCAACCGCGGTTTCACGCCACGCCGAGTCGCCGATCTCACGGAGCGCATCGAAGCGCGGGTCAATGCCATCATCGACTCTCTGCGGGATCAGCGTTCGTGCGACCTCGTTACCGACCTCGCACTGTGGTTGCCGTTGCACGTGATCGCTGACCTCGTCGGCGTGCCCGAAGACGATCGCGCACACGTCTTCGAACTCACTGAGCTGACCTTCGGCTTCGACGCGACGGTCACGGCCGAGCAACGGGGTGAGGCGGCGATGGCGATGTACGCCTACGCCGATGGCATGGTGCGCGACCGTCTCGGCGAACCTCGCGACGATCTCATGAGCGTGCTCGCGCACGCGGAGGTCGAGGGTGAGAAACTCACCGACTTCCAATTGGCGATGTTCTTCATGCTGCTCCAGAACGCAGGTAGCGAAACGACTCGCAACCTCATCACCACGGGCACGCTCGCGTTGCTCCAGCACCCCGACCAACTCCAACGGATTCGCGACGATGTGTCGATCCTTCCGGTGGCGATCGAAGAACTCTTGCGCTACGTCACCCCGGTGATGACGTTCATGCGTCGAGCCACGGTCGACACCGAAGTCGGCGGTGTGCCGATCAAACTGGGCGAACGCGTGATGATGCTCTACGCCTCCGCGAATCGCGACGAACGTGCCTTCACCGAGCCCGACTCGATCGACGTCACGCGCACACCCAACGAGCACGTTGCCTTTGGCGCCGGCGGGCCGCACTTCTGTCTCGGCGCCAGCCTGGCTCGTCTCGAAGCCAAGATCATGTTCGAGACGATCCTCACTCGCTTCGAAGGCCTCGCGATCGACGGCGATCTCGCCACCTTCCCGCGAGTGCATTCGAATCTGATCGACGGGTACGCCAACGCGCCCATCACATGGACGAGCATCGTCTGATGAGCGGTCGGCGCGAGTCGTGGGTCGCGCACGTCGTCGGCGTCGTGGTGCTGAATCGGTGGATCACTCGGGCACTCTCGCGGGACAGTTCGTCAGACGTCGGGTCGACCTGAGGGGATTCAGTCGTCTTTGCGGGCGCGGCTGGGTTGCACCCGGCGCGGTTCGTTCGGCATCTTCGGGTATTGCGGCGGCCATGGAGCGTCGGGGATACCTCGGTCGGCATCGCGGATGGCACGTTCGATCAGCGGGTCGAGGGACTGCGCGGGTTCGGCGATGTCGGACCACGGATCGCCGAGCTCCGCGACGCGGGCGGCAACGTTGCGCATGGTGAAGTCGTCAGGTCGCACCTGGTGGAGCTCGTCCCACGTGATCGGTGTCGACACTTGGGCGCCCACTCGCGCTCGCACCGACCACGCACCGAACACGGTCTTGTGTGGTGCGTTCTGGTTGAAGTCGACGAAGACACGCGCGCCGCGCTGCTCCTTCCACCATTGCGCGGTGACCAGGTCGACGTGTCGACGTTCGAGCTCTCGGGCGAACGCCACTGCCGCCGCGCGTACGTCGTAGCCGTCCCAGTGCGGCAACAACCGGACGTAGATGTGCAAGCCCCGGTTGCCGGTCGTCTTCGGGTAACTGCGCAACCCGAGCTCCGCGAACAGGTCACGCGCTCGAAAGCCAGCGGTGCGCACCATGTCCCAGGTGACCCCTGGTGAGGGATCGAGATCGATGCGGAGTTCGTCGGCGTGGGCTGGATCCGCCGCGAGGTACGGCCACACATGGAAGCCGAGAACTCCGAGGTTCACCGCCCACACGACGTGCGCAAGATCGGCGACGACAAGCGCATCGCTGGTCGTTCCGTTCGGCGTACTGACTTCTGTCGTGCTGAGCCACTCTGGACGTTTCTCGGGCACTCGCTTCTGAAAAAATGACGACTGCCCAACCCCGTTCGGATAACGCTCGAGCAACACGGGGCGTCCCCGCATTGCGTGCAGGACGGGGCCAGCGAGCGCCAGGTAGTGGTTGACGACGTCGAGTTTGGTCTCGCCGTGTTCGGGGAACATGACCTTGGTCGGGTTCGAGAGCGGAACCTCGCGTCCAGCAACGTCGATCGTGATCACTTCCGACTTCGCCACGTTTCCAGGCTACGGGTCGAGCGCGGGGCGGGGTGGAACACAGTCATCGCTGCGTCTGGTCAGTGACGAGGTGTTACCTCGGTTGCATGAGCGGAGGGAACGATGTCGAGGGGCGTCGTCAATCGAGGGCGGGCCGACGAGCGCGTATCGCGAGGCTCAGTGGCGAGACGATGACCAGGGAAGGGTCCGCGATCGTGTCACGCACCGAAGCCGCGGCGACGTCGTCGATCACACCGGCGGCAAGGAGGCGTGGCAGCGTCCGCTGCACGGCGAGGAACCACCAGTCACCGCCGGGCTCCCCGGGGCGCATTGCCCAGGCCTGTCCCTCCACGTCGATGTCGACCAGACCGCGATCGCCGAGCAGCGCGGCCAGTCGCGTGCCGAAGTTCGGCTCACGCCAGGGAGTGAATGCGGGGTCGTTCATCAGCCGATGCACCGTGCCGTACGGCTCGGGCAGCGGCTGCTCGACGAACGCCCGAACGTCCGTTTCTTCGATGAGCAGCCAACCGCCAGGCCGGAGCCACTCGATCAACCGCGCCAGTACGGTTTCTCGTTCGGGAAGGTGTTGGAGCACGGCTCGGGCGTGAATCACGTCGAAGTCGCGTCCGGGCGCGGGGTCGCGCACGACGTCGTGGTGCAGCAGCGTCACGTTGGCGATCGGGGGTTCGTGAAAGCGCGTATCGATGTCGGTGGCAACCACCGAACCGTGCGGGCCGACGCGTTCGCCGAGGTAGTTCGAGATCGACCCGGCGCCGGCGCCGATCTCGAGGCATCGCCAACCCACAGCGGTACCGAGCGAGTCGATGGTGGCGCGGGTCCACGGATCTCGGGCCTCGGCCAAGAGGCGGAGTCGGCGCTGCTCGATCTCGGTCTCGTCGTCGGACACCTCGTATCGATCTGCCATTTCGGTGACCCTCAGGCGTCCGGCAAGTTCGAGAAGTCCGGTGGCCGCTTCTCGAAAAACGCGGTGATGGCCTCGACATTCGCCGGACCGCCGATCAACTGGGCGAACACGGCATCCTCGCGAGCGCGCGCCGCCCGCACGGCGTCGCGTCGTGCAGCCACAATGAGTTCTTTCGTCGCGACGAGCGACACGACCGGCATCGACGCGATCTTCTCGGCGACCTGCATCGTTTCGGGGAGCAAGTCGTCGGCCGGCACTGCTTTCCAGGCGAGACCCGAAGCCACGGCGTCTTCGGCGGTCATCCACTCCGCCGTGTAGAGGTAGTAGGCCGCTTGTTGCATGCCCATGGCCACCGGAAACGTGTACGACGAACCCGCCTCGGGCGCGACACCGAGCGCCGGGAAGGGGAGTCGGAGCCGAGCCGTGTCGGCCATCAACACGATGTCGCAGAAGGCCAACATCGTGGCACCGATACCGAGGCCCAATCCGTTCACTGCTGCAATCACTGGCTTGGAGAACTCAGCGAGACCGTCGGTGAACGCCGGAAATCCGTGACCGCGACCGTCGTCGGCGCTGGCACTCATCTCGCCCATGTCTTGCCCAGCGCAGAATGCGCGGCCGCGCCCCGTGAGGACCACCACAGCAACCCTGGGATCGGCCGCTGCCGAGTCGAGCGCGTCGGCCGCCGCCCAATACAGCCCGTTGTTCATTGCGTTCAACGCGTCGGGCCGGTCGAACGTCATGACGCGAACGCCGCGATGATCGTTGATGTCGAGCATCAGTGTTGTACCTCCGTGCGGGGAATGAACGTCACCGTTGCTCCCGTACTGATCTTGGCGAGCGATACGAACCCGGCCTGACGGCGAACCTCGCCACCGCGTCGGAGTTCGAAGGCATGGCGTTCGCCCGCTCGAGCTGCAACTCGGTGTGACCCATAGGCCGGGTCGATGGCGTATCCGATGGCGTCGAGCGCCGGATGCGACTCCTCGGCGTTGTCGAAGGTCGCAAACCACGAGTACGTATCGCCCTCCGCGAACGCAGGCCCATCGCCGAACCCGATCCGGACCGTGTCGCGGTCGAGCACGTCGATGTGAAGCGGGACGTAGGTCCGGGGCCAGAACACCGGGTGGAGCTGCACGACCTTCGCCAGCGAGTCGGTATCGCTTCCGAGTCCGAACTCGTCGCGGAGGCGTTCAGCGCCGATTCCGGCCACCCCGGTAAACACACCGGGCGCATGTTCGGCTGCTTCGGCCTCGCCCCATCGTTGGGCCACGCAGGTGAGAAAGGCGCGACTGAGAAGGTGAATCTGCACCGCAACCTCTTGGAGCGCGAGGACGAGGCAGCGGTGTCCGAGGTCTTCGAGTTCGAAGTTCGGGTCGATGTCGCCGCTCAGGTCGGGCAGACCGCCGACTTCGCCGTCAGCACCGGGATCGTCGATCGCGACCGTCGCGATTCGGGACCGCCCGACCAGATCGAGGTTCGGGTGCTGCGTGTACGGCTCGGTCGTCTCGTCGATCACGGCGGTCCAGTGGCAATGCGGCGTGCGGTCGTTCGGAACGCGTGGCGGGCGGTGCAACGGGCGGATCTTCGCGTGGGGATGGATCGCGGCGGCGGTGGCGTCGAACGTGGGATCCTCGATGTCGTGGCACATGCGCTGGACGTACTCGTCGCCCATCGGCTCGGCATCCATCAGGGCCCCACAGTGATCGAGCCAGAACTCGCCGTGCTGCGCATCGTGCACCGCGAACCTGAAGTCGAGAAAATGGTGCGGCGCGCCGATGTCGATCTTGATGTTCTTGAAGATCGTCGCGACGTCGTTGCCGACGAAGTTCAAGCGCTCCTGGACTCGCCGGGAGTAGATCGGGCTCGCCCCCATCCACTCGTCGATGGCAACCCCCGCCATCTCGTCAGCGGTGTGCTGCGACAGTACGAGGGGCATGCCGACGCGGTCTTGCAGATGCCCGATCAGGAGCCACTCTCGGGCCAGCCGAGCGAGACGCCCCCGGGAGAAATGTTCTAGTCGCAAGCCGGGATCGAAGCGTCCGGCGTAGTCGGCGCGTGTCATCGGCGCGTACTGTAGAACGTGTTCTAGTTGTGATGCCGCGTCGACCGCGGCCGAGGAGAGTCGAGGCGCCGATGCGCGGAATCGTGTTCGTGGGCGACGGCCAGGCCGTTGTGACCGACGAGCTACAGGTACGGGACCCGAAACCTCACGAGGTTGTCGTGCGCATGGTGAACGCCGGGGTGTGCCACAGCGATCTCTCGGTGCTCGACGGGACGATTCCGTTTCCGACGCCGTGCGCAATGGGCCACGAGGGAGCAGGGGTCGTCGAGGAGGTCGGCAGCGCGGTGACCACCGTGGCACTCGGCGATCACGTCGTTCTGTCGACGTTGGCGAACTGCGGACGCTGCTCGGCCTGCGCCCAAGGGCTCCCCACGCGGTGCCGGAGTTCGATCGGCAACATGACCCGTCCGTTCACGTATCAAGGCGACCCGTGTTTCAATTTCGCCGCAACCTCGTGTTTCAGCGAACGCACGGTCGTCGACGCAATCCAAGCGGTGAAGATCGATCCGGCAGTGCCGCTGTCGAGTGCGTGTCTGATCGGTTGCGGGGTGATCACAGGGATGGGCGCGGTCCTCAATCGCGCGAAGGTTGCCCCCGGGCAGACCGCAGCCGTGTTCGGTGTCGGGGGCGTGGGCTTGAACGCCATTCAAGCGCTGCGCCTCTCGGGCGCGTCGCGCATCATCGCGGTCGACACGCTCGCATCGAAGGAGGCGTTGGCCCGCCAGTTCGGTGCCACCGACTGGATCAACGCGGCGGAAGTCGATGCGTCGGCCGACGCCATCCGAGCGCTGCTCCCGGGCGGGAAGGGCATGTATAACCCGGGTGGCGTCGATTGGGCGTTCGAGTGCACCGGCGTTCCGAAGGTGTTGCACGATGCCATCGACGCGCTCGAGTGGGGCGGTACTGCCGTTGCCGTGGGCGTGCCACCGGCTGCCGCACTCCTCGAGAAGTCGATTTTTCAGAGCTTCGTGTACATCGACAAGGGGATCATGGGTTGCCGTTACGGCACCGCCCGGCCCCATCACGATTTCCCCAAGATCGCCGAGCTCTACCTCCAAGGCCGGGTATTGCTGGACGAACTCGTGTCCCAGGTGTACCCCCACGCCGAGTTTCACACTGTGCTCGAACACATGCACGAAGGCAAGCTCGCGCGCGGCGTCCTCGCGTTCTGACGAATGCCGCGCCGTCCGGCGGCGCACGCAGGGGCGAAACAGGTCCATGCGGGATCAGGCGGTGGCGCGGGCGGCGATCTCCGCAGCATCGATGCCGACCTGACGCACGAAGCGACCCTGATCGAAGCTACGGATGCTCACGTCGTGGCCCGCGGCTTGGGCCCGCAGTGCCCCAACCGTGCAGTCGGACTTCGCCCGATGGACGAACGGATCGAACGAGTACCAACGCATCGCGTTCTCGTGCGTGATCTTGGCGACCTCGTCGTCGGGAACGCCCGTGAGCACTGCTGCCAACTCCTCGGGCGCTCCGGGCCACAACGAATCGGAGTGCGGGTAGTCGCATTCCCACGCGATGTTGTCGAGTCCGATCATGTCGCGGACTCGTACGCCGACCGGATCGGAGATGAAGCAGGTCAGGAAGTGGCGGCGGAACACGTCACTCGGCAGGAGGTCTCCGAAGTCCTGTCCGGTCCAACTGCGATGCATTTCGTAGGTCCGGTCGATGCGCTCGAGAAAGTAGGGAATCCAGCCCGTTCCTCCCTCCGAGAGCGCGATTCGCAGATCGGGGAAATGCTTCGGGATCCGTGACCACAACAGGTCTGCCGCCGCCTGGGCGATGTTCATCGGCTGCAGCGTGATCATGACATCGACTGGCGCGTTCGGCGCCGTGACCACGAGTTCACCGGACGAACCGAGGTGTACCGACACGACGACGTTCTCGTCGACGCACGCACGCCACACCGGGTCCCAATACTCGTCGTGAAACGACGGCTCACCGAGCTTGTGGGGGTTCTCGGTGAACGTCACCGAATGCACGCCCTTCTGCGCGAGCCGGCGAATCTCCGCCGCCGCGAGGTGTGGATCCCAGATGGCGGGGATGCCCATAGGAATGAATCGTCCTGGATACGCCGCACACCACGCTTCGACATGCCAATCGTTGTAGGCCTGCAACACCGCGAGCGCGAGGTCCTTGTCGGCACATGCCCCGAAGAGACGGGCCGCGAACCCTGGAAAACTCGGGAAGCACATCGAACCTAGGACCCCACCCGCGTTCATGTCCTTGATTCGTTCGTGAACGTCGTAGCAACCGGGACGCATTTCCGTGAATGCCGTTGGCTCGATGCCGTACTCCGACTTCGGTCGTCCTGCGACCGCATTCAGCCCGATGTTGGGAATTGTCACGCCGTTGAACGTCCACACGTCGGCACCGTCGTCGGTGCGCACGACCCTGGGCGCCGCATCGACGAACCGTGACGCGAGACGACCCTCGAACATGTCGGACGGTTCGACGAGATGGTCATCGACCGAGATCAAGATCAGGTCGCTCGATTCCATTGCCACTCTCCTTGCGCCGGATACGGTCGACCGGATGACCGTACCCGAGGCCGCGCCAGCAGCAACGCGTGCGGCCGAAGTGCGCACCGCGAGCGAAGCTGATTTCGAAGCAGTCGCCGGGTTGCTCGTCGATCGAGGTGAGCCGGCCGATGCGGTCGATCTGCGGCGAATGGTCGACGATCCCCAGGTCGGTTGGTCGCACGTGGGCGTCGTGGAAGTCGACGGCAAGGTTGTCGCGACTGCGAGTTGGATTGCGACCACGATTGAAGTCGGCGCGACGGTGTTGCCAGCCGGTCAAGTCGAGCTCGTCGCAACCCACCGCGGCCATGAGGGCAAGGGGTACGTCCGCCGCTTGATGGCATGGTGTCACCAGGAGTCGATGGCTGCCGGCCACCTCGTGCAGTTCATGGTCGGAATCCCGCACTTCTACCGGAAGTTTGGGTACGAGTACTCCATACCGATGCACTCGTACGCCAAGGTGACCGACACGTTCGCGGCGCCGAACGCGATCACGGTGCGGCGCGCAACCGACCTCGATCTCGACGCGATGCTCGCACTGCAACGGCGGGCGCAGGCCAGCTTCGACGTACGGATCCCGCATTCGCGCAGTCAGCTGGGCTGGCTCCTCGATCGAGACGGTTCGGCGCAGTACATCGCCGTGCGCGCCGGGCGGCCGGTAGGAACTGCGCGTTGGACCGATGTCGAGGGCGACGTGGCGTTCTGTGCGGAAATTGTTGCCGATGACCCGGAGGTCACCACCTCGTTGCTCGCCGCAGCGCGTCGTGACGATGCGACCTTGTGGGCAATGGCTCGGCCGGGAGTTCCTGGACTGCTCGATTGTCTCGGCGCGCTCGAACCGCCCGAGTGGTACTACGTGCGCGTGTCCGAGCCGAACCGTTTGCTCGACGCGCTTCGGCCCGAGTTCGACGCCCGGCTCGCAGTATCGGAGTTCGCCGAACTCGATGGTTCGTTCTTGCTGTCATGGTGGTCGGGACATGTGCGATCACCGATCGAACGCGGTCGTCTTGGGCCGTTCGAGCGGGGCGGCGCACTGCAAGCGCCGGTCGCCAGTGGTGGCTCCGGCGTGCCGTTCGACGCACTCGGTCGCTTGCTGTTCAGTGATGGCGCGATCGCAGTCGAGGATCGCTTCCCGGATTGCTACCTCGGCGATCAACGAGCCCTGATGTCGGTGATGTTTCCGGCCTGCACCACCGACGCGTTGACCTGGTATCTCCCCTGATCGATACATCATCGACCGCGCCATCACCGCCGGAGCGGGCGCAATGAGTTCGATCGGAAGAAGGTGCCGATCCAGCGGGCGACCCGAGCCGAGGAGAGTGGCCAGTCGAGGGTTGCCCGCGCGGAACGGACCTCGTCAGCTCCGATGAGGTCCACGCGCCCCGCAAGCAAGTGGTCTGCCAGTTCGGGCACGAACTCGGGATGCAGCTGCACGGTCCACGCCCGCTCGCCGATCACCATCCCGCCGATCGGACACGACCCGTCGGGTGCGTGAGCAAGCAACGTCGCGTCGGCAGGCAGTTCGAGTACCTGGTCTTGGTGACTTGCCAGCAAGGAGATCGGCGCTGCATCGCCACCCATCCAAGGTTGCGGTGCATCGATGACGTACTCGTGCACACCGACGTTCCAGCCATGGGTCGCCCGCTGCACAGGGGCTCCCAACGCATCGGCGAGGAGCTGATGCCCGAAGCAGATTCCGACGTAGGGCACCTCGCGTCGAATCACTTCTCGGTGCAGGTCGCGCGCCTCGTCGATCCATTCGAGTTCGTCGTAGACGGACTGGCGCGACGGCGAGCAGATCCAACCCTCGCAGTCGTCGAGCGACGCGGGGAAATGCCCGCGGTCGACGTCGAAACGGACCAACTCGAGCGACTCATCGCGCAGCAGCGACGCGAAGAGCTCGGGGTAGTCACCGGCGATGTGCGTGCTCTTCGGGTCGACATGACCGCACAGCAACAGTCCGATGCGGCGTACGGTCATCGGAACGAGAACACCGAACCCGAGCCCGACGGCAGCGGTGCGAGCAAGCCGCGTTCGCGCAAGATTGGCATGACGCCTTCTCCAAACCAGTACGCCTCTTCCAAGTGCGGGTAGCCCGACAGGATGAACTCGTCGAACCCCAGTTCGCGATACTCCGCGATTCGGTCGGCGACCTCCGCGTAACTGCCGACGAGGGCGGTGCCGACGCCACCTCGCACGAGACCGATGCCCGCCCAAACGTTCGGGTACACGGTCAGGCGTTCGGGATCGCCTCCGTGCAACGCAGCCATGCGGGCCTGACCGACCGATTGCGTTGCCGCAAAGTCGGCTTGCGCGGCGGCGATCGCCTCGGGAGACATGCCCGCGAGGAGCGAGTCCGCGACCGCCCACGCTTCGTCGGCCGTTGGCCGAGCGATCACATGGAAGCGGATACCGAACGTGAGAGCTCGGCCGTGGGCCTTCGCCAACGCGCGCATGCGAGCGACACGCGGTTTCACCATGTCAGGCGGCTCGCCCCACGCGAGATACACGTCGACGTGCTCGGCCGCGACGCGTTCGGCATCATCGGACGCGCCGCCGAAATAGATACGCGGTACCGGGTCGGGTGGTACACGAGTGGTCGCGCCGGCTACGCGGTAGTGCGTCCCCGTGTAATCGACCGGTTCGGCTTCCCACGCCCGTTGCATGATCGCGAGGAACTCGCCCGTGCGTTCGTATCGCGTGGCTTTGTCTTCCCAGACTCCGAACCGGGCGAGTTCGCTCGGTTCGGCACCGGTCACGATGTTGACCAGGAGGCGGCCGCCGGACATGCGCTGGTAGGTCGATGCCATCTGTGCCGCGAGCGTGGGCGTCAACAACGTCGGTCGGAACGCCACGAGGAACTTCAGTCGTTGCGTCAGCGGCAAGAGCGCGGCGGTTGCCACCCACGCGTCCTCGCAACCGGTGCCGCACGGCGTGAGGACGCCTTCGAAACCGAGTTGGTCGCAGGCCTGCGCGATCTGAGCGAGGTACCCGTGGTCGGGTTGACGGGCGTGAGAGTCGACGCCAGGCAGCACGTCGCGCGAGTCGCCACCGGTGGGCAAGAACCAGTGCAGCGACAGCAGTGGGCGAGTGTCCATGCGCTCCCGTCACCAACTGGTCGGCAGGGGCCGACCCTCGTTGTAGCCCGATGCGGTCTGGACGCCGACGCGGGCCCGAGCGTGGAACGCCTCGAGATCGGCAGCGCCCGCGTAGGTTGCGGCCGATCGGACTCCCGCGACGATCTGGTCGATCAGGTCTTCGACGCCGGGTCGATCCGAGTCGAGGTA
>SXIR01000047.1 GCA_005772765.1 Actinomycetota bacterium
CCGCGGCGCCTACCTCGGCGAGACCGTCCAGGTCATCCCACACGTCACCAACTAGATCAAAGAACGCATCCGGAGCCTCGCGACCGATGACGTCGACGTCGTCATCACCGAGGTCGGCGGAACCGTCGGCGACATCGAGATCCTCCCGTTCCTCGAAGCGATCCGACAGTTCCGCAAGGACGTCGGTCGCGAGAACGTGTTCTACGTGCACGTCACCTTGGTGCCGTTCATCGGGCCGTCGGGCGAACAGAAGACGAAGCCGACCCAGCATTCGGTCACCGAACTGCGCAGCCGAGGCATCCAGCCCGACGCCATCGTGTGTCGCAGCGACCGGCCGATTCCGTACCGGTTGAAGGAGAAGATCTCGTCGTTGTGTGACGTGCCCGTCGCAGGCATCGTGAGCGCAGTCGACGCCGAAAGCCTCTACGAGATCCCCCTCGTGCTCCACGACGAAGGTCTCGACGACTACGTGTGCCGAGTGCTCCAACTCGACGAGCGCCAACCTGAACTCGCCGAGTGGCGCACCCTTGTCGAGCGAGTCAAGGCCGCCGACCAAGAGGTCCACATCGGCATGGTCGGCAAGTACGTGACGTTGCCGGACGCCTATCTCTCGGTGGTCGAGGCCTTGCGCCATGGCGGTTTCGCCTGCGGCGCCAAGGTCGTCATCGACTGGATCGCCTCCGACGAAGCCGAGGGGTTGCTCGCCGAAGGACGCCTCGCGGGGCTCGACGGCATTGTCGTGCCCGGCGGGTTCGGCGTCCGAGGCATCGAAGGCAAAATCGCCGCGACCGCCTACGCCCGCGAGCATCGGGTGCCGTTCTTGGGGTTGTGCCTCGGTATGCAGTGCGCTGTGGTCGAGTTCGCACGCAACGCGTGCGGTCTGAGCGGCGCGAACAGTTCCGAGTTCGACCCGCACACGCCACACGCGGTGATCGACCTCATGGATGCCCAGCGCGACATCGTCGACATGGGTGGCACGATGCGGCTCGGGAGTTGGCCGGCGAAGCTCGAGGCCGGCACGCTCGTGCGCGAGCTGTACGGCGACGAGGTCGTCTACGAACGCCATCGCCACCGCGACGAGGTCAACAACCGGTCCCGCCAGCAACTCGTCGAGGCGGGACTCGTGCTCTCGGGAACGTCGCCGGACGGCCACCTCGTCGAGTACATCGAACTCCCGCAGACGGTGCACCCGTTCTTCGCCGCGACGCAAGCGCATCCCGAGTTCAAGAGTCGGCCCACACGGCCGCACCCGATGTTCGCGGGGTTCGTGGCCGCGGCCGCGTTCCGGGCCGAGGGCCGCAACCCGCACTTTCCCTTTGCCAACGCGACCGACTCGGTGACCTCGTCGACGATCGAAGTCGCGTCGTGACGTGCCCGACGAACTCGCTGCGCTGATCGTCGAGTACCACGAGTGGCTCGCAGTCGAACGCGGGCTCGCGCCCAACTCTCGCGCGGCGTACCGGCGTGACCTGACCCGCTACGAGCGCTGGTTGCGCGAGCTCGGCATCAGCCGCGTCCGTGACATCTCGGACGACCTCGTCCACCGTTACGTCGAGTTCCTCCGTGACTTGCGCGACGACGACGGTCGAGCGGTGTTGGCCTCGTCATCGATCGCCCGGGCCGTGGTTGCAGTCCGATCGTTCCATCGGTTCTGTGTCGATGAGGGCGGTGCGACGCACGACCCGTCGGTACGCGTCGGCGCCCCGCGCGTGCCGCAGGGGATACCCAAAGCCTTGACCGAATCCGAAGTCATCGGAATGCTCGAAAGTGCCGAAGGGCCCGAACCGCTCGGCGAACGCGATCGGGCAATCCTCGAGTTGCTCTACGCGTCCGGGCTGCGTATCTCCGAACTCGTCGGCCTCGACCTGGGCGCCGTCGACATCGACGACGGGCTGGTCCGCGTGCTCGGCAAGGGTTCGAAGGAGCGCGTCGTGCCGGTTGGCCGAACGGCGTGCGCGGCGCTGCGGGCCTACCTCGGTGCGGGACGCCTGGAACTGCGAACTCGCGGCGGCCCCGGTCGTGGTGGCGCAGCTGATGCGGTCTTCTTGAATGCTCGCGGTGCAAGGATTTCTCGCCAAGGCTGCTGGAAGATCGTGCGCGACGCAGCGCGTCGAGCGGGTCTCGACGAGCCGGCGTCACCCCACGTTCTGCGCCACAGTTGCGCCACGCACATGCTCGATCACGGCGCCGACATCCGGGTGGTCCAAGAGCTCCTCGGCCACGCCAGCGTGTCGACCACCCAGGTCTATACCAAGGTCTCGACCGAACGTCTGCGAGCCGTGTACGAGTCCGCGCATCCGCGCGCCCTGGGCTCCCGGTAGCCTGCCCCGCCATGGCAACCGCCGAAGAAGTCCAACGCATGCTCGCGGCCGAACGGGTCCGGGTCACCGAACAGCTCGCCCACCTGGGCCACGACGGCGCCCGGGACACCTTCGACGAGAACTTCGCCGACATCGGGCAGGTCACGGCCGAGCGCGGGGAGGTCGATGCAATCGTCGCCGCGTTGCTCGACGCGCTCGACGATGTCGATCATGCGCTCGCCAAGCTCGATACCGGAACGTTCGGTAGCTGTGAGGATTGTGGGACAGCAATCGCCGAGGCCCGCATCGAAGCGATGCCAACCGCGCGGCATTGCATCCAGTGCGCGTCGAAGAAACGCTGAACGATGGCGGTCGCCAGCACCGTCATCCTCGTCGCGGTGTTGGTGGTGTCGGTCGTGGTCCACGAGGTCGCCCACGGTCTGGTGGCCGATCGGCTCGGTGATTCGACTGCCCGCATGGCGGGACGGCTCACCCTCAACCCGCTGAAGCACAACTACCCGTTCGGGACGTTGGCGCTGCCGTTCCTCGGTGCGCTCGCGGGCGTTCCGTTCGGGTACGCCAAGCCGGTGCCGGTTCGACCCAGCCGATTGCGTTCACCGCGCCGTGATCTGGTGCTGGTTGCCTTTGCCGGTCCGCTGTCGAACTTGGTGTTGGGCATCGCTGGCGCGGTGGTCGCCCGCGGGCTGGTGCCCGACGCTCCATGGAGTTTTGACGACCTGTCGATCGCGGCCCAGTTCGCCTACGGCACCGCGCTGGTCAATCTGCTGCTGGCCGTGTTCAACGCCTTGCCGGTACCCCCGCTCGACGGGTCGCGGCTGGTCGAGTACTTCTTGCCGGCCCGATGGCTGCGGACCTGGGCCACCGTGCACCGATACGGATTCGTGGTGGTGCTGGCGTTGGTCGTGTCGGGGTCGCTCGGGTTCGTGTTCGATCCGGTGCTCGACGCGCTGGAGGGGTTCGTCAGCTGAGGGCGCCGGCTTGCCGCCCGCCTAGGCACCAGATGGACATTCTGTCGCATCGCGCCCGTGGTTCCCGAGCGTGACAGTCGATACAGCTCGGGGTTTGCAATCGCACCGGCGCGATCGCGTGCGCGAATCTGTTCTCGTGGCGTTCCGATCTGCGCACTTCGTCCGGCGGTTCTTCGGCTCCCTGTTCGCGGGCAGGGTGAGCGCCGATGAGCTGGCCTGGGTCGAAGCCCAGCTCACTGCGGAGGAATGGCGGCTCTGGCAGCGCATGGGCCGTATCGATCGCGTCGAAAGCGTGGCGGTGGCGCGCCGAGCGGCTGCGCAGCTGCCGGCCGAACTCGGCGAGGACCATCCGTGGCTGGCGGCCGCGTTGCTCCACGACATCGGCAAACGCGACAGCGGCTTCGGCACGTTCCGTCGCTCGGCCGCGCAGTTGATGGGCTCGATGGCCGGTCGTTCGGCGGGCGCAGCATGGATGGAGTCGAGCGGTCAGATGCGTCGCGTCGGTATCTACCTGAACCACGCCGCGGTCGGCTCGACCGCGATCGCCGTCGCCGGCGGACGTCCGGAGGTCGCGGCCTGGGCGAAGGTGCATCACGACCCTGCCGGGTGGGCGGGTGCCGGGGTGCCAGGGCCGATCGCTCGCGTGCTCGCGGCGGCCGACGGCGAAACCGTGCGCTGAGTCGTTTTTCGGCCCACGACTGAACTTTCGCGGGCGAAAACGCCGATACGTCCGTTACGGGTGATTACTTCGTCACGCTGCCGGCCAAGGTCCCTCCGCCGGACATCGAACCGCCGCCCCCACGCGCCCGGAATCGACGCGACCTTCCGTGGGGCCGCCTCGGGGTACTGATCGGATTGTCGGCGGGTGCGTTGTGGGCGTCGTCGAGTCCTGGTGGCGTGCCGGCCCGAATCGAAGATCTCTCCGACTGGGTGCGTGGCGGGGTCGAGTCGGCGACCGCCGATCCACAACTGCGCCGAGCCGAAGACGCGATCGAAGCGTGGTACGCCCGCAACGGTCGCTATCCCGACCGTTCGGAGTTCGATCCCGATAGTCCCGAATACGAGCTCCCCGTCGGACTGGCGATCGAGTTCTGTAGCCCGCGCCACGTCGTGGTGTCGGGTTTAACGAGTCGGGGCACCGTGAGCCGGCTCCTGGTCGACGGCGAAAAGGTCGGCGACGCAGACGGGTCGCCGGGTTGCCCGCTCGATCCCGACGCCCCCGACCCCTTCGGCTAACGGCGACGGCGCTGCCGCAGCAGGTCTTGGGCGGAGGTTCGCAGTCGGGACGCGCGGTCAGCCGACGAGTCCGAGCCGAGGACGTCCTTCGGACTCCGGCGGAACCCACGCTTCGATGATTGCCGGAATGCGATCCGGAGGAACCGGTCGTGCGATCAGGTATCCCTGACCGCGGTCACAGCCCCACTCGGTCAAGAGCTGCCAGCTGACGGTGGTTTCAACACCCTCGGCGACGACGTCGAGCCCGAGAGCCTGGCCGAGCTGCACCGTCGAGCGGACGACGACCGCATCGTTGTCGTCAGCGCGCATGTCGAGCACGAACGACTTGTCGATCTTGATCTCATCGATCGGCAATGCCCGCAACACGGCGAGCGACGAATACCCGGTGCCGTAGTCATCGATCGAAATGCGTACACCGAGGTCGTGCAGCGGTGTGATCGCGGCCGCGGCGCGCTCGACGTCGGCCATCAGCTGCGTCTCGGTGATCTCGAGCGTGAGGCTCGACGGGGGGCACGCGTTCGCAGCGAGGAGACCAGGCACTTCGGCCCGAAGCCAGTCGTGTTCGAGGTCGCGGGTCGACACGTTCACCGACAACGCGAGTTGCAGCCCCGCATCGGCCCAACGCTTCCGGTCGGCCAGGGCTCGCTCGACGACGAACGCGGTCAGCGCGTGGATCGAACCGGTTTGCTCGGCCAACAACACGAACTCGTCGGGCGGGACGAACCCGCGTTCGGGATGTTCCCAGCGCACCAATGCCTCGACGCCGGTGATCGCACCGGTCCGCAGGTCCGCCTTCGGTTGGTACGCAACGGTGAGTTCGCGGCGTTCGATCGCTCGGCGCAGCTGCGTGGCGAGCACCAGACGCCCCGACGCGTCGTGATCGCGCTGCTCGTCGTAACACTCGACCGTTCGACCCGCGTCCTTCGCTACCCGGAACGCGCCGTCGGCGCGTCGCAGCAGCATCGCGGGTTCGGTCGCGTCGTTGGGGTAAAGCGCGATGCCGGCGCTGGCACCGATCGCGACTTCGATGCCGCCGACCGACAACGGCTCGCTCATCGTTCCGACGATCGTCGCAGCCGCAGCGCGTGCCGCGTCGCCGTTGGGGATGTCGTCGAGCAACAACGCGAACTCGCCGCCTGAGAGTCGTCCGAGCCAGTCGCCACCGCGGAGCCGCTGTTGCACCCGGTTGGCGATGCGTTCGAGCACTTCGTCGCCGCGTTCGTAGCCGAGGGCTTCGTTCACCCGGCCGAAGCCCTGGAGTCCGACGACGACGACCGCCAGGGGGTCAGGTCGGTGGCAACGTTCGGCGAGTTCTTCCAACAAGGCGGCGCGGTTACCGAGCCCCGTGACGTCATCGTGCAACGCTCGATACTGGCGTTCTTCGATTTCGCGTCGGAGTTGGCTGAGCAGTTGGCCGTTCTGCAGCGTCAACGCGGTTTGGTCGCACAGCGTGACGAACAACGCCAGGTCGTTGCGGTCGAACGCATCGATGTCGCCGGCTTCGTTCGCGACCGCCAGCGCGCCGACGACGGCACCGTCAGCCCGCAACGGCGCGACGAGCATCTCGTGCAAGCCCAATGGCGTCAACGCGTTGCGACTGCCGCTTCCGGACCGGCGCAAGTGCGCGGGTTCCGCGGTCCCGAGCACCCGTGCGACGGGGTCGGCCGGGTCGATGGGTTCGACGCCGCTGCGCACCTCGCCATCGGCAAAGCGACAACGCAGAAGGTGCCCGGGTTGATCACGAACCAGCAGGACGAGATAGGCGCGTTGGGCTCCGAGCAGCTGGGAGGCGCCCTTCAACGCGGTCGCGACGACGTCATCGCGCGCGACCGCTTCGGCAATGTCGCGCGAGTAGCCCTGGAGTAGTTGCAAATGTCGATGACGTCGCAGCAAGGTGCCGTAGCCGCGGTAGGCCCCGAGCGCGGTGAACACAACGAGCCCCAACATGACGAGGGCACCCGCATGCACCGAGTGCAAGACGACCGCGAGCACGCCGACCGCGCCAGATGCGACGACGCCGGGGAACAACGACAGATCGGTTCGGAGCGCGTCGCGGAGGTCGACCGCGCCGAGGTGGAGATAGATCGCCGCGCTGACAAGAAACGATGATGTGATCTCGGCAACGAAGGCCGCGACGATCGCTCCCAGCCACGCGCGTGCTGGGCTGCTGCCGAGTGGACCGCTGATCGCACCGAACACGGCGAGCGCGACCACGACCTGCGCGGCGTACTGCACGACGTTGAACGCCAACTTTGCGCCCCGTTGGCGGTGGATGACGCCGAACACGACGGCGATGGCAATGACATTCGCGGCAAGCAACGAGCTCGGCGCCGCAAGCAACAGGCCCGCCGCGAGCGGCGCCTCGGACAACGCCTTCGTGTGGGCTTCGCCGCGCACCCAGAGGTTGATCGAGAGCAGTTCCGCAGCGACGAATCCGGCGAAGAGCATCGCGATCTGCAGCGCGGTGACGTTGCGGGTGTCGTGATCGATCGTGAGCCAGAGGGCGGCACCGGTCAGGGTCACGGCCGCGATGAGCCACCACACCGACACCGGACGCGTGTCGGCGGACGACTCCGCGCGTTCGCCTGTTGCTGCTGTCACCCTGCCTCCGTGGGTTGGCTCGCCCGGAGGAGGATCGGCACGCCGAGGGGGTGACCTTGATGGGCGCCTTGTCCCGGTCGGTTGGGATGTGGCGATTCACACAGACGCGGCAGGGCGCAACGGCTACGGCAGCAGCAATCCGGCCGAACGTTTGGTCCGTTGCAGCACGGCGTTGGCCCGCTCGGCCGCGAGTTCCGCACCGGCTCGCAGGATCCGGTCGATCTCGCCTGGGTCGGCCATGAGCTCGCCAGAGCGCTGTTGGAACGGGGCAAGGTATTCGACGACGGCCTCGGCGACACCCGATTTCAGGTTGCCGTAGCCGCTTGCGCTGAAGGCCGTGACGGCGGCGTCGATACTCGACCCGGTGACGCCGGCGTAGATCTCGAGCAAGTTCGACACGCCGGGCTTTGCCTCGCGGTCGTGGCGCACGTCGTTGTCGCTGTCGGTCACCGCGGACTTGATCTTCTTGGTGATCACCGCCGGATCGTCGAGCACGCGGACGACACCTTGGGGGGAATCGTCGGATTTCGACATCTTCTTCGTCGGGGTTTGGAGATCCATGATTCGAGCGCCGGCTGGCGGGAAGGTGGCCCGCGGCACCACGAAGGTGTTGCCGAAACGGTGGTTCCAGCGCTCGGCGAGATCGCGGGCGAGCTCGACGTGTTGGCGTTGGTCGTCGCCGACCGGGACTTCGTCGGTGTCGTACAACAAGATGTCCGCCGCCATCAAGACGGGATAGTCGAACAAACCGACGCTGACGTGCTCGGACCCATCGGCTTTGTCCTTGAACTGGGTTTGGCGCCGCAGCTCGCCGAAACCGGCGACGCAGTTGAGCAGCCAGGTGCACTCGGCATGGATACCCCCGACGTGGCTCTGCACGAACAGCAAGCAGCGCGCCGGGTCGATCCCGGCGGCCAGCAGGATCGAGGCCACCTGCCGAGTGGTTGCGGTCAGCGTCTCGGGCTCGTAATCGACCGTCATGGCGTGCAGGTCGACCACGCAAAACACCTGGTCGCGTTGGTCGGCGGCCGGGGATCCGGCGTCGGGCAGCCCATCGACCCAGCGTCCGATGGCCCCGCAGAAGTTGCCCAGTTGGACGGACCCTGTCGGTTTGATGCCCGAGAACACACGCGTCATGGGCTCATCGTAGGAGCATGACAGCGATGTGATTCGCGAGATAAGGTACCCGTCGTGGCTCATCAGGTACAGACACCGGTCTTCGAGGGACCCTTCGACCTGCTGCTGCACCTGATCCTCAAGCAAGAGGTCGACCTGTGGGAGGTCAACCTCGCGCAGATCATCGACGAGTACCTCGAACAGGTCGCCACGTACGACTCGGTCGATCTGAATGCCGCCACCGAGTTCTTGCTGATCGCCGCGACGCTCATCGAACTGAAGGCTCGGCGGTTGCTCCCCGGCCAAGAAGAAGTCGAACTCGACGAAGAACTCGCGAAATGGGAAGAGCGCGATTACCTGCTCGCTCGACTCCTCGAATGCAAGACCTTCCAAGACGCGGCCCGCGTGCTGCACGAGCGAATGGTGTTCGCGTCGCGTTCGGTGGCGCGCGCCGCCGGCCCCGAGGAGCCGTTTCGTTCGCTGGCTCCCGATCCCCTCGAGCGGCTCGACGTTGCCGCGTTGGCGCGAGCCGCAGCCAAGGGGCTCGGCCCTCGGCCCGAGCCGCCCACGGTGCGCACCGACCACGTTGCGCCGATTCGCATCAGTGTGCGCGACCAGATCGAACACGTTCTCGCGCTGCTGCCGGCGCGCGAAGCGGTGTCGTTTCGTGATCTCTGTGCGAACGCCACGACCAAGCTCGAAGCGATCGTGCGTTTCCTCGCCTGCTTGGAGTTGTTCAAGCAAGGGTTCGTCGACATCGAGCAAGTGGGCAACTTCGCCGATCTCACGGTGCGTGCACTGGCCCCCGACGAATCCCTCGATCTCGACCTCGAGTCGTTGGCCGAATGGGGCGACGAGGACACGATCGTGGCCTTGGCCGAAGCCGAACGCGACGAAATGAATCGCGCCGACGGCGATCGAGCTGCGAGCCCGATCGAGGTCGATCACGACGACGAACACGCACCGCTGCGCTGATCAGCGCCGTTCGAGCGACAGGAGGACGAGACATGGATGATGCAACAGTCCCGAACGACGCGACGAACGAATCCGTCGACGACAGGGACCCAACCCGGCCGGACGCGGCCGGGCCTGACGAGGCTGCGGCTGACGAAGCCGCGGCACTCGCTAACGATCTGATCGACAACGGCGCGGGCGGAGATGCCTCGGAGCTGCGGGCGGCGATCGAGGCGGTGCTCATGGCGGCGACCGAGCCCATGCCCTCCGCCGAACTCGCGCAACTGCTCGAAGTGCCGACGGCGCGCATCGACGCGCTGTGTGACGCACTCGCTGCCGAATACCTCGACCAGGGTCGCGGCTTCGTGCTGGCTCGGGTTGCCGGCGGATTGCGATTCCAAACTCATCCCGATCAAGCGGCCTACGTCGAGCGATTCGTCCTCGAGGGCCAAAGCGCCCGACTTTCCGGGCCGGCGCTCGAGACCTTGGCGATCGTCGCCTACAAACAACCGATCAGCCGGGCACAACTCAACGCGATTCGTGGCGTCAATGTCGAAGCGACATTGAAAACGCTCGTGCAACGCGGGTACGTCGAAGAGATCGGACACGAACCGACCTTGGGTAGCCCGGCGCTGTTCGGAACCACGCGTGTCTTCATGGAGAAACTCGGTATCGAGTCGCTTGCCGATCTGCCGCCGCTGGCAGACTTCATGCCCGAGGCGCACATCGTCGAGGCGCTCGAGCGCGGGTTGCACGTGCGTGAACCCAACGCCGCCGATGTCTTGCGCGATGACGACGCCTCGAACGCATCAAGCGCATCGAACGCAACGAACAGCGACGTGGCGCCCGCGACGGTCGCGACACAATCGGCGACCACGGTGGCGGTTCCGACCGACGGCCCGGTGGAACTGCCGAGCGATCTTCGCGATCGCATCGCCGTCGAGAAGACCTCGATGGACGTCGTCGACCTCAACCGTGACTCGTCCGATGAGGTCGCGACCATGCCAGTCGCGGCCGAGTTGGCCGACGGCATCGAACGCGACTGACGTCGCTCGTGGATCCGGCCGTCGACGGCATTCGGTTGCAGAAAGTCCTGGCGCGCGCCGGTTTCGCTTCGCGTCGGCGCGCGGAAGAGTTGATCGTCGCGGGGCGGGTCACGGTCAACGGAGCTCGCGCCGAACTCGGTCGACGGGTCGATCCGCAGACGGATCGCGTCGAAGTCGATGGCGTGCGCGTCGTGGGCGACGACACGCTCGTGCACTATCTCTTGAACAAGCCGGTTGGGGTGATGAGCACGTCGTCGGACCCCGAAGGCCGCCCAACCGTGGTCGACCTCGTCCCGTCCGAACCTCGTGTGTTTTCGGTGGGGCGACTCGACTTCGACACCGAAGGGCTGATCATCCTCACGAACGATGGCGACCTCGCGCATCGGCTGATGCACCCGAGTCACGGCGTCGACAAGGAGTACCTCGCGCACGTCGACGGCGTACCGACGCCGGCGACGTTGCGGGCCTGGCGCGAGGGCGTCGAACTCGACGACGGTCTCACCGCGCCGGCCAAAGCGACGTTGGTCGACCAAGGCGACGGTGCCGCGTTGGTGTCGCTCGTCCTCCACGAAGGCCGCAAGCGCCAGGTGCGGCGAATGTGTTCGGCGCTCGGTCACCCCGTTCGCCGTTTGGTTCGCGTCCGCATCGGGCCGATTCGCGATCCCGATCTTGGCCCGGGGGCGTGGCGCGAACTCACCGCCGACGAGGTACGCGCGCTCGACGGTGCCACCGTCGGGGTCGCGTTGCACGTGCGGGGTCGGAAGGCCGCGGGCGAGGACCGGTAGCCTCGACCATCGTGAGACTCCTGGCCCTGCGCGGCGCGATCACTTGCGAGGTCGACACCGCTGCCGAGATCGAGGCCCGGACCCAACAGCTCGTGCGGGCGATGCTCGAGCACAATGCCATCGACCACGACGACCTCGTCAGCATCATCTTCACGGCGACCGACGATCTCCACAGTCAGTTCCCTGCGACGGGCGCACGGGCGTTGGGGCTTGGTGACGTGCCGCTCATCTGTGCGCGCGAGCTCGACATCGGTCATGGCATGGCCCGCTGTATTCGTGTGCTCATGCACTTCTACGGCCCTCAGGCCCGCAACGAACTGCACCACGTCTACCTCGAAGGCGCGCGGACGTTGCGCGACGATCTCCCCGAGTAATGGCGGCGCAGCGATGGTGACGCGCGATGCCGCACGCGACAGCGACGCGGCCGGTCTCGAACGAGCCGCAGTGCTCGGTACCGGGTTGATCGGCGGTTCGGTCGCCGCGGCGTTACGTGTCCTGGGTGTCACCGTGACGGGTTGGGACCTCGACCCGACCCGTGCCGCCCGCGCCGTCGAAGTCGGTGCGATCGACAGCGCTGCGTCGACGGTGGCCGACGCCGTGGTCGACGCCGAGGTGATCTTCGTCGCGGTGCCCGTCGGGGTCACCGCCGAGGTGGTCACGACCGCGCTCGCGGCCGCACCACACGCAGTCGTCACCGATGTCGGATCGGTGAAGTCCGGGGTCGTGGCCGCCGTCGAAGCGGTGCACGGCGCCGACCGTTTCGTCGGCGGACATCCGATGGCGGGATCCGAACAAGACGGTGTCGATGGCGCGCGCGCCGATCTGTTCCAGGGCGCGACATGGGTGCTGACGCCGACCGAGCGCACCGCGGCCGAGACCTTTACTCGAGTGCGGTCGTTAGTCGCGGCATTCGGTGCCGAAGTGATCGCGCTCACGCCGCACGATCACGACCGTTTCGTCGCCACCGTCAGCCACGTTCCGCAGCTGGCTGCGTCGACGCTGATGGATACGGCGTTGAGCATCGCAACGCAACACGAAACCTTGTTGCGGCTCGCCGCAGGCGGATTTCGTGACATGACCCGCATCGCCGCAGGAAATCCTGCGATCTGGCCCGACATCTTGACCGCGAACCGCGACGCAATCGTCGGTGCACTCGATGGCTACCTCGCTAGCCTCAGCGAAGTCCGACGCATGGTTGCGGACGGCGACCGAGCGGGACTGCTCACGATGTTGCAACGAGCGCGGCACGGACGGCGGGCGCTACCCGTGGGCGCCGCCAAGGTGGACGAGCTGTGCGAGTTCCATGTGCTCGTACCCGACCGACCTGGTGTTCTCGCCGAGATCACGACCCTCGCCGGTCGTCAGGCCGTGAACATCTACGACGTCGAACTCGCGCACAGCCTCGAAGGCGAACGCGGCGTCATGGTGCTCGTCGTTGCCGCTGGCGCTGCGGCCGACGAGTTCGAGCGCGGCTTGCGGACGCTCGGCTACGCCGTCACGCGGGGGACGTTCGAATGACGGCCTTGCCGAACGAGGTGACGTTCGGTGGCGTCTGCCCGCTCGTTGGCTCGCTGCGAGTGCCGGGCGACAAGAGCTTGTCGCATCGCGCCGTGATGTTCGCGGCCGTCGCCCGCGGTCGCAGCACGATCGACGGGCTCGCCACCGGCGAAGACGTCGCCGCCACGATGGCTGCATTCGCTCAACTCGGGGTCCGCGTGAAAGCCCGACCCGGCGGCGTCTCCGTGACCGGCGCGGGTTTCGACGGACTCCGCGAATCGGACGACGTCATCGACTGCGGCAACTCGGGGACCACGATTCGGCTCCTGAGCGGGCTGTTGTGCGGTCGCACGTTCGTGTCGGTGTTGACCGGCGACAAATCGTTGCGATCCCGGCCGATGGCGCGGGTCGCAGAACCGTTGCGGCGCATGGGCGCGCACATCGACGGTCGAGACGATGGACGTCTTGCGCCGCTCACGGTGCGCGGTGGGTCGCTGCACGGCATCGAGTTCGATTCGCCCGTGGCTTCGGCGCAGGTGAAGAGCGCGGTGCTGTTCGCGGGTCTTCAGGCCTCGGGAACGACGGTCGTGGTCGAACCGATGCGGAGCCGCGACCACACCGAGCGGATCTTGGGCGCGCTCGGCGTGCCGATTGTCGTCGACGGGAACACGGTACAGATCCAACGGGGGGAGTGGGACGCGTTCGATGTGTGCGTGCCCGCCGATCCATCGTCGGCGGCGTTCTTTGTCGTCGGTGCGGCGATCACACCCGGTTCCGATCTCGAACTCATCGACGTGGCGCTCAACCCGACTCGTATCGGATTCGTCGATGTCTTGCAACGAATGGGTGCCGACATCGAGGTGGCGGAAACGGAGACGCGATTGGGCGAACCCGTTGGCACGATTCGGGTGCGTCACGCTCCGTTGCGCGGCACGCGCATTGCGGGCAGTGAAATTCCTGCGGTGATCGACGAGATCCCGGCCTTGGCGATTGCCGCTGCGTTCGCCGAAGGCGTGACCGAGATTCGCGACGCCCAGGAACTCGTGGTCAAAGAATCGAACCGGATTGGCACGATTCACCAAGAACTGACGCAGCTCGGCGTCGGATGTGAACCGCTCGACGATGGCCTGGTAATCCGCGGTGGCAATCCGCAACCTTCTGCGTTGAAGAGCCACGGCGATCACCGGATCGCCATGGCGGGTGCGATCGCGGCCAACGCGCTCGACGGTGAAAGCTCGGTACGAGGTTGGCGCGCCGTTGGGTCGAGCTATCCCGAGTTCCACGACCACCTCGCCGCCGTGACCCGGCGGTGAGCAGACGGTGAGCGCCGAAGCAATCCTCGCTATCGATGGTCCGGCGGGGGCGGGGAAATCGACCGTGTCGAAGCAAGTCGCCGACGAGCTCGGACTCGAGATGCTCGATACGGGCGCGATGTATCGCGCCGTGACGCTGGCCGTGTTGCAAGCACACGTGCCCCTGGATGCTCCGGCGGCGTGCAGCGAGATCGCGAGCCGGGTCGCGATCGAACTCCGCGACGGCACCACGTGGCTCGACGGAATCGATGTGAGCGTCGACATCCGCACACCGGAGGTGACGCGAGCTGTCTCGGTGGTGGCGGCGCACGCCGGGGTCCGCTCGGCGTTGGTGGCCCATCAGCGTCATTGGGCCGCGACGCGGGCAGCAGGAGTGGTCGAAGGGCGCGACATCGGATCGGTGGTGTTTCCCGAGTCGCGTTGCAAGATCTTTCTGTCGGCCAGCGCGGCCGAACGCGCGCGCCGGAGGCAGATCGACGAGGCCAACGCCGGGCGCACGGTGACCATCGACGAACTCGTCGCCGACATCGAACGACGCGATCAACTCGATTCGAACCGAGCGGTGTCGCCGCTCGTCCAGGCTGAGGATGCCCAAGCGGTCGACACCACGGGCCGTACGATCGACGCGGTGGTCGACGAGATCGTGCAGCGTTACCGGGCCGCAAATCCGTCCGGCGAGGCCGTGGACGTCTCCGCGTGAGCGAGGCGGACATTCCGACTCGCGCGGCGACTGCGTCGACTGCGCCGTTTCGCGGAACTCGGTTCTACCGGTTCGCGCACCTGGTGTTGCGGGTCACCTGTTTTTGGCCATATCGCGGGTTCGTGATCGGCGCAGGGCGCATGCCGACAAGCGGTGCGTTCGTCATTGCTCCCACCCATCGCTCGATGCTCGACATTCCCTGGGTCGCGATGTCGACGCCGCGGCGCATCCGGTTCATGGGGAAAGCATCGCTGTTCCGCGTGCCGGTACTCGGCTGGCTGTTCACGGTGCTCGGTGGTTTCCCCGTCGAGCGCGACGGATCGGATCGCGCGCCACTGCGCGACTCATTGCGAATCTTGGAAGGTGGCGAGCCGCTCGTTGTGTACCCCGAGGGCACCCGCCAGCGCGGCGACGTGATTCAGCCGTTGCAGCCGGGTGCCGCGTATCTCGCGATCAAGGCGCAGGTGCCGATCGTGCCGGTGGCGATGTACGACACCGAGCGCGCGTGGCGTGGGCCGGGTCGATTCCCGCGCTTCGGTGGCCCTGGTGTGGTGCTCGTGGGTACGCCGATCGTTCCGCCGGTGCGCAACGGGTCGGTGGTGAAACGCGAGCTCGTCGAACAATTGACGGCGCATCTCCACACCGAACTCCAACGTCTCTACGACGAGGCCCGCACCACCCAGGTGCGTCGATAGGACATCAATTCGCGGCTCTATCGACGCACCTAGAGCTGGATGCCGACGAAGGCTGCGGCGAGGGCGCTGAGGAGGCCGAGTGCGGCGGTCGCGCCGCTGATGGCCTGACGCCGTCGGATCAACTGCGCGTCCATCGTCTTGGCAACGGCGGGCCCAGCGGCGAGCGCGTGCGCCGCCGCGCCGACTCCCGACACGACCACCAAGACGAGCTTGGCGAAGACCGATCCGAGGTAGGGGCCGGCTTGATCGCCGATGCGGACGTCGAGCAGGTTCCACACGCCTGTGATCAGCAGGACTGCGAACGCAGGCCACGCGATGCGTTGGAACTGTCGAGCGACCGCACGGACGACTGCAGGCGTTGCCGTGCGGCGGAGCACAGGGACGAGCGTTGCCAGCGCGATCTGGCCGCCGATCCACACACATGCCCCGACGACGTGGAGCCACAGACGAACGACGTCGAGATCAGGTCGCAACATCGTCGACGCTCAACGATCGGCGAGCGCGGCCAACACGTTCGACGCGTCGAGTTCGCGATCGGCTCCGAGCGGGCCGCCGAGCGCGCGCGCCGCGGTTGGGTTTGCGCCGAAGACCACCGCGACGAGTGCGTCGAGCGCAGGCAGGAACTCCCGGAGCTCCCGTGGGGGCGGGAAGTACTCGTCTTCGTCGGTGACCCGAACGCGTTCGACGCCCTCGCTCGGCGCGAGCTTGGCGATGACGGACTCGACAAGCTCCTCAGGGGCGGACGCGCCCGCGGTGACGCCGACGATTCGGGCACCATCGAGCGACGCGAGGTCGAGCTCGTCAGCGTTGTCGACCCGTACGACAACCCCGCAGCCGGCCTCGACGGCCACCTTGGCCAACGCGATCGTGTTCGATGAGTTGGCGCTTCCGATCACGACCACCGCATCTGAGCGAGATGCGATTGCGGTGAGCGCGGCCTGGCGGTTGGTGGTCGCGAAACACAAGTCGTTTCGAGCCGCGGTCCACAACGTCGGGAAGCGTTCTCGGGTGGCCTCGAGGATGCCTTGCCACTCGTTCACGGCGAGGGTCGTCTGCGCGAGCATCGCGACGGGGGAGTCGTCGATCGCGCCGAGCACGGCGTCGAGATCGTGTTCGTGTTCGACGAGATGGATCGACTCGGGAGCAACCGCGAGCGTGCCGGTGGCTTCGTCGTGACCGGCATGTCCGACGTAGAGGATCTGATAGCCCTTCCCGGCTCGAACCTTGGCTTCGTGATGCACCTTCGTGACGAGCGGGCACACTGCGTTGACGACGTAGCCGCCGCGCGCTCGGGCTGCCGCGACCACCTCGGGAGCTGATCCGTGTGCCGACAACATGAGCGGCGCGCCTTCGGGTACTTCGTCGATGTGATCGACGAACACCACTCCGAGGTCTTGAAAGCGTTCGACGACGAGACGGTTGTGGACGATCTCGTGGTAGCAGTAGACCGGGCCGTCGAACGTCCGGACCATCCACGCCAACGCTTTGATGGCCATCTCGACCCCGGCGCAGAATCCGCGCGGTTCGGCCAGCAAGACCAGTTCGATCGGCGCGACGGGGTCGGTTGGGCCAACCGGGCGGCCGTGGGCATCGGAGACATCGACCACGGGCCGAGGCTAGGAGGTGTGCGCTCCTACACTTGGGTCATGTCCGTCGCCCGCGTCGTCGCGGTCGCGTCAGGATCCCCAGCCGAGGCGGCGGGAATCGCCCCCGGCGACGAACTGCTCGCCGTCAATGGCGAGGCTGTCCGCGACGTGATCCGCTACCAGTTGCAAGTCGACGAGCCGCACGTCGAGCTCGATCTTCGGCGCGGCGGGCTCGAAACGACGATTGTGCTCGACAAGGGTCCAGGCGTCGGCCTCGGCCTCGAACTCGACAGTGCTGTGTTCGATCGCGTGCGGACCTGCGACAACCACTGTCCGTTCTGTTTCATCCACCAGTTGCCCGAAGGAATGCGCAAGAGCCTGTCGTTGAAGGACGACGACTATCGCTTGTCGTTTCTCTACGGAAACTTCACGACCCTCACGCGCTTCACCGAAGCCGACCTCGAACGTGTTGTCACCGAGCGACTGTCACCCCTCTACGTGTCGATTCACGCAACGGATCCCGACGTTCGGACGCGACTCCTACGCAATCGCCGGGGCGCGACCAGCTTGCGCTGGCTGCGCGCGATGCTCGATGCCGGCATCGATGTGCACGGCCAGATCGTGTGCTGTCCGGGGATCAACGATGCAGCGGTGCTCGATGACACCCTGCTGGGGATCTTCGATCGTTTCTCCGAGATCTCGACAATCGGCGTTGTTCCGCTCGGCGTCAGCGCCCACAACCGCGAACCAGAAATGCGACCGCACACTGCTGCTGAGGCGGACGCCGTCATCGACATCGTCGAACAGTGGCAGCGGCGATTCCAATCTGCGCGCGGCAGTCGCGTCGTGTGGGCGTCCGACGAGTACTACCTGTTGACTGGTCGCTCGTTTCCTGCGCTCGACACCTACGAGACGTGCTCGCAACACGAAAACGGTGTGGGGATGGCAGCGACGTTCGCGTCCGAGTTAGGCGCGGCGCTCGATGCCGACCCCGATTCGGTGCCGTTCGAACGCGGCACACGCACCAAAGCCGGCTTCTTTGCCTGGGTCGACGGAGCGCGACCCGATGGATACCGCGTGCCGACTCCGACTCCGACTCCGGCATTGAACGCGACACCAGCCCCGACGGCTGCCGACGGATCGGTCCCGATCACGTTGCGGCGCTCGAGGCGGGCTGGCTCCGAATCCGATGTGGCGTCGCGGCCGATCACGATTCTCACGGGGGAGTTCGGTGCCGCAGTGATCGAGCCGTGGCGTGCGGCATTGGCGAACGCAGCCCGGGTCGAGGTCGACGTCGTCGCAGTGCCGAACCGGTTCTTCGGCGGCAACATCGGTGTGAGCGGGTTGCTCACCGGCACCGATCTCGCCGAGACGTTGGTGAAACGTCCGACGAATCACCGGTACCTCGTCCCAGACGTCACGGTGTCTCGCGGTCGATTTCTCGACGGTCTGACGCCCGACGATCTGCCCCACCCCATCGAACTCGTGCCGACCTCGGGCGTCGGACTCGCCGACGCCGTGCGGCGCCGAGCCCCTCACGATCTCAGGAGTGCGATGTGAGCGCCGAACTGCCCGTAGTCGCGATCATCGGTCGACCCAACGTCGGCAAGAGCACGCTCGTGAACCGCTTCGTCGGTCGCCGTGACGCGATCGAACAGGAGCGACCCGGTGTCACCCGTGACCGCAAGGAGTTCGACGTCAATTGGTCGGGCCGAGCCTTTCGGGTGATCGACACGGGTGGTTGGCTCACCGAAGGCGAAGCCGGTCTCACCGACGAAGACCCGGCGCTCGCGGCCAAAGTCTCGCGGCAGGCCGAAGCCGCAATCGGCGAAGCCGATCTCGTCGTGCTCGTCGTGGATGTCACGACCGGCATCACCGAGGAAGACGCGCGCGTCGCGGGGGTCGTGCGAGGCAAAGCCACGCCGGTCATCGTTGCGGTCAACAAGGTCGACGACGGACGACGCGCCCTCGAAATCTGGGAGTTCGCCCGGCTCGGACTCGGCGACCCGTGGCCCGTCTCGGCGTTGCACGGCCGCGACAGCGGCGATCTGCTCGATGCCGTGGTCGCGGCCCTGCCGCCCGTCGAACCGGTCGAAACTCCCGACGATGGCGAGGCCGCGATCTTTTCGATCGCAATCGTGGGTCGCCCGAATGTCGGAAAGAGCACCCTGTTCAACCGATTGGTCGGTGAGGATCGGGCGGTGGTGCACGACCTCCCGGGAACGACGCGCGACTCGATCGACACGATCATCGACACCGAGGAAGGTCCGCTGCGCTTCGTCGACACTGCGGGTATGCGCCGAGCGAGCCGCGTCGACCAACCCGTGGAGTACTACTCGACGGTGCGCGCGCTCCAAGCGGTCGACCGGGCCGATGCGGCGCTGTTCGTCATCGACGCCACCGAGGGCGTCACCCACCAGGACCAACGGCTGGCCGAACGGGTCGACGGCGCAGGTTGCGCGATCGTCATCGTGTTGAACAAGTGGGATCAGGTCGAGACGGACGATCGCGAAGCCATCAAACTCGCTGTGCTCGACCGGCTCCACTTCCTCGCGTACGCCCCGGTGTTGCCGATTTCTGCGCTGACGGGCCGGCGGGTTCATCAGCTGTTGCCCGCGCTCCGCGAGGCCGAGGAGGCCTACCACCGCCGGATTCCGACCGGGGCGTTGAACCGGGTGATCCGCGACGCCCAAGCCGCGCATCCACCGCCGCTCGACCGCAAGCACCGGCCCCGGATCCTCTACGCCACCCAGGGTGCGTCCGATCCGCCCACATTTACGCTCTTTTCGACGCGTACCCTGCCCGCCACCTACCTGCGCTATCTCGAACGCAAGATCCGCGAGGAGTTCGATCTCGGGCCGAGCCCGATCAAGATCCGCGTCCGCCGCCGCGGGGTCTGACGCTCGCGGTCGGGCGGCTACCGCTCCAGGCGGGACCTCGGCGGCCATTGGCCGTGAGAACGCTCACGATCCTCACTCGCTCGCCGATCTGGATATGGGACACGAGGTCCTATCCGGAACCTTGGGAGCACGGCGATGGCGACGCGACGTTCGAATCGACCTCCGCGTAGTCGCGGACACGGACCGCGCGCACGCTCGCGCGAGCGCGGCACGGTGTTGGTCGAAGCCGCAGTTGTCCTCCCGCTCCTCATCACGTTGGTGCTGGGCATCGTCGAGTATTCGGTCGCGTTCAACAAGTCCGCGACCGTCGCGAACGCGGCTCGCGCTGGTGCCCGCACGGCGTCCGCGCTGCCGAAGGACAGCCAGTACTCGGTCAAGGCCGCGGATGCCGTCGCAACCGCATTGACGGCGCTCGGGTCCGGGTCGCCGCAAGAAGTATGGATCTACAAGGTCGCCACCGGAACTGATGACTCGCCGATCGGCACATTCGGCTCGTGCACCGACTGTGTGGGCTACACGTGGAACGAAGCCGCGCGCACGGTCAATACCGCGACGCCGCTCGGCGGCAACGCGTGGACCGCAGCCGAACAAAACGCGTGCGTCGACACGAACCATCCTGATCGTCTCGGGGTGTATGTGAAGGCGAAGCACAAGTACTTGTCGGGCATGTTCGGGACCGAACGTGACCTCGAAGCCCGCGTGGTCGTGCGACTCGAACCGTAC
>SXIR01000048.1 GCA_005772765.1 Actinomycetota bacterium
ACGGTCGGGAGCTGCGCACAGATCGGCAAACGCGTGCATCTGTCGGGCGGCGTCGGGATCGGCGGGGTCCTCGAACCGCCCAACGCTCGGCCGGTCGTCATCGAGGACGACGCGTTCATCGGGAGCCGGTGCATGGTGGTGAACGGTGCCCGCGTGCGGCGCGGCGCCAAACTTGGTGCCGGCGTGATCCTCGCTGATTCGACGCCGGTGATCGAAGCCGAAACCGGTCGTGAAGTGAGCCGCGGCGACGTGCCCGAGCGTGCCATCGTCGTGCAGGGGATTCGGCAACGCGAGTTTGCCGGAGGTTCGTTCGGCCTGCCGTGTGCGTTGATCCTGCGGTACCTCGACGAGGGCCAAGAGCACGACAAACTCAAGCTGAACGAGGCGCTGCGCGATCACGGCCTCGCAACCTGATGGATGCTCTCGCGCCGCGTGCCGTTGTCGATCAGGACGCTGCGGACCTCGTCGCCCTCACCGCCGCGTTGATCGCAGTGCCCTCGGTGTTTCCCGACGAACGGGCGTTGGCTGATCTTGTCGAGGAACGGATCCGTGCCCGCGCGCCGGGTCTGCGGGTCGATCGCATCGCCAACAATGTGATTGCGCGTACGAGGCTCGGTCGTGACCGGAGGGTGTTGCTCGGCGGCCATCTCGATACGGTTCCGGCCAACGACAACTCGCAGCCGCGACTCGACGGTGACGTACTGCACGGCCTCGGCGCAGCCGACATGAAGGGCAGCCTGGCCGTGCTGTTGGCGCTGGCCGAGCGACTCGAAGACGTCGACCCTCGCTTCGACGTCACGTTGGTCTGGTACGAAGGCGAAGAAGTCGCCGAGCAACACAACGGACTCCGACACGTGTTCGCGACGGCACCCGCCTGCCTGGCTGCGGACTTGGCGATCCTGTGCGAACCCACCGGCGGCTGGGTCGAAGCCGGCTGTCAAGGCACGGTGCATGTCCGCGCCGAGTTCGACGGCGCACGCGCCCACAGCGCGCGGCCCTGGATGGGCACGAACGCAATCGAACGGATGGCGCCGACGCTGGCGCGGGTCGCGGCCGCGACGGTCGAACCCGAGTTGGTCGATGGGCTCGAGTTTCGTCAGGCGCTCCAGGTCGTGCGCGTCGAAGGCGGCGTGGCGAACAACGTCGTCCCCGACGCCGCCGCGATCGTCGTCAACCGGCGCTTCGCCCCCTGTTACACGCCTGCCGACGCCATCGAGCACACCGCCGGGTTGCTCGACGGCGCCGACCGCATCGTGGTCGTGAACGAATCGGTGGGCGCGCATCCCAATCTGGCCAATCCGCTCGTGGCCGAGTTCGTGGCGATGGGTGCACTGCCCGTTCGGCCCAAGCTCGGCTGGACCGATGTCGCTCGGTTCGCGGCCGCGGGCGTTCCCGCGTTGAACTTCGGCGCGGGCGAACCCACGCTTGCTCACACGCGAGACGAACGGGTGGAGCGCTCGGACCTCGAACGTTGCCGCGACGTGTTGTTTGGCTTCTGCGGAATCTGATCCGGCGCCGACGTCAGGGTTCTTCGGACAACATGCCCGTCGGCGTCGAGAGTTCGACGACGAGTTCGGCAATGTCGCGCGCCTGATTGGGGCGAATCCCCGTGAAGGCCAGCCCGCACAGGTATTGGTTCGCGCTCGGACGACACCACCGCACCTGGGCACGGAATTGCATGGCGCTATGGGAGCGGGGGAGTCGGAGCCGCAACAGCACGGTGGTGAGCGGCGGGAGTTCTCGATCGGAGAGCAACGACATGCCCGTGACCGAGATGTCGACCGCTCGGGCTCGCTGATGGCCGTCGCCGCTGACCCTGCCGTCGCACACGACCAGTTCGATGCTCTCGTCCCACGGCACCCGTCCGTCGGTACGGCGCTGCCGGCCCTCGTTGTCGGGCAGGGTGAACGCAACCGCGGGGCGGCCGTCGCGGGTGAACGTCACGTGCAGTACGCGTGCCGCGACGGTGGTCTCGTCCGAGTCGTGTGCTTCGGAGTACCCCAGGCGCAGGCGAACGGTGTTGCCGGCCGAGACGGGTTGTGCCCGATCGAACGCGACCACTGCGGTGCGCTGCGAGAAGCCGACGAGTTCACCGCGCGTCTCGCGCCCGGAGATCGTCGCCACCGCCCAGATGCCGACTGCCGCGCCAGACCCACCTTCCACGACCGTTGCTATCGACCGGTCGAGGCGAGAGATTGACGGACAATCGTGGTGTGCTCACAACGGCGACGGAGGACCCGTTCGCCGGTCGCGAGCGTTGCGGCGTGGTCAGAGGCGGCGTAGCACCGTGACGACCCGGCCGTAGATCGTGACGTCGCGAGGATCGAACACCATCTCGTCGAGCTCGGAGTTCTCGGGCCGCAAGATGATCTTGCCCTTGCGGCGGAGGTAGGTCTTCACGGTGGCTTCGTCACCCGGAATGCCGGCGACGACGGTGTCGCCGTTGTCGGCCTCGGCTTGCACTCTGGCGACGATGAAGTCGCCGTCGAGGATGCCCGCCTCGATCATCGAATCGCCGCGGACCCGCAGCATGAAGAGGTCGCCGTCGCCGGTGAGGTCTTCGGGGACCGGCATCATCTCCTCGACGTTTTCGGCTGCGAGGACCCCGGTGCCGGCGGCAACGTCGCCGAGGAGGGGAACGTGGCGGGCCGGTCGGCGCTCCACGTTGGCGCCGGTTTGCGGGTCGAAGCCCAGCAACAGCGCCCGAGGCTTGGACGGGTCGCGGGTGAGGTAGCCCTTGTCCTGGAGGGCACCGAGGTGTGCGTGCACCGTGGACGGCGAACTCAGTCCGATGGCGTCGCCGATGTCGCGCACCGACGGCGGATACCCGTTGGACCGGGCGTACTCGTCGATGAAGTCGAGCACCTCGCGCTGGCGTGGGGTGAGCGGGGCGCCTGGATATCGGGTGTGGTTCGGTGACATGGCCGCACCGTAACACGCGCATTCGTTCGTGGCAAACATCCGTTCGATTTTCTCTTGACAAGCGAACGGGTGTTCGTTCACCATGCGACCATGGCTGGAAACACATCGACCCGTCGGCCGAGCACCCGCGAAGGGGTTCGTGATTCCGACACCACGACGGCTGCAACGGCAGTGTTCGCATCGCCACGGTCCGTGAATGTCGCGACCGTCGGGCATCGTCGGACCATGACCTCGACGATCCCGACTCGCCCCGCCAGATCCCAGAGCGCCAGATCCCAGAGCGCCAGATCCCAGAGCGCCAGATCCCAGAGCGCCAGATCCCAGAGCGCCAGATCCCAGAGCGCCAGTGGTCGGAGTACCGGTCGTGGTGCGGCTCGCCCCGCCGGTGCCGATCCCACGGCGGCGAGCGCGGCGCGTCGACCCATCCAACGTGCGCCGATTTCTGGCGTCAGCAGTTCTCGACCGGCCGTCGTGCGCACGGCTGCCTTCCCGTGTGCATCCGCGGATCCCCGTGGAGCCACCACCCGGCGTCCGGTCGAACGCCGTGCGAGCCCCGGTGCCACCGTGGCCGCCTCGCGACGCAACCGCCCCGCCGCTGCCGTGTTCTGGCGGCGTCGGGTCGTCGCCGTGGGGCTGGCCCTGTGTTGCCTGGGGATCGCACGGCAGGCAGGCGCCGCGTTCGGGGGCACCACCCTCGCCGCCTCCGACGCGCGCCCGCCGGTCGTGGTCACCTATGTCGTGCAGCCGGGCGACACGCTCTGGTCGATTGCCGAGCGCATTGCGCCCGACGAGGATCCGCGCTCGGTCGTCGACGAGTTGCGCGACGCTCGCGACTCCGACGTGCTGTATCCGGGCGAGACGATTCGCTTCGTCGCCGAGTAGTCGGGGGCGGGTACCGTGCGCGTGTGCGGTGCCCGTTTTGCGCAGACAACGATGACAAGGTCGTGGACTCGCGTCCTGCTGAAGAGGGCAGCGTCATTCGTCGTCGGCGCGAGTGCCTGTCCTGTCATCGTCGGTTCACCACCTACGAGCGGGTCGATGAGGTGCCGCTGCTCGTGCGTAAGCGCTCCGGAGCTGCCGAGCCGTTCGATCAGATCAAGCTCATGGCAGGCATCGAACGGGCGGTGTCGAACCGGGTCGATGCCGAGGTCGTTGCCGAGATCGTGGTGTCGATCGAGGAGGACCTGCGCTCGAGCGGTGTCGAAGTGGGCAGCGACGAGGTGGGCATGGCGGTCCTCGACCGTCTGCGCAGCGTCGACGCGGTGGCCTACCTCCGGTTTGCTTCGGTCTACAAGGGCTTCGACGATGTGGCCGACTTCGAGCGCGAGGTGGGCGAGTTGCGCCGGCTCGAACGGCTCGAGAAAACGACCGCGCCCAAACCCCGACTCTGACGCTTCACTGGGTGTAGGTTGCCGCCGCCCTCGGACCACAAGATGTGGTGTCAGAGTGGCTGGTGAGGTTCTTGTGCGCAGAGTCACGAGTGCGAATTATCGCGAACGGCCTCTGACCAGGACTGCCGCGGAGGCCCAGCAGTTGACACGCGTGTAATTCGAGTGCTGTAATGCACCTCCATCTTGCGTACCGCGTGAGGTGGACCACAACATCTTGTGGGTCAGCCGTGATCACGTGACGCGTCGGCCTCGCGACACCGCCAGCACGACGCAACGCTCCCAGCCGAAACCACTGCACCACCCGCACTTCCAGCCGCATCACCCAGCCCTTACTCGCCGCCGGATACCAGGGGGGACTCCTTCATGGCGACCACACCGCAACAACTCGCGATCGGCATCACTCGACACTTCACCGACGCGAGCCAGCATCCGTACGACACCCTCGCTTGGGAACGTCGTGACTCGCGGATCCAAGACTTTCGAACTGGCGGCGACGCGTTCTTCCAGCCCGACGTCGAGTTCCCGTCGTCGTGGTCGATCAACTCGGCCAACATCGTCGCCCAGAAGTACTTCCGCGGCACGCTCGGCCTCCCCGAGCGTGAGTGGTCGCTGCGGCAGGTGATCGACCGCGTCGCCGACACGGTGACCGAGTGGGGCCGCGCCGACGGCTACTTCGTCGATGACGACGAAGCCGAGGCGTTTCGTGACGAACTCAAGTACATCCTCGTGCACCAGCGCGCCGCGTTCAACAGCCCGGTGTGGTTCAACATTGGCGTGAAGGGCGTTCCCCAGCAGGCCAGCGCATGTTTCATCTTGTCGGTCGACGACACGATGGACGACATCTTGAACTGGTACCGCGAAGAGGGTGTCATCTTCAAGGGAGGTTCGGGCGCCGGGGTGAACCTCTCGCGGATCCGTTCGTCCAAGGAACACCTGAAGGGCGGCGGCACCGCCAGCGGCCCCGTCAGCTTCATGCGTGGCGCCGACGCGAGCGCCGGAACCATCAAATCGGGCGGCAAGACCCGCCGGGCCGCGAAGATGGTCATCTTGAACGTCGATCACCCCGACGTCGAAGAGTTCGTGTGGTGCAAGGCTGTCGAGGAACGCAAGGCCCGAGCGCTCGGCGCCGCCGGCTTCGACATGGATCTCGACGGCAAAGACAGCCACTCGATCCAGTACCAGAACGCGAACCACTCAGTGCGCGTCACCGATGACTTCATGCGGGCGGTCGAAAACGACGACGACTGGCACCTCCGAGCCGTCACCGACGGCAGCGTCGTTCGTACGGTGCGCGCCCGCGACCTGTGGCGTCAGATCGCGGAATCGAGTTGGGAGTGCGCCGACCCGGGACTGCAGTTCGACACGACGATCAACCGTTGGCACACCGCCCACGCGACCGGACGCATCAACGGCTCGAACCCGTGCTCGGAGTACATGCACCTCGACAACTCTGCGTGCAACCTCGCGTCGATCAACCTGTTGAAGTACCTGGACGACGATGGCACGTTCGACGTGGCGGCCTACAAGCACACCATCGAAGTGGTGTTCACCGCGCAAGAGATCCTCGTGGGCAACGCCGACTACCCGACGCCGCGCATTGGTGAGACCAGCCGCCAGTTCCGTCAGCTCGGGCTCGGATACGCCAACCTCGGCGCGTTGTTGATGGCGCAGGGCATGCCCTACGACAGCAACGAAGGTCGGGCGTTGGCCGCGGCGTTGACGTCGCTCATGACCGGTCACGCCTACGCGGTCTCCGCACGCACCGCAGCCCGGATGGGTCCGTTTGCCGGATACGCCGACAACGCGCAGTACATGAACGGTGTGCTCGAGTTGCACCGCTCCTACGCCGCGCAGATCGACGAAGAGATGGTGCCGACCGAGCTGTTGTCGGCGGCCCAGTCGGCGTGGGACGAGGCAGTCGAACTCGGCAGTCGCCACGGGGTGCGCAACTCACAGGCGTCAGTGCTCGCGCCGACCGGCACCATCGGTCTGATGATGGACTGCGACACGACCGGTATCGAACCCGACTTGGCGCTCACGAAGGCGAAGAAGCTCGTCGGCGGCGGAACGATGTTCATCGTCAACCAGACGATCCCGCGTGCGTTGCGCAAGCTGGGCTACAGCGACGCACAAGTCGACGCGATCGTGAGCTACATCGACGAGAACAAGTCGATCATCGATGCGCCGGGTCTCGACCCGTCGCACTTGCCGGTGTTCGCCTGCTCGATGGGCGACAACCCGATTCACTACATGGGGCACGTGTCGATGATGGCCGCGGTGCAGCCATTCATCTCGGGTGCGATTTCAAAGACAGTGAAC
>SXIR01000004.1 GCA_005772765.1 Actinomycetota bacterium
ACATCTTGGGCTACGCATGTTTTGCGTATCTCGTGATCCTCGGCATGCAATGGATCAACTCGAGAGATCAATGATGGGCGAGTTCAAGGGGTCAGACGCCGAACCGGCGCGGCCATCCGATGGATGCCGACACTTCGTTGAACTCGACATTTGAGGGGGTCGAGTTCGTTGGCGAGCCGCGACTCGAACAGGCCCACAACGGGCCGCTTCCTCGGAGCGACCCTCCGGCAACGAACGATGGCGCGTCCATGGCGCGCGCGGCTGCGTTCCGCACTTGGTCGCCACGGGTCGCGGGCAGCCGCCCGACCGGCTGACCTGCGCAAACGCGTTCGCCCCTGTTCGTCGACAACCGCTCATTCGATTTCGGGGCGCTGAGGCCGGAGGTTCAAATCCTCTCACCCCCGACCAAGAATCACCAAGTTTGCTCAGCCTGCCTTCGCGATCCCGCGGGAATCCCGCGAGCGGTCGAAGAATCGCCCTCCGAGGACATCGGCCGCGGCCCGGTCCGCGTCGTTGGTTGCCTGCGCGTAGATCGCCAGCGATCGGCGCGAATGAGGGTCACGCGACCGTCATCGACGTGACCGCTCATCCCGCACATCGTCTCACACGGCGGAAACGCCCGCAGGTGCACTTCGCCTTTGCTCATCGCCATTCGCTCGATCAGGGATCGCAGCGTCGGTCGACGACGGGCGACCGGGTGGGGGCGGGTCCGGAGCTTTGCGTTCTCAGTCGACCACCCGGCTCGGCATGTCCGAGCGGCGCATCGTGAGCACGACCGCAGCGACCGTCGCGACGATGATCACTGCGGTGGTGACCCGGATGGTCGCCGTAGTGTCGACGAAGAGGCCGGGCACGACCATGACGGCGTTGACGATCAGGGCGGCCGCGTTGAGACGGATCAGGCGGCGGTTGCCGGCGTTCCACGCCAACGCGGCGCAGACCACCGACACCATCCCGATGACGGCGGCCAACAGCAGCATCGCGAACGGCGGCTCGTCGGCCCCCCAGTCGATGTCGAGGAACACGAACGGGAGATTCCCGAGGCCGATGATGGCGGACAGGGCGAGGCCGGTCCGGACGGTGGTGCTGATGAGCTGGTTCGGTTGTGCGGTGATCGTCGACATTGTTGCCTCCTGGTTGGGTTGGAGTTGCAGCATCAGTGGCCGGCGTGTCCCGTGCCTAGAGCCGATGCCCCCGATGTCCTCCCATGAGGTCGGGAGCAATTCGGGAGGTTCCTCCTGGATCGGAGGAGGATCGCGGATGGCATGATCGGGTCATGTCGATCCAGTCGCGCATCACGATCGTCGTCGTCGACGATCATCCGGTCGTGCGGAACGGTCTGGTTGCCCTGATGGGCACGATTCCCGGGTTCGAGGTGGTCGGCGAAGCGGCAGATGGCGATGCTGCGGTACAAGTCGTCGCGGAGGTCGAGCCCGACGTGGTGCTGATGGATGTCCGGATGCCGGGGATGGACGGCGTCGAGGCGACCCGCAGGATCCGCGAGCAGGTGCCGGGGTGTCGGGTGCTGATCCTGACGATGCACGATGACGACGCGACGGTGTTCACAGCGATGAAGGCCGGGGCGCAGGGCTATCTCCTGAAAGAGGCCGAGCAGGATGACATCGTCCGAGCCGTACGAGCGATCGTGGCCGGTGAGGCGATCTTCGGTCCTGGCGTCGCAACCCGGGTGTTGGGCTACTTCGCGGAACCCCCGACGATGGTCGGCGCTGATGTGGCATTTCCTGAGCTGACCGACCGGGAGCGAACGATCCTCGATCTCCTCGCCCAGGGCAAACGCAACAGCGACATCGCGGCCCAGACCTACCTGTCACCGAAGACCGTGAGCAACCATCTCACGTCGATCTTCGCCAAGCTGCAGGTCGCCGGCCGCGGTGAGGCGATCGTGCGGGCCCGAGAGGGCGGGTTGGGTACGACGTGAGTCAGTCGACGCTCGTGATCGCTGTCGCCGCGCCGGTGGTGACGTTGGCCGCAGGCGGCGCGGGGCTCCTTGGGACGCGCAGCCGGCTGGCGGGCATTCTGTTATTGGTCGCGTCGGCTGTGGCGATCGCCGCGCTGGTCGCTCATCTCGCCGATCAGTCGACGCTCTCGTCGCACCTGATAACGGCGCTCCTGCTATCGGGCTCGCTCGCCGTCTTGGCGTATCCCCGTGCGAACTTTCGCCACTGGGTCGGGTTCGTTTTGTGGGTGACCGTCGGGGCGGCGGGGTTGATCACCACGGTCGCCGCCTCACAGACTCAGGTCTCAACGACGCTCGGCTTGGTCGTCATCCTCGCGGTGATCGGCCATGGGTGGTGGGTGATCGAGACCAGCGACGATCGGGATCGGGAAGCGATGCTGTGGCTCGTCTTCGCCGGAATCATCACTGCGCTCGCCTGCATGATCTTGGTCTCCCAGTTCGGCCCAGCCGGTCTCGCGGTCGGCGCGATCCCGGCAGCCACCATCGGACCGGCCATGCTCATCGGAGTGCGTCGGCCCGGTTTGACCGACATCCGATCACTCGTCGTGTCGGTGGTCGTCTTCGCCGTCGTTGCCATCAGCTACCTGTCGGTGTTCATCGCCGTCGCCGCGGTGTTCGAACCGCTCGGGATCGACGATCCGCCCGTCCCGCTCTTCGCGTCGGTCGGGCTCGTGCTCGCCGTCGGCTACCGCCCTCTCGATGTCGTGCTCCGGGGCCTCATCGACGAGCTGATCTTCGGCCAGCGGACCGATCCCCTCGCCGCCGCGACCACGGTCGCCGACCGCATCGGCGACGACCCGCTCCTGGCCCTGCGGGCGATCCGCGAGGCGTTGATGCTGCCCTATGCCAGCATCTCGACCGACGGCACCGTGCTCGCTGCGTCCGGCACCGCGGTCACCGAGACCCGCCGACTGCCGCTGTCGCTGGGCGACGAGCTCGTGGGCGAAATCGTGGTTGGGCTCCGCCCGGGAGCGTTGACGCTGTCGGCCGGCGACGAACAGGTACTGCAGATCGTCGGCCCGCTCCTGGCCCAGACGCTGCGCGCCCGTTCGCTCGCGCTCGATCTCAAGGAATCCCGCGCGACCGCGATCGCCGCGATCGAAGAAGAGCGACGTCGGCTCCGCCGAGACCTCCACGACGGGTTGGGGCCGACGCTGTCGGGCATCGCCCACACCGCAGCCGCAGCCCGCAACACCATCACCACCGACCCGGCCGCGGCCGACGCCCTCCTCCAAGCACTGCGCGCCGACGCCGCTGCCGCCGTTGGCGAGATCCGCCGCCTGGTCTACGACATGCGCCCACCGGCACTGGACGAACTCGGCCTCGTCGCCGCGCTCCGCCAGCAGGTCGGCATCACCCGCGCCCCGACCGGAAACCCGATCCACGTGGTCGTGCAGGCCGACGATCTACCGACCCTCCCGGCAGCCGTCGAGGTCGCGGCCTTCCGGATCGCGACCGAGGCCGTGAACAACTCGGCACGGCATAGCGGCACCGACCAGGTCTGGGTACACATCATCCACGAACACGACCACCTCATCGTGACCGTCCGCGACACCGGTTCGTCCGATGGCGCGTGGGTCCCCGGGGTTGGCCTTACCTCGATGCGTGAGCGTGCAGCCGAGATCGGCGGATCCATCGACGTCAACTCGAACGGCAACGGCTCACGGGTCCGGGCGCTCCTGCCCCTCGGCTGATACCCAGCGGCGAGGGAACAGGGGACGGGCCGTCTACGCGTTCAATACAGCTCCACGATCACACACAGTCCGTGACCGACATCGACAACGGTGACTCGTTGGCTTATTCAACGAACCTAGGCCGCCGTTTCAGAACCCTCTCACACGCGACCGGCATCTGGATCGATCAGCGCGCCAGGCGCGCGCTGAGCACATTCCTGCTTGGCGGGTCCGGCATGAAGCCGACGAGCAACGCTGTTGTCCTCGCAGCGCCGAGCGACCGGTTGTTCGTCGACGACCTCTTGATGCACCACTCGACGGACAATCTGTCGGGCACCCGGTGCGCCTCGATCGTGAGTTACTACGCTCCGGCGGACGTCGTCGATCATCCCGAACAACCTCCGGTACACCATCCACGATTGGCTGTGCACCACTCCATGACCGCGCTCACCCAACGCAAATCCGACCTCGGCGTGATCTTCGGGTTCCCCGTACTCATCGCCGCTTTGGTTGTTTGGCGGGCGTGGAGCAGCGCGCCCGTTGCGGCAGCGATCGCCGCCATCATCGGGATCGCAGCGTGCGTTGCGATCGTTCTCGTCATGCGTCAGCCGCAGCACGAGCTCAGAATCGGTCCCGAACGGATCGAGTGGGGACCGATCGGAACGAGCCGAGAGTCGATCGATCGCAACGCGCCGGGTGCATTGCGATTCTCGCGAGCGCCGCGAATCGGATCGCCGTGGTTGCTGCATCTGCGAGATGCACCAACCTCGACTGCAATCGATCTGACCGGCTTCAGCCCCTCCGAGGTCCGCGCAGTGTGCGAGCAACACGGTTGGCACTTCGATCAAGACCTGTTCACCGATCCTCACTGAACAGAACAATGACCCTCACCTCCCAGCCCACTGAGACCCACGAACAAAGGCCACGCTCATGATCCGACGGACGACCGCATTCACCGTTGCGCTCCTCGCTCTCGGGCTCACTGCGCTCGCAGGCTGCTCGAGCGATGACTCCGACAGTGACACCACCAACGAGTCGACCGATGACTCCGAGAACAGCGAGACGCCAGGCGGCGAAGAGCCCAGCGGCGACCTCCCGCAGTTCAGTACCGAGTGGGACCAACTCTGCACAACCCAAGTCGGCTTCCCCGGCGCGACCGAGTACACGAGCGATCCGGGACCGAACGTCATCGTCTACATGGAGAACTACCGGGACGAAGGGAACTACATCACCTCGTCGCGTGCCTTGCCCGCAGGCTGGGCGCTGCAAGAGGACGACGACTACGAGGACAACAGCGAGTTCGCAGCCGTCGAACTCGTCGGTTGCCTCGACCGCACGGCGACGACTCCGACGGGCATCGACTGTGAATTCGATGACGACGGGACGACGTTGACGCTCGAACTCGTCGATGCCTCGTACGACCTCACCGTGTATGCGGCGACCTCAGCCGACGTCATTGGCACCAAATCGATCACGGCAGCCGAAACGGAGTGCCCGTTCATCGTCAGCTCGGAAGAAGGCGACACCGAATACGTCGCGACCCCGAGCGACGACGACATCGTCAACGCACTCAAGGAGTTCGTCGCTCCCTCGTGATAGTGGGGCGTCGTTTCGTTGCGGTATGCGCAACGAAAGGACGCCCCAGGCGCGCGACTGGGTATTCACCCGGTGACAACCGGGCGGCGGCGCCGTACGGTCAAGTCGTTCACCTCTCGAAAGGACCGACATTGGCTGATTTCTGGGGCATCCTGGACGGACTGACCGACGACGCGGACAAGCCCGATCCGGAAGCTGAACGCGTTCAACGAGAACTGATCGCCAAGCGAGACCGGCTGCTCGAGGCCAAAAAGCGTTTGGAGGATGCCGAGAACGACCCGTGGAATCAGGTGCCGGACGGGGCGGCAACGGTCGATCCCGAGGCGGCGCTCACGGGCTTGGCCGACGCCACCCATGCAGTCGGTGACCTGATCGGCGCGGTCGGCAACAATCTCAGTGTCCTTCCCGGCGGTGAGACCATCGCTGCGGTATCGACCTCCGCCGCTGCCGCGGTGCACCGCGTGGCCGATGAGCGCGACCGCGACAACGACGGCCTCTCCGATGGACGCGAGCGCAAGCTCGGCACGCATCGATCGAAGTCGGACACCGACAACGACGGTCTTCCCGACGGCGTCGAAGTCGACATCGTGAGGTCGAACCCCCGGCTCCAGGACTCGGATCGTGACGGAACATCCGACTACGACGAGGCCGAGCCGGGAATGACCATCGACGGTGACACCACGATCTTTCGACCGATCTCGGCGGTCAACACCCCGACGCACGACGAAACGAACCTCGACGAATACATCGAGCCGGGTTTCGGCGGTGACAACCTGCCGTCGAGCCCCGACGACGACGTGCAGCGAATCATGGACGGATCAACCGACCACGTCACCGAGCACGGCGCAGTCGAGTCGCAATGGGATCACGGTGCAACGATCACCACCTACGACGACCCGTCGTCCACGCCCTTCGTCGTCGACGACGAAGAGTTCGGCGCGACACCGGCGGAAGGCACCGACGATTACGGCCTTGCCTGATGACGCGCTTCACGATCGACCCAGAACGCTCGACGGCGACGATCGACGGGCGATCGAGCCTGCACCCGATTCACTCGCGCGCTACCGGACTGACGGGCGTGCTCGACTGCACGTTCGACGAGCACGGAACGATCGATCTCTCGCGACCGGTGGCCGGCTCGGTTCGGTTCCCGGTCGACCGTCTCCAGTCGTCGAATCCGCTCGAGACGCGAGAGTTACGACGTCGGATCGACGCTCGTCGTCACCCGACGATCGACGGTGAGATCACCGCCATCGAGGCCGCCGCAGCACCAGGTGACTACCGGAGCACCGGCACCGTCACGTTCCGCGGTATCGCTCGGACGTACACGAGCGCGCTCACCATCACGCTCGTCGATGGGCTCGTTCACCTGAGCGGACGTGCGAGCTTCGACGTTCGCGATCACGGGATGGAACCACCACGCATCCTGATGCTCCGGGTCGAGCCGATGGTCGAGGTCACGATCGACGTCGTGGCAACGCCTGACGACTGAAGTCGCCAAGGTCGTACGCCCCGATGTCGAACGGCGCACATCAGCGACAGCGACAGCAACGTCGCGCTTTTGGCGCAGCGCACGACGTACAGTCGGTTCGCAAGAACGATCTTGGCGGGCCGGCGAAACGAGCCTCGATGACGACGTCACCCAGCCCCCCACCGTCCGCTGCGCACGACGATCCCCTTTCGCAGGCGTATCGATACCTACAACGGGTCGTCGGCATCGTCGCCTTGGCGCTTCCGTTCGTGATCTCGATCGGCGACTTCCTCCTGGCCGATCAATCGCTACGTGGTTCGATCAGTGCGTACTACTACGGAGCGACGGGGAGTTGGTTCGTCGGAACGCTCTGCGCCCTGGGCGTGTTCTTCTTGTCCTACGAATACCGAGAGCTCGACGAACGCCGCGACTACCGACGCGATCGGCAGGCCAGCAACCTCGCCGCACTCCTCGCGGTCATCGTCGCGCTCTTCCCGACACTCGAGCAGAAGGACGGCGCTACTGCTGGGGCACGAGCTGTGAGCGCGATTCACATCAGCGCCGCCTGCACCTTGTTCGTGTTGCTCGCCTACTTCGCCTTGTGCCTGTTCACGAAGTCGTCGTGCGATCGCGATGCACCCGCGCGCGGGTTCGCGAGCTTGCTCGCCGACTGGCGGCGGGCTTGGCGCTTCGACGAATCGGGTCTCGACGGGATCTCCCCACACAAGCGTCGGCGCAATCGCATCTACCGCATCAGCGGCATCGTCATCGTCGCGTGCATTGTTGTGGCGGTCGCGATGATGGCAACCCATCGCGGCGCGATCTTCTGGCCCGAGTCCGTTGCAGTTGTGGCATTCGGTTGCTCGTGGCTGGTCAAGGGCGAAGCAATCGCGCGGCTCAGTCGGGACTGAACCCAGGCCGGGTTGGTGGGCTGACCGAACCGTGACGGGAACCGACGCCGACGACAGTTTCGGCCGCCCTCGAGCGCCTCGGCTCCGGCGTGATGGTTGGCGTGTCGATGCCCTCAGGCGGCGCCTCGCCGAGGGCCCGGGGTCACGATCGTCTCGCTGGCGTCCGGAGTTGGCCACGAGCGAAGCAATTTCTCGCCATCGAATTGTTGGGGCGTTGATGTTGCTTTCTCGCTCACCAGGTTGAAATATCTCGGATGGAACAACTCGTGACCGGTAGGCCCGACCGAATGCGCTCGCTCGGGCAACTCGCTCGCAACACCTGGACAACCGGACGGACGCAAACGACCGTGACAACCCGCACGCGTGTGCTCATCGCCGAGGACGACCCAGGGAGTCGAGCGCTCCTCGAACGGTTCTTGGCGTTGCGTGACTTCGACACCGTGACGGTCGGCGACGGACCCGCCGTTCTACAGGCGGTCCGAGTCAATGACTTCGCCGCGATCGTCCTCGATGTCGAAATGCCCGGACTCGACGGGATCGAGGTCCTCGAACGCCTTCGGCGCGAGTACTCGATTCCGATCATCGTCCTCACCTGCAGAACCGAAGAGGAGCATCGCCTCGCCGGGTTCGCAGCCGGGGCCGACGACTACGTCTGCAAGCCCTATTCCCTCCCCGAACTCGAGGCGCGCATTCGCGCGGTCATCAAGCGCGGCACCACGGCGTCTCCCCGCCGGGCGATCAACATCGGCAACGTGGTCATCGACAGGAGCGCCGCCACCGTCACCGTCTCCGGCACGCCCGTAGCGCTGACCCACAAAGAGTTCGAGTTGTTGGCATTTCTTGCTGAGCGCAGCGCAACGCCATACTCCCGAACCGAACTGCTGCATCACGTCTGGGGCTCGACCGAGGACTGGCAAGATCCGGCGACTGTGACCGAGCACATTCGACGACTTCGCACGAAGCTCGAGTCGGATCCACAACGACCGAAGCTGATCGAAACCGTGCGCGGCTTCGGATACCGCGTCGCATCCAATCCTCCCGAAGCCGGCCGCGATGACGCCTGCTGACGGATCCACCAGCCTCCCGGATACGGCCCACGAACGAATCCGGCTCGCCGAACAAAGCGCCAAGGACGAGCCCGACCAAGCCCGTGCAGTGTTCGCCGCGCTTGCCGAGGGCGTACTGGTGGTTTCGGCAAGCGGTCAGATCGTCGACGTGAACCCGAGCGCGAGCCGGATCCTCGGCCTCACACGCGAGTACCTCCTGGAACAGAACGTCTTCGACGAACCGTGGCGGATGCACGACGAACAAGGCAACCGTATCGCTCCCAAGGAAGGTCCGATCGCGAGGGCGTTACAGAGTGCGGCACCGCAGGGCCGGCTCCTCGTCACGTCCACTCCCGACGGCACCGAAGTGATTCTGGTCGTGATCGGTATGCCGCTGCTCCGCTCCAAGGGAGAGCCGTGGGTTGTGGCAACGCTGCTCGATGTCACCCGCGAACGTCGCGCCGAGATTGCGCTCGCCGGGTCCGAGCGCAGGTTTCGAAGCCTCATCGATCATGCCCCGGATCCGGTCTTCGTTGTCTCCGACGACGGTGAGATCCGCCTCTGCAACCAACGGGCAGCGGACGTGTTCGGATACTCCGCTGACGAACTGCTCGGCATGACCATCGATGCGTTGGTACCGGCAGGTGACCAGGTCGGTCACGCCGCGCGACGCAATGAGTACCAACGCGGCGCAACGACTCGCCCAATGGGCGTCGGTCAGAGCCTTCGGGCACGGCGTAAGGACGGCACAGAATTTCCGATCGAGGTGGGATTGAGCCCGATCGACACACCCGACGGACCTTGCGTCATTGCGATCGCGCGCGACCTGACCGATCGGGTTCTTGCCGAGGCGGCGATACGCGCCGACCACGCCACAAACGACTTCTTGTCGCGCATGAGCCACGAGTTGCGCACACCACTCAACTCGGTCCTCGGCTTTGCCCAACTTCTCGCGATGGGCGCGCTGTCGGAGGACCAGCACGACTCGGTGAATCAAATCTTGGCCGCAGGGCGGCACCTCCTCGAGCTCTTGAACGATCTGCTCGACTTCGAGCGGGCTCGATCGGGTCAGATGTCGTACTCGATTACCGACGTCGATGTCGACGACGTCATCGTGAATGCACTCAGCCTCGTGCAACCGCTTGCCACCAGCACCGCAGTGCAGATCGACGCCGCGTCGAGAAGCCGGCCGACGTTCTTCGTCCGATCCGATCGGCAACGCTTGATGCAAGTGCTCTTGAACCTCCTCTCCAATGCGATCAAGTACAACCGACCCAACGGACGAGTGTTGGTCAACGCCCGAGAGGTGGACGGGCGCGTCACGATCGACGTCGTCGACGGCGGCCGCGGGATCGATCCAGGTCACCTCCAACGGCTGTTCGAACCCTTCGACCGACTCGACGCCGACCGCGAGGGGGTACCTGGGACCGGAGTTGGTCTGGCCATGAGCCGGATGTTGATCGAAGGCATGGGCGGAACCATCACCGTCGCGTCCGAAGTGGGCCAGGGTTCGACGTTCAGCCTGCATCTCCCGATCGGCAATCGCACGACACCGCCAGAACGCAAGGAGTCTGCGGCGACCGCGAGCCGCAAGGTGCGACGCGCGGACGTGCTCTACGTCGAAGACAACGAGGTCAACATCCAGTTCGTCGCGCGAGCCTTCGCCGACACCGACGTGACCTTGTCGGTATCACGCACCGGGGTTGGGGGGATCGAAACCTCGCGGCACACCCGACCGGATCTCGTACTACTCGACCTCAACCTGCCCGACCTTCCCGGCGAAACCGTGGTTCGTATGCTCCGCACCGATGAACGGACGAGCGGCATCCCCATCATCGTCATCACCGCGGATGCCAACCCCGACCGGTTGCGCGACATGCTCGAACGCGGTGCCGATAGCTGCATCACCAAACCGATCGAGTTGGATCTCCTGTTCGAACAGGTGAACGCCGCGTTGGCGCTGAGCGACGCCACACCCGACCCGAACTGACTCGATGACACCGACGCGCATCGGAGGTATCCCACACAGGGCAGAGGGCCGGATCCAACAGGATCCGACCCTCCGGGGGTGGTGGGGAATGAGGTGTTTCGTGCGCTTGACCTACGCCAGGTAGACGGCGCCGATACCGAAGTTCAAGCCCTTGACGCCAGTCGGCGAGAAACACTGCGCCAAGATTGCGGCGGCGCTTTCGCCGGTCGTGCCGTCGAACGTCGAGGTGACGCCTCCGTTACCACCGGTGAAGGCGTTGTCGACCTGAATCGGCGCGGTGTTGCCGTGAGCCGGGTCGGCACCAATCTGGAACAGCCCGTACCCAGAGGTCTGTCCGCCGCCCCACGACGACGGGACTGCGAACGTTCCTCCGCTGGCCTGGGTGATCGACATATCGCTCACTGCGCCTGCGACTGCAGGGTCACCGTCGATGAGTTTCGGGGTGCCCGGCTCCGTCTTCCACTTGATCTGGACGGTTCCGGAAATGTTCGACGGACCGATCAGCGACAGGCAGTCGTTCGTCGCGCTCGACAAGACACCCTTCATCTTGGTCGCCTTCAACTTGACCTCGCTGTCGTCGAGGTCGACACAGCCTGCGACAGTCGCGCTGATGGCGATGCTGTTCGGACTCGTCCCACCGATTACGAGCGGGGTCGAGAACTTCAGCTTGCCGACCACGCTGTCGCACACCACTCGGTGATTCGTGACGTCGATGGGCGGTGGTGCCGCCGCACCCGCTCGCTCGAATGCACCCGAGACGAGCGCACCTCCGAACACCACGGCACACATGGCGATCAGAGGCTTCGCAACCTTGTTCATGGTGACTCCTTTCAATGCGCGAGGGCAGCCGTTGCACCAGGCATCTGCATGGTGCAGCGGCAAGCGCTCGAAGTGAAGCAACGGAACGTCAACCCGAGAACAACACGAGATCAACTTCGCTACGAAGGGGTGATAGCGGGTCACTCGATGCGTACGTTCATGTCATGGCGAAACGAAATCGGTACATGTTGTGCACGGCGCTTGCACTGTCGATCGGACTCGGAGGCGGCTGCGCATCCCAGGACGACGGTGCCGTCAACGCGGCGTCAACCACTCCGACGCCGATGATGGCGACTACCCCCACGCGCGATTGGCGTATTCGACCTGACGCAACGCGCGATGAGCTCGATCGTGCGTTTCTCGCGAGCGAGGGTCAGCCGATTGTCGAATTCGCTGTTGCCACTCGCGCAATGCGCGACGGCAGCTTCTTCGATCGAGATCGTTGCATCGAGCTGGCGCAGCGCACACTGCCGGAGGTCGCCCCGAGCGTCGATGAGCTCTTCGCCCTCGCGTCGCAGTTGCGGAACGACACCTTTCGCGACACCGTGACGATGAATCTCAAGGTGAAGAATGCTGCGCTCATCATCTGCATGAGCGGCCGCGAGGTCGGAGCACCGGGCCGTGAGGTCATGAACGTCACGACCGAGTCGATCGACGAGCACGTCGCGCGGCTGTCACAACCTTCGGCGTAACGAACACCTGCGGCTGCATCGCCGCCGCCGACCCCGGTCGACCGCGCGGGAATCGACGGTGGCGAGGCGACGCGGCTCACGGCCACTCGTGCCGTACGCTCCAACATCGTGAAAGGTGCGATCGCAGTCGTCGCATTGAGCGTTGCGATTGGTGCTGGCGCCGGCGTGTTGGCGAGCAACGACGCTCCCTCGACTGCTGTCGAAACGAAGTCGCCCGACGAGTCGGTACAGCCGGGGACATCGAACCCCGACGCAACCAAGTCGCCGACGACCACCACATCGCCAACCACCACCACGATTGCCCGAGCGGCGTCGGACACGACGTCGCCCGAACGCATCGACCGCATCACGGGCGGCCTCTCCCCGAAGTCGGTGGTCGCATCGGGCGCTGGCCTGGTGTTCGCGCAGAACATGATGTACACCCATACGGTGTCGGTGTTCGGTGCCGACCGAGCGGCAGTGGCAACGATCAGCGACTCGGTCGACCTGGCCGAGTTCGGCATCGACGGCCATCCCGGCGTCTCGCAGGGAGCGCCGGTCGAAGCCGCGTTCACGAGCGACGGTCGCTTCGCCTACGTGTCGAACTATTCGATGTACGGCGAGAACTGGGGGCCTGAAGGCGACGACGAATGCGTTCCCGACGACGGGTACGACGATTCGTTCGTCTACCGCATCGATACATCGACGTTCGAGATCGATCAGGTCATCGGCGTTGGGTCGGTCCCCAAGTACGTCGCCGTCACACCCGACGATCGGCTCACGCTCGTCACGAATTGGTGCACGTTCGACCTGTCGGTCATCGACAATGCAACAGCCAAAGAGGTGCGCCGCGTCCCCCTCGGTCGCCACCCTCGCGGGATCGTGGTGACACCTGATTCCTCGACTGCGTACGTCGCGGTGATGGGCGATGACGTGATCACCGAGGTCGACCTCGGCTCGTACGACACCGAAACTGTTGTCTGGCCGGGTGATGGACCGCGCCACATCGTCATCTCCCCCGATGGTTCGACGTTGTACGCAACCCTCAACGGCGCGGGTCAGGTCGTGCGCATCGATCTGGCGACCGGCGAGATCACGCACACGGCGGCGACGGGATCGCGGCCGCGGACAATGGCAATATCACCCGACGGCACCGCGCTCTACGTCGTGAACTACGAATCGTCGACGATGACCAAGTTGCGCGCCTCCGACCTCGGTGAACTTGCCGAGGTCGAGACCGACTACCGCCCGATCGGCATCACCTATGAGCCGACCACCGCGACCGTGTGGGTCGCGTGTTACGGCGGCAGCATCCTCGTGTTCGATGATGCGACCTGACGTCTCGGCCGGCTCGGTTGCGCGTCCACGGCGAGTCGTCGCGGCGGTCGCGGCTGGCCTCGGTGCGGTTACCGCGGTCGTGGCCCGCGCCGCCGACCTTCCGAGCTGGGAAGGCGTGCTCGCCGAGCGCACCAACGCCGTCCCCGATTGGGTGGCCGACTCGCTCGCGCCCGTCATGCAGCTCGGCACGACCTGGGCCGCGATCGGGATCGGTTATCTCATCTGGCTCGTCCGCAAAGACGTCCAACGCGGATTCGCGCTGATCGTGGCGGCCTTCCTGACACGCTTCGTTTCGGGTCAACTCAAACAGATCGTCGACCGCGAACGACCGGGCGAGTTCAGGTCACTCGACATCGAGATCCGTGACACAACTGCCGACGGACTCGGTTGGCCGTCGTCCCACGCCGCGATCGCGGCGGTCGCGGCAACGATCGCCTACCGCGCGTTGCCGCGTCGGTGGCGACCCATCGTCGTTGGTGTCGCCGTCGCGGTCGGAATCGCGCGCATGGTGCACGGCGTGCACTTCGCCGGCGACGTCATCGGCGGGTGGTCGCTCGGTGTCGTGATCGGGGTGGCAACGCTCGAACTGCTCGCCCCGCTCGAGCGCCGCGCCGCAGCCCGATCGTCGGAGCCTGGGCTGGAATAGTCGCGGCGTCCGCTGGGTAGAGCGGAGCGGTGCACTCGGCCGGTGCGGCGGGTCAGGCGCCCGCGAGGATCAGTTCGGCAATCTGCACGGCGTTCAACGCCGCGCCCTTCCGTAGGTTGTCGCTGCTGCAGAACAATGCGATCGAGTTCGGAGCGGTCTCGTCGTCGCGAATGCGGCCAACCAGCGTCGGGTCGATGCCCGCGGCAGCGAGCGGCGTCGGGATGTCGGTGATGACAACGCCGGGCGCCGCCGAAAGCACTTCGGTCGCACGTACCGCATCGATGGGCCGGGCGAAACGCGCGGAGATCGACAACGAGTGACCGGTGAACACCGGCACCCGCACGCAGGTCGGCGATACCAACAAGTCGGGGATCCCCAAGATCTTGCGGCTCTCGTCGCGCAACTTCTGCTCTTCGCTTGTTTCCAAACGACCATCGTCGACGAGGCCACCAGCCATTGGAATCACGTTGAACGCAATAGGAGCAGGGAACTTGTTCGGCGTAGGAAACTCGACCGCACGTCCATCGAACGCGAGCGCCGCCGCGCCATCGAACGTCTTGCGGATCTGCTCGTCGAGTTCGGCCGTGCCTTCGAGACCACCTCCCGAAGTCGCCTGATAGGTCGACACGACGATCGACACCAGACCTGCGGCTCGATGCAAAGGCATCAGCACCGGCATCGCAGCCATCGTCGTACAGGTCGGGTTCGCGACGATGTTCTTCGGTCGCGTCGCGATCGCGTCGGGGTTGACCTCCGATACGACCAGCGGCACATCGGGATCCATACGCCACGCCGACGAGTTGTCGATGACCACCGGCCCCGAAGCGCCGATCCGTTCCGACAGCGCTTTGCTGGTTGTTGCTCCGGCTGACATCAACACCACGTCGAGGCCCGAGTAGTCGGCTTGATCGGCGACCTCGACCGCAATCGACGATCCGCAACAATCGATCCGGCGACCCGCTGAGCGCGCCGAAGCGAACAGGCGCAGCTCGGCCAGCGGGAACGCCCGTTCTTCGAGCAGCCGCACCATGACTTGACCGACTTGTCCGGTCGCGCCGACGACACCAACTCGTGCTGCGCGCATTGCTCAGACCCCCAACTCGAACGCGTCGTGCAACGCGACGACCGCGCGCTCGACATCGGACTCGCGCACCACGCACGACACGCGGATCGTCGAAGTCGAGATCATCTCGATGTTGATGTCGTTGTTCGCGAGCGTCTCGAACATGGTCGCGGCCACCCCCGGGTGCGTCTTCATCCCCGCTCCGACCAGCGAAACCCGAGCGATCGAATCATCGGTCTGATAACCGGCGGCGTCGATCTCGGCAACGATCTTGTCCATGATGGGCGCCGAACGCGTGACATCGACTCGCGGAATCGTGAACGAGATGTCGGTGTGCCCTGCTGTCGACACGTTCTGCACGATCATGTCGACGTTCACCATCTCGTCGGCGAGCGACCGGAACACCTTGCCCGCAACGCCGGGCTGGTCGGGGACCTGCTCGATCGTGATCTTCGCCTCCGAAGCGTCGTGGGTGACGCCGGAAATGATCGCCTGCTCCATGTTCGGATTCTCCTCTTCGACCCAGGTACCCGGGGCCCACGTGAAGCTCGAGCGCACGTGGATCTTCACGCCATGGTTGCGGGCGTATTCGACCGACCGCAGCGCCAACACGCGCCCGCCGGTTGCCGCCATCTCGAGCATTTCTTCGAGCGTGATCCGCGACTGTTTGCGCGCGTTGGGGACGATGCGCGGGTCGGCGGTGTACACCCCTTCGACATCGGTGTAGATCTCACACGCGTCGGCGCCGAAGCGCGCGGCCATCGCCACTGCGGTGAGATCGCTGGCCCCCCGCCCGAGCGTCACGATTTCCTTGGCGGTGCTGACGCCTTGAAACCCTGCGACAACCGCGACGTTGCCCGAGTCGAGCGCCTCTTTGATGCGGTCGCCCTTGATCTCGACGATCTTGGCGTTGCCGTGTTCGGTGTCGGTGACGATGCCGGCCTGGCTTCCGGTGAAACTCAAGGCCGGTACCCCGAGGTCGTTCACTGCCATGGACACGAGCGCGATCGAGATGCGTTCGCCGGCGGTGAGCAGCATGTCCATCTCGCGGCCACGGGGGTCGTGGGCGACATCGTTGGCCAGCCGAATGAGGTCGTCGGTGGTTTTGCCCATTGCCGAGACCGTGACGATCACCTGGTTTCCGGCGCGCGCGGTGCGGGCAATGTGATCAGCGACGGCCCGGATGCGGTCGGGGTCGCCAACGGACGTACCGCCGTACTTCTGAACGATCAGGGCCACGGATTCACAAACTACCAACGGACCTTTCGGACACTCCGATGGTTTCGGGCGACGGGACCAACGGGCCGGCACACTCGTAGACTCCGCCGCCGCTACCGACACGGGGGTTTCAGCACCGATGACCAAGGCCGACAAACGCGCCCGCAAGAAGGAGAACCACGCCAAGGCTCGCGCCGCGGCGGCTGCGGCGGCGAAGAAGCAGGACCGACTCGCCCAAGTCAAACGCCTCGGCGTCCTGCTCGGGGTGGTCGCCATCGCCCTGGCCCTCTTCGTCTGGATCAACGGCGACGACGGCGACGACACCGAGGTCGGCGCCGGCGGGACCTCGACGACCGTACCCATCGACACTTCGACCAGCACGACGACCGACACATCCACCCCGGAGCCCCTCGACCCCGAACTCGTCGCCACCGCTTCGATCGAGACGAGCGAAGGCACGATTGTGCTCGAGCTCGACCCGGCTGCCGCGCCGATTGCGAGCGCGCGCTTCTTCGAACTCGCAAGCGACGGGTTCTACGACGGCCTCACCTTTCATCGCGTCGTCGACGGTTTCATGATCCAGGGCGGCGACCCCAACGGCGACGGCACCGGAGGCGCGGGCAGCACGGTGGTCGGCGAAGTCCCGACCGACAACTACCCCATTGGGTCCCTCGCCGCAGCGAAGTCGAGTAGCGACCCGGCCGGCACGTTCGACAGCCAGTTCTTCATCGTGACCGGCGCTCGGGGAGCAACGCTGCCCAACGATTACGCCCGGTTCGGAAAGGTCGTCGAGGGTCTTGACGTCGCCCAGAAGATCGCGGCGTTGGAGACTGCCGGTACGGAGACGCCCAGCAAGCCGGTGACCATCGTTTCGGTGACGGTCAGCCAAGACGAGCCGACCAACCCGACGACCACGACAGCGGCGACCGATGAGTGACGACAACGACACGCCCCAGCGCGACGGACTCGATGACGAGCCCGCCGAGACGACGATCGATTCGGATGCATCCGCGCAGCCGTTGACCGACGCGCCCGACAGCGGCAACGACACGGCGTCGAAGAAGTCGACCAAGGGCGCCACCGCGAGAAGTTGGTTGGTCGACTTCCTGGTCGGCGGTCTGATCGCCGTCGTCGTCGTGCTCGGCGTCAACTGGTGGAACGACCGCGGCGACGACGACAACGCGGCGCCGATCACGACCCCGACTTCACCGGCGGCGACGCTCCCCCAACCGCCGACGAACACGACGGCACCGCTCGACCCCGCCAAGACCTACAGCGCAACCTTCGAGACGAGCCAGGGCGAAATCGTCATCGAACTCGACACGGTGAACGCGCCGATCGCTTCGGGACAGTTCATTCGCCTGGCGAACGCCGGCTTCTACGACGGTCTCACGTTCCACCGCGTCGTCGACGGTTTCATGATCCAAGGCGGCGACCCCAACGGCGACGGCACCGGCGGGTCCGGAGCCGCAGTGCCGGGCGAGCCGCCGACCGACAACTACCCCATTGGGTCCCTCGCCGCAGCGAAGTCGAGTAGCGACCCGGCCGGCACGTTCGACAGCCAGTTCTTCATCGTCACCGGCGACCAGGGAACGTCGTTGCCGAATGACTACGCCCGATTCGGCCGCGTGGTCTCCGGCATCGAGGTCGCACAGGCGATCGCCGCGCTCCAGACGCCCGGGAGCGAAACGCCCAGCGAAACCGTTCAGATCGTCAAGGTTTCGATCGCCGAAGCGTGATGCGCGGTGGGTGCCGAACCCACCCGATACAAGGTGACCGTTCCCGGGCCGACGACCCGCCACGAGCCGTCGGCCTCGCGCACGAGCGCCGTGTGCTCGTCGAGCCCGGCCAAGGTCGCCGAGCTCGGTAACAGTTCGATCGAGCGGTCGCGCATGTGTTCGGCCGCGGTGCCGTGGTACGGGAACACAGCGAGGTCGGTCGCCAACCCCAGCCCGACCGTGTAGGCACCCCCACGCGGATCGACCATCGGGTCGACGACGAGGGCCGCACCGGCGCCGCTCGCTGCGATCACCGCGCCGTTGCGATAAGCGCCCTCGACCACGGCGAACAAGGACGAGTCTTTCAGCACCGACCGTAAATGCAGCGGTGAGCCATCGGCGAGATAGATGAACCGCGCCGACTTGACCGTCTTGACGATCGCGTCGTCTTCCGCGTCGCGCCGCGTGAGCGCGAGCACGGGAACAACCGTGACACCGAGCGCGGCAAAGTGTGCACTTGCCGCATCGAGCACCGAGCGCGGGTTCTCGAACGCCGCGGCCGTCGGCAGCACGTGCACAACATCGGTGCCCGCGGCAGCCAGCAACTCGCGGTGCATGTCAACGCACTCGTCATCGAACTCACCGCCGCCGACGAGCACGAGGGTGCCGCGAGGCTTCTTGTTTTGGCTCACGGGACAGCCACTCCTTGGTTGAACGGCAACAGCACCGGCGGCGTGCGCCGCGGGCTGAACTGCTCGAACTCGATCACGTCGTATCCCGCCTCTTCGAGGTTGGCCCGGGTGTCGCGGGTAAGACGACAGCCACAGCCGACCCGGGTCCAGATTGGTTCGATGCGATGTTGCCACCGACCGCGCTTGCCATCGGCACCGCCTCCGTGCTCGATGAACACGAGCTGTGCACCGGGTTTCAGCACCCGTCGGATTTGTTCGAGGGTCCGGGTGACGTCGTCGACCGTGCACAGCACGAGGGTCGAGACGGCGACGTCGAACGAAGCGTCGTCGAACGGGAGCGCTTCGGCCGCACAGTCGTAGACCTCGATCGGCACCTTGGCGGCTTCGGCCCGAGGCGCGAGACGCTCGCGCATCGGCCCACTCGGTTCGGTGCAGATCACCCGATCGGCCATCTCGTAATGCGCCAAGTTCGCGCCGGTGCCGGATCCGATCTCGAGCACCCGGCCGGTGAGCGGACCCACGAGCGCCGATCGACGCCGGCCCATGAACCCGGCCTCCATCGCCGCGTTCATCTTGTCGTAGATCGATGCGAAACCGCGTTCCCAGATCGCCACGCCTGGACTCTACGGGACACCCGTTGCGGCGACGCGAGCCACCCGAAACGCACTCGACGAGGCACGACCGCTCGACTGACGAGCACGACGGAGCGCATCCGGGCTGGCTTCACGCCATTACCCATCGGTAGCCTGCGCGTCTCACTCTGGGAGGGGTCATGACGATCAAGCGCGTCGGCATCGTTGGTTCGGGCATCATGGGTTCGGGGATGGCCGAAGTCGCCGGCAAGGCCGGGTTCGAGGTCGTGCTGCGCAGTCGCCAGCAGGCCACCGCCGACGCGATGGTCGCGGCCCTCGAGAAGTCGCTCGCCAAGCAGGTCGAGCGAGGCAAGCTCGAAGACGCGGAGCGCACCGCAGTGCTCGGGCGAGTTCGTGCCGTCGCCGACCTCGGCGAGTTGGCCGAGTGCGATCTTGTCATCGAGTCGATCCTCGAAGACCTCGATGCCAAGAAGCACCTGTTCACCGACCTCGACCGGATCTGCGGCGACGGCGCGATTCTCGCGACGAACACATCGACGCTGCCCGTCATCGAGATGGCGATGAGCACGAGTCGGCCCGAAAAGGTCTGCGGCGTGCACTTCTTCAACCCGGCGCCCGCCATGAGCCTGGTCGAGATCATCCGTTGTCTGACGTCATCGGACGAGACCATCGCCGCCGCCACCGAGTTCGCCACGACGTGCGGCAAGAAGCCCGTGCTCGTCAAGGACCAGGCGGGGTTCATCGTGAACGCGCTGTTGTTCCCGTACCTGAACAACGCAGCTCGGATGATGGACGCAGGCGTCGCCAGCCGCGACGACATCGACACAGCAATGAAGGGCGGCTGCAACTTCCCGATGGGTCCGCTCGAGCTGCTCGACCTGGTCGGGCTCGACACCAGCCTGTCGATTCTCGAAGCGTTGTACGCGGAGTTCAACGACCCGAACTACGCGCCGGCACCGATCCTGCGCCGCATGGTCAGCGCGGAGCGGCTGGGTCGCAAGTCCGGCGCCGGCTTCTACGACTACCGCAAGTAGCGGCCCCGGAACCTCAAACGCGTCACAGGTCCGCCGAATCGACCCCCCTTCGGTCACAGATCTGGCGGGTCGATGGTGCGCACGAGCTGATCGCGCGAGAAACTGAGTCTGATGGCTGAACGAGATCGCCCCTGGGTCATGCGCACGTATTCGGGTCACTCATCGGCCCGAGCGAGCAACGAGCTCTATCGCACCAACCTTGCGAAGGGCCAGACCGGGTTGTCGATCGCGTTCGATCTGCCAACCCAGACCGGCTACGACCCCGACGATCCGATGGCGCGCGGCGAGGTCGGCAAGGTCGGTGTACCGGTCCCGACGCTCGCCGAGATGCAGACGCTGTTCGACCAGATTCCGCTCAGCGACATGAACACGTCGATGACGATCAACGCCACCGCGATGTGGTTGCTGGCGCTGTATGTCGCCGCAGCCGAAGAACAAGGCGTCGACGCGTCGGACCTCGCCGGCACCACGCAAAACGACATCATGAAGGAGTACCTGTCGCGGGGCACCTTCATCTTCCCGCCCGGCCCGTCGCTGCGACTCACGGTCGACGTCATCACCTACACCGTTCGTCACGTTCCGAAGTGGAACCCGATGAACGGGTGCAGCTATCCCCGGCAAGAAGCGGGCGCCACCCCGGTACAAGAGATCGCGTTCTCGTTGGCGACTGCGATCGACATCCTCGACGCGGTGAGAGCAAGCGGCCAGATTCCCGACGACGAGTTCCCTGCGGTGGTCGAACGCATTTCGTTCTTCGTCAACGCCGGAATCCGCTTCGTCGAAGAGATGTGCAAGCTGCGTGCGTTCACCGAACTGTGGGACCGCATCTGCCTCGAACGCTACGGAGTCACGGACGAAAAAGCCCGCCGTTTTCGTTACGGCGTGCAGGTCAACTCACTGGGTCTCACCGAGGCCCAACCGGAAAACAACGTGCAACGCATCGTGCTCGAGGCGCTCGCCGTGACGCTGTCGAAACGAGCGCGCGCGCGGGCGATTCAGCTCCCGGCATGGAACGAAGCGCTCGGTTTGCCGCGACCTTGGGACCAACAATGGTCGCTTCGAATCCAGCAGGTCCTCGCGTTCGAGACCGACCTGCTCGAGTACGGCGACCTGTTCGACGGCTCGCACGTCGTCGAGGCGAAGACGAACGAACTGATCTCGGCCGCGCAGGCCGAGCTCGACACGATCCTTTCGCGGGGAGGTGCGTTCGCCAACCTCGAGGACCTGAAGTCGAGCTTGGTGCAGAGTCACGCCGACCGCGTCCGCAAGATCGAAAGTGGTGACATCACCATCGTCGGTGTCAACTCCTACACCGAAACCGCGGCGTCGCCACTGACCGCCGGCGCAGATGGCCAGGACTCCATCCTCGTCGTCGATCCCGCAGCCGAGCGCGAGCAGATCGACGCCATCGCCGTGTATCGAACGAAACGCGACGAGCACGCGTGGGCGGCGGCGCTCGCCGACGTGCGCCGCGTCGCCGCCACCGACGAGAACCTCATGGCGGCGACTGTCGCCTTCGCACGCGCCGGTGGCACGGTCGGCGAATGGTCGGCCGCGTTGCGCGACGTCTTCGGCGAGTATCGGGCCCCAACTGGGGTCGGCCGGGTGGCCACCGCGAGTTCGGCCGGGCTCATCGAGGTGCGCGAGCGCATGCATGCGGCCGCGGCCGATCGTGGCGCGCCCATCCGCATCTTGGTCGGCAAGCCGGGTCTCGACGGCCACTCGAACGGAGCCGAGCAGGTCGCCGTCGCCGCTCGCGACGCCGGCATGGAGGTCGTCTACCAGGGCATCCGCCTCACCCCGGCGCAGATCGCTGCCGCAGCGCGTGACGAGGACGTCGACGTGGTCGGCTTGTCGATCCTGTCGGGGAGCCACCTCGACCTCGTTCCCGAGACGGTTCGGCTCCTGCGCGCCGCTGGGGTCGACGCGCCCGTCGTGGTTGGTGGCATCATTCCCGAGTCCGACCAGGTCAAGTTGCAGGAGGCCGGTGTGGCCCGGATCTACACACCAAAGGACTACCGGCTCGCGGACATCATGTCCGACATCGCAGACCTCGTGCTCGGGTCTGCTTCGGTTCAGTCTCCGGGCTGATCGGCCGATGAGAGTCGTGATGCTCGACCGGCGGCTCATCGTGTGCGTCAGCGCGGCTGTCGCTGCGTTGTGTTGCGGCGTGTTCGCGGTCGTGGCCGACCAGGCCGCTTGGGGCGTCGCGGCAGGCGCGGCCGGGGTCATCGCCGGTGTGGCCGGCGCCGCGCTCGGGGCGCAACTGCGGGTCGCCGACGACGCGCTGAAGACCTCGAAACGCGATCAGATGCGGCTCGGTCGTGAGATCGACGCGCTCTCGGCGACGCTCGAAGAAGAACTCACCCGCACAAACGGCCCCGAGACACCGCGTGAGAAGGCCGAACACGCCTTCGATCCGGCAACGGGCCTGTACGACGAACGGTATTTCGCCGTCTTGGTGCAACAGCAGGTGGCCGCCGCCCGCCGATCGTTGCGCCCCTTGTCGGTCGTGATCTTCGAGATCGATGGCCTCGGCGACACCGACGAAGCCACCCGCGCCCAGGCGCTGGGGGTGGTCGGTGATGTCCTGCGCCGCACGCTGCGCGAAAGCGACTCGGCGTGCCGACTCGGTGACCTGATGATCGGCGCGATCCTCGAAGACACCCCTGAGTCGGGCGCGGTCTGGGCCGCCGAGCGGGTTCGCGGAACGTTGCTCGGCTCCCCGGTCGGCGATGCCCTCACCGTGAGTGCGGGCGTTGCCTGTTACCCCTCGCACGCGCTCGGTGCGGCCGAACTCGTCTCCCAATCTGGTCTGGCGCTCGAAGCCGCCCGACGCCACGGTGCCGATCGGGTGGAGATCGCCCCCGACGTCTGAGCCCTGCCGAGGTTGTCCACACCCCGTGTGGGAAACCGGCCCAGGCTTGCGGACAAGCGGATCAGGTTGTGGACAACCGGTCCGGCCACGCGTCGTTTTCAGACAATGAGCGCAAGACGGTCGCGGTGTCGGCACCCAAGGGTCGCCCAGGTTCTCGGATCTCGCCCGGCGTTTCGGACAATCGCGCGATCGGGCCGGGCATCACGACCCCGTCGACCTCCCAGAACACCTCGCGCTCGCGCACATGGGCATCGACCAGCAACTCGCCCATCGTCAAGACGGGACCGATCGCGGCCTGCGCCGACTCGAACGCAGCGATCACCTCGCTGCTCGTTCGCGCCGCGATCCAATCCGCGACCAGCGTCGTCACTTCGTCGCGGTGCTCGACCCGCCCGGCAAAGGTCGCGAACCTCGGGTCGTCGGCCGCGCCAACCAACGCCATGACCCGCGTCGCCACCGACTCGGCCGACGTGCTGACCGCGACCCACCGGCCGTCGGCACACCGAAACGTCCCGCGCGGCACCGAATAGGGGATGCCACTGCCGAGGCGCGGCTGGTCGTAGCCGAGATGGGCTGCGGCGCTCGGTAAGGGTCCCATCATCTGCACCATCGACTCGAGCAGGTTCGCGTCGATGACCTGACCTTGCCCACTGTGATCGCGGTGGCGTAGCGCGACCATCACCGCGAACGCACCGACGAGCGCGGTGACCTCGTCGGTGAGCGCGACCGGCGGGACGAGCGGCGCGCCGTCGGGTTCGCCGTTGATCGCGGCAAAGCCGCTCATCGCCTCGGCGATCGTGGCGAACCCGGCCTTGCCCGCGTACGGACCGGTTTGACCGAAGCCGCTGATCCGCAGGACGACGAGCCCGCGGTTCTCGGCGAACAGCACCTCGGGTCCGATACCGAGGCGTTCGATCGTGCCCGGCCGACCGTTTTCGATGAGTACGTCGGCGTGGCGCGCGAGTCGCAGCAACGCGTCGCGTCCGGTGTCGGATTTCAGGTCGAGTTCGATACAGCGTTTGTTCCGCGCGACCGACTTCCACGCGTAACTGTCGCCGCCCTCGGGAGGAAACCAGGTCATCCGCCGCGTGCCGTCGCCGCCGGGCGCCTCGACCTTGATGACGTCTGCGCCGACGTCGGCGAGATGACGAGCCGCACCCGGCCCCGCGAACACGGTCGCGAGATCGAGGACCTTCAGACCTTCGAGAGCTTGCACACCGGCAGGTTAGGAAGTGACTCGTTGGTCTCGCCCGCTCAGAACTGCTGGGCGAAGCAACGATCGGCCAACGAGCCGAGCGCGTAATCGCGATAGAGCCCCTGGAACATCTGACGGGTCTGTTCGGTCCACGCCAGCGCAGCCGGACTCGACGCCCGCCGGACGATCTGCAGGTACCCGGATTCGTGGATCCGGTACTCCCCCCACGCGCCCGGGTAGTCCTTGACGCACGCGACCTCGACGATTGGGACGTGGCGGGCTTGTGGGAAGCGACGGACTCGGTTGCGGTGCGTGTGGCCGGCGAAGTACCCCGCGACGGCCTCCCGGCGATCGATCAACGCGCACAACGCCTCGCTGTCATCGGGGTTGATCCCGAAGTAGTGGTCGCTGCGTTCGTGATCGGATGGATCCCACGGATGGTGATGACCGAACACCAGCACCGATTGGGTCGTGTCGGCGCAGAGGTCGTCGAGCCAGTCGATCTGGTCGGCGGTGATCCGGCCTTTGTCGGTGCCGGGTCGGACCGTGTCGAGCACGGCGAGCGTCACGCCATCGAGCACCACGGCGAACGGCGCGTGATCGGAGGCGATCGTCTCGGTGATCATTGCGTCGTGGTTCCCACGCACGTGGTGCATGGTCGGACCAAGTCGGTCGTACGCGGCGCGGAACATCTCGTATTGCTCTTCGGACCCGGTGTCGGTGAGGTCGCCTTTCACGACGATCGCGTCGGGCGAAAGGGCGATCATGTCGTCGATCACCGAACCGTTCATGACCTCGGGATAGGGATCGTCGCCGTGGGCGCTGGAGAAGATGGGGCCCATCTGCTCGCCATCACCGAGGCGTCCGCATTCGCTTTCGCCGAAATGCACGTCGTTCGCAGTCGCGACCGTGGCGATCCGTCGGCCGCCGGGGCGCGGCAACGTCGTGACCGTGGGCGGGAGCAGGGGCGACGACTCGGCTCCATCGACGACGAGGGCGTAGTCGGTGGCGGGTGCGAGCCCGTCAACTCGGACGTAGTGATACGGCCCGGTGGTCGTGACCTCGCGGTTGCCGACGGCGGTCGTGACCGGCCGATCGTCATCGGTCCGAAACGTCACGACCACTTCGTCGTCAGCCACCGTGAACAACTCCGCGTCGTGAACCACCCCAACAATCTAGGTGCGTCGATAGGGCCCGTATAACGGGCCCTATCGACGCACCTGGATTTCAGGCTCGGGCGCGGCGGCCGAGGCGGCCGCTGAGACGCCAGGGTCCACGCTGCAGGCCCGCGCGTTGCGCGCTGCGCCGACTCGCCTCCACCCACAGATGCAAGGTGTCGTCCTCGGCCGCAACGACAACACGGCGTTGTTGCTCGACCACTGCGACCACGGCCGCAATCGCCGCGGCTTCTTCGAGCGTCGGAGTCGGGTGCACCTGCATGCGAGGCTCAGAGCGGTCCGTTGCCGTGCTTGCGCGACGGGAGCTGTTCTTTCTTCGTCCGCAACACCCCGAGCGACTTGATCAACATCTTGCGCGTGTCGCGCGGGTCGATCACATCGTCGACGTAACCCCGTTCCGCAGCCTGGTACGGGTTGGCGAATCGTTCCGCATACTCCTCGACGAGCTCAGCCTTGCGTGCAACCGGGTCAGCGGCTTCGTCGATCTCTCGCCGGAAGATGATGTTCGCCGCGCCGTTGGCGTCCATCACAGCGATCTCGGCCGACGGCCACGCGAACGCAAGATCGGCACCAATCGACTTGGAGTTCATGACGACGAACGCACCGCCGTATCCCTTCCGCGTAATGACCTGCACCCGCGGCACCGTGGCTTCGCAGTACGCGTACAGCAACTTCGCGCCGTGGCGAATGATGCCGCTGTGCTCTTGGTGCGTTCCCGGAATGAACCCCGGCACGTCGCCGAACGTCACGTGCGGGATGTTGAACGCGTCGCACGTGCGAACGAAACGTGCGGCTTTTTCGGACGCATCGATGTCGAGCGCTCCCGCGAGCATTTTCGGTTGGTTCCCGACAACACCGACGACATGGCCGTCGAGCCGTCCGAAACCACACACGATGTTCATCGCCCAATGCGGAAACACCTCGAAGAAGTCGCCGTCGTCGACGACGTCTTCGATGATCTTCTTCATGTCGTACGCGTGGTTCACGCTCACCGGCATCAGGCCGGGGATTGCGTCGCATGACCGCTCGGGATCGTCGGTCGGCGCGTAGTACGGCGGGTCTTCGAGGTTGTTCGCGGGCAGGAACGACATGAGGTAGCGGACCTGCTCGAGGCATTGCGCTTCGTCGTCGGCCACGAACGTTGCAACACCCGACTTCGTCGCGTGTGTCATCGCGCCACCGAGTTCTTGTTGCGTGACATCCTCTCCAGTCGCATCATTCACGACATCTGGTCCGGTGTTGATCATGTACGACGTGTGCTTCACCATGAAGTTGAAGTCGGTCATTGCAGGCGAGTAGAATCACCACAAATGGCAAAATCTGCCGATTGCAATTGCTCAATTAATTCGCCGAAACTATTGTAAACTTTAGCATTCCCAACGAATTTTTCAGGAATGTTTTTATAAAAAATAATTTGTATTTC
>SXIR01000005.1 GCA_005772765.1 Actinomycetota bacterium
AGCTCGTCGAGTGCAGTGTGGGTGCCGATCAGGCGATCCCGAGCGCACTCCAGATCATCGAGGACCGTGTCGGCGATGGCTTCGCCGCCGAAATCCCAGATCACGGTGCGCACCTTCCACTGTTCGTGGAAACACACGCCGTGATCGATGCCGAACACGCGACCGTCGTCGCCGCGCAACAGATGACCGCCCTTCCGGTCGGTGTTGTTGGCGACCACGTCGAACACGGCAAAGCGCCGGAACGCGTCGCCATGATCGGCGAGCAACGTGAAGTAGTGCTCCTCGGGATCGTGGTCGACGAAGACCTGCAACGACCCGAGGCCGTGGGGCAAGTCGTCGCGCAACACGGTGTCGGGGACCAGGTCCCAACCCAGCAAATCGCTCAATGCACAAGCCGCAACCTCGCGACGACACAACGAGCCTTCCGGAAAATCCCACAGCGGACGTTCACCGCGTTGGGGTTTGTAGATGGCCAGTACTTCGCCCACATCGAGGGACACCCTGGTCATGAACGTCGCGTTCGACGACCACGGCATGCGGCCAAGAAGTTCGACGTCGCCGTGGCGTAAGACTTCGCCAGCCGCGAGCGCGTCGATCGCCGCGACGTCGGGCAATCCGGCCTGCTCCGACAGTTTCGGCATCAGGATCAGTTCGAACGCGGGCACCAATGCCCGGTCGGATCCATCGGCAACTCGCACAGTTGACAGGTCGGGCGGCCCGACTCGACCGCAAGTTTGCCGTTGCGCGCCATCGCGCGGGCCTGCGACCGCGTCGCGAAGATTCGCGCAACGCGTGCGTCCGATCCGTCATCGGGTTCCATGTCTTCGGGCCACTCGCGGAGTTCGATCACGATGCGCGAACGGCGCGCGTCCCAGCCGATGCCGAGGACCCGAGCACGGAACACTGCGATTGCCTCACGGACCGCCCCGTCGAGGCCGAACTCGTCGCCGGTCGCGTCCGGGTGTTCGGCGTCGAGTTGTTCGAGAAACTTCAAGACTTCCTTCGCCAGGATTCGTACTTGCTCCTTCTCGAGCAGGATCGAGGTGACGTCGGCACCCTTCACGGCCTGGACGAGGAACGTCCGGTCGCCCGGCACGCCGTACGCACCGGCGCCGAGCGCATCGAGGTCGTCGAGCTCGATGATCTCGGTCACGGCGAACTCTCGGGAGCAGGCGGAAGCAACTCGTCGAGCGTCCCGGTGTCGTTGCTCTTCACGAGCATCACACCGAAAGCGTGGAACTCGAGCACCGTGACGGATGCGGGCGACACGTGGATGCGCTGGAACAAATCGAGGTGCACGCCGGTGTAGTGCGCGATCGCGGACTTGATCGGGTCGGCGTGACTCACCACCACGGTGTTGCGATTCGGATGCGCGGCGACGATGCCGTCGAGGGTCGCGACGGTGCGCGCCTGCATCTCCTGAATCGACTCGCCACCAGGAAACCTCGCTCGGGACGGCGCAGCCTGCACAACTTTCCACTCGGGAGTCTTCGCCAGGTCCTTGATCTCACCGCCGGTCCAGTCTCCGTACTCGGCTTCGATGACGCCTTCGAGCACGTGCACGGGCAGGTCGTGATGGCGGGCGATCGCCGCCGCGGTTTGCTGGGTACGTTCGATCGGGCTCGCATAGATCGCGCCGATCGGCAACTTCGCCAGACGTTCCGCCGTCGAGTTCGCCTGCTCTCGACCACGATCGGAGAGATCGATCCCAGGCATGCGTCCGCTGAGAATCGGACCCGTGTGCGCGGTCACCGCGTGGCGAACCAACAACAGGCGGGTCGGAGGCTGCGCAGGCTCGTGCGCCGCGGGGTGATCGCTGGCGACTTCGGGTTCACTCACCCGAGCGATGCTACCGAGAGCACCCGTGGCTAGATTCGGCCGGTGACCAACGTCAACCTCACGCCGACCGGGCCACCCGAGACGGTGCTGCTGCCGGAACCAGCCGACGCGCTCGCAGCCCTCGCGCACGCGTTGGATGCCCCGGTCGAACAGCGCCGCGACATGGTCAGCGATGTCGTTGGCCGGTGGCCGACGTTCCTCGACGCCTGGGCTCGCCTCGGCGAACTCGCCCGCGACGATGTCGAGGCCTACGCCTGTTTCCGCGTCGGGTACCACCGGGGACTTGACCGACTGCGTCAGTCGGGCTGGCGCGGCAGCGGCTACGTGCGTTGGCGTCACGAGCAGAATCGGGGGTTCTTACGGGCTCTCGACGGATTGCGGGCGTCGGCCGACGCCATCGGCGAAGCGCCCGAGGCTGCCCGATGCGCCGAGTTCTTGGCGCAGCTCGACCCCGAATGGAACCGCCGCAACGCCTGACGTCGGCACCGTGCACCGCAGGGCGCCATTGCTTCGTAGACTCGCCCATTCAGCCTGGAGGTCGAATGAAACGCGCGTTGATCACGGGGATCACTGGCCAGGACGGCCGTTATCTCTCGGAGTTTCTCACCGGCAAGGGATATCAGGTCTTCGGGATGATCCGAGGCCAGAACAACCCCAAGGCCAAGCTCGTCACCGACGAGAACCCGCGCCTCGAGTTGGTCGAAGGCGACTTGCGCGACCTCGGTTCGTTGATCGCCGCACTCGAACAGGTGCAACCCGACGAGGTCTACAACCTCGCCGCCATCTCGTTCGTACAGCTGTCGTTCCGTCAACCCGAGCTCACCGCCGAGATCACCGGACTCGGTGTGTTGCGCATGCTCGAAGCCATTCGAGTGGTTGGCGGCATGGAGAACAACCCGATTCGTTTCTACCAAGCGTCGTCGTCGGAAATGTTCGGCAAGGTGCGCGAGGTTCCCCAGACCGAAGCCACCCCGTTCCACCCCCGGTCGCCCTACGGCGTTGCGAAGGTGTTCGGACACGACCTCACCGTGAACTACCGCGAGGCGTACGGCATTCATGCCAGCAGCGGAATCCTGTTCAACCACGAATCGCCGCGACGTGGACACGAGTTCGTCACGCGCAAGATCACGTCGTCACTGGCGCGTATCAAGCTCGGACTCCAAGAGTCCATCAGCCTCGGCAACCTCGAATCTCGGCGTGACTGGGGCTATGCGGGCGACTACGTCGAAGCCATGTGGCTCATGCTCCAGCAGGACGAACCCGACGACTACGTCATCTCGACGGGTGAGACGCACAGCATTCGCGAGTTCCTCGACGTCGCCTTCCACCTTGCCGGTTACGACTCGTGGGAGCCGTACGTCACGCACGACACCCGGTTCGACCGCCCGAGCGAAGTCGACCTGCTGATCGGTAGCGCGGCCAAGGCCAAGGAAAAGCTCGGCTGGGAGCCGCGCGTCAACTTCGAAGGTCTCGTGAAGATGATGTACGAGGCCGACCTCGAAGCCGAGGCGAGGGAAGCATCCCGAGAGCAATAGACCCGCTGGGTCCTACAACCGATCTGCGGTCTTGCGTGCCGCGACCAACAACGGATCCCACACCGGCGAAAACGGCGGTGCGTAGGCAAGGTCGACGTTGATCAACGCGTCGATCGTCATGGCGTTCCAGATCGCAACCGCCGCTGCGTCGATGCGTTTACCCGCGCCGACACCGCCCACGATCTGCGCGCCCAGGGTGCGTCCCGTCGATCGCTCGGCGAGTGTCTTGACCGCGATCGGGGCGGCGCCGGGGTAGTACCCGGCCCTGGTGGTCCCTTCGATCGTCGCGGCAACCGCATCGATACCGAGACGTTCGCATTCCGACACCGAGAGCCCGGTACGCGCGATCTCGATATCGCACACTTTCGTGATCGCCGTGCCGATCACGCCCGGGAACCGTGCGTGCCCTCCGGTGACGTTGATCCCGACGACGCGACCCTGCTTGTTCGCGTGGGTGCCGAGCCCGATCGCAACCGCTTCGCCGCTCACGCGGTGCAGGGTTTCGATGCAGTCGCCCGCAGCCCAGACCCCCGGGACCGACGTGGCGAGCCGGTCATCGACGGTGATGCCACCCGACCGTCCGACCTCCAGCCCGGCGGTCGCGGCAAGTCCACTGTTCGGCCGAACGCCGATGCCAAGCACGACGACTTCGGCCGGGAGCACGCCGTTCGAGGTGTCGACGGCACCGACACGCCCGTCTGCTCCCGCCGTGAATCCCACCACCTCGGTGTCGACCACGACCGTGATCCCCAACTCGCGCATCGCGGTCGCGACTCGCGCACCCATGTCGTCATCGAGGGTCGGCATCGGTTGGTGACCGCGATGTACCAGGGTGACCTCATACCCGCGGGTGAGGAGCGCTTCGGCCATCTCGAGGCCGACATATCCACCGCCGACGACCACCGCGCGTCTGCGGCGCGCGGAACCCGGGCGCTCGGCAGCGCTGCCAGCTGCACCGACGATGTCGCGTTCGATCCGCAACGCGTCGGGAACGGTGTGCACACCGTGCACACCGTCGAGGTCGATCCCCGGGAGGTCGGGGCGAATCGGCGCGGCACCGGTCGCGATGACGAGTTGATCGAAGCGCTCGGCTCGCTCGATGTCGCTCCGCACGTCACGGACCCGCACGATTCGACGATCGAGGTCGATCGCAACCACCTCGTGGCGCGTGCGCACATCGATCGCGTTCGCTCGATGCGCCTCCGGGGTTCGGGCAATCAAACGGTCGGCATCGACGATGTCACCCGACACGTAATACGGCAATCCACAGGCGGCGTAGCTCGTGTACTCGCCGCGCTCGAACGCGACGATGTCGAGATCGTCGGACCCGCGACGGCGGCGAGCTTGACTTGCCGCACTCATCCCTGCGGCATCACCGCCGATGACAACGAGTCGTTCCATGCCGGCAGGGTAGAGCGATACCGACGCGTGTACGGTCGAGGTCAGCGCAACGAGCTGATGCGATCGAGCGAACGCTCGGCTTCGGCGACCACCGCCCGGACAATGTCGCCGGCGGGAACGAGCGAGTCGATTGCGCCGACGCCTTGGCCTGCGGGGTAGCACTCCCGATCCGGATCGACCGGCGTGGTCTCGTCGCCGCCGAGATGCAAGACGCCCTTTTCGAGCGACACCAACATCTGTTCGGGAAACGGTCGAAGCTCTTCGGGGTGTGCCTCGATGTGTTGCGTCCACGCGCTGCGAATCGCGCGCATCGGCTTGCCCGAGTATCCCTTCGAGATGACGGTTCCGTCCTCGAGGGTGGCGAGCAGTCGCTCCTTGTATCCCGACACCGTTCGAGCTTCGGGGGTCGCGATGAACCGGGTGCCCATCCACACGCCGTCCGCGCCAAGCGCGAGCGCCGCGGCGAGCCCACGGCCATCGAAGATTCCTCCGGCGGCCACTACCGGCACTCGATCGCCGACCGCGTCGACAACCTGGGGAACGAGCGGCATGGTCGCGATGAGGCCCGTGTGACCACCGGCTTCGGTGCCTTGCACGATGACGAAGTCACAGCCCGACTCCACGGCCGCGACCGCGTGGCGAACCTTGCCGCACATGCTCGCCACGAGCACGCCGCCTTCGTGCAATCGGCCGATGATGTCGCGCGGCACGCCGAGGCCCGCGACGAACAACGCCGCGCGCCCTTCGACGATGAGTTCGACGCTGCGCGTCAGCGATTCGGGCAACGCCGCCAACAAGTCGACCCCGAACGGCTTGTCCGTCGCGGCTCGGACGCCGGCCATTTCCTCGACCATCTGGTCTTGGGTCATTGGAGCGGCACCGAGCGTGCCGATGCCACCGGCATCGCTCACTGCGGCGACAAGTGCCTGGTACGACACGCCACCCATCCCCGCAAGCATCACCGGATGCTCGATCTGCAACAGCTCCGTCAACCGTGTCTGCATGGCCGGAAACTACGACCTCTCGGGCCGATCACGCATACCGACGGTCGATCGATGGCTTGCTGGCGGCGTCAGAGCCCAGCTCTCGACCGAACACGGTCACACCGATTCGCGGATCGGTCGATACAGTCCCAGGTGTGAGCGACGCGCCCCTGGTCGGGGTGATCATGGGAAGCGACTCCGACCTGCCGACGATGCACGATGCGGTCGATGCCCTCGGCGAGTTCGACATCGCGTGTGAAGTCAGGATCATCTCGGCCCACCGAACCCCCCAGGCGATGTACGACTACGCCCGCACTGCCGCCGAACGAGGACTCGAGGTCATCATCGCCGGAGCGGGCGGCGCCGCCCACCTTCCCGGCATGACCGCCTCCATGACCGCGCTCCCCGTCATCGGCGTTCCGGTTCCGCTCACGCACCTCGACGGGCTCGACTCGCTCCTGTCGATCGTGCAGATGCCCAAAGGCATTCCGGTCGCGACCGTTGCGGTCGGCAACGCGCGCAACGCCGGACTACTCGCGGTGCGCATGCTTGCCGCGACCCGCCCCGAACTCCGAGCGAGCGTCGAACAGTTCCAGCGTGACCTCGAAGCCATGGTCGCCGACAACGACGCGGCGGTCCGCAAGCAATTCGAATCTCGCTGAGGCGGTCGCCGACGTCAGTCGGTGGCGATAGCGCGCAGCACGTCGAGACGACTCGCGCGCCAGGCGGGGTAGAGCGCGGCGAACAGGCCACTCACCGCAGCAACCACCAACAGCCCGATCACGCCCTGCCACGGACTCGCCAACTCGGTGACCTGGAAATCCTGCAAGGCGCGGGTCAAAGCGAGTCCGAGCACGACGCCGATTCCTGATCCGAGCACCCCGCCCAGCAACGCAACGATCATCGCCTCCCACTCGACCATGAACGCGATCTGGCGCCGATGCGACCCCACCGCGCGGAGGAGTCCGATCTCCCGGGTGCGTTCGATGACGGAGAGTGCCAAGGTGTTGAGGATTCCGAGGATCGAAATGAACAACGTCAGCAGCATCAGACCGACGAACACTGCGAGGAAGATCATCGCCTGCTGGCGTTGCTGGTCTTTGAGTTCCTCGCGATCCTTCACGTCGACGTTGGGGTATCGGTCCCCGATGCGTTGTTCCACCGCAAGGCGCAATGCGTCGAGTTCGACGCCGGGGGCCGCCGATGCCAGCACGAAGAAGTCCTGCTGCTCCTTGTAGAGGTCCTCGTAGGTTTCGATCGAAACGACGATGTCGTTCATGAAACCCTGCACTCGAAACGTTCCGGCGATTGGAATCGACGCCAGCGCATTCTTCGGGAACGTTCCCTCGAGGACATCGCCGACCTGCCAACCTCGTTCGTCCGCGAGTTCGGCGCTCACCAAGGCTCCACCGTTCGCGAAGACGTCCGGAGCGAAACCTTCGGTATCCAAGCGCAGTAGTTGGTCGACTGCATCGGGCTCGATCGCACTCACCTCGGTGCCTTTGCCTTCGACCAACACCCGGTCCCCGTAGCGAACGGCTGTCGCACCCCCGATTTCGGCGACGTCGCGCAAGTCGTTGCGCAGCGCGGTCGTGAACCCGCCCGGCCCGCTGTCGCTGATGGTGAGATCGGCGGCGATGCTCTCGTCGATCAAACTGTCGATCGAACGAATCACACTTGCCGTCAGCACCATGACGGCCATCGCGATTGCGAGTCCGATCATGAGCGCGCTCGCAGTGATCGCAGTTCGCCGTGGGTTACGGGCAACGTTTGCCCGCGCCAATCGTCCGTTGATCCCCGAGATCGCCGCGACCGGGCCACCGAGCAGGACCGCAGCCGGCCGGGCCAAGAGGGGCCCGAGCGCAACCGTGCCCAGCAACAAGACCAGCGCGCCACCAGCAGCGGCAAGCAGCCCGGTGCGGGTCCCGGCCTGCGCACCCCAGAGCAACGCGGCAATCCCGGCCAGGGCGGCGACGAACCCGGAGGTGATGCGAGTCCAGTTCAACACTGCGGTCACGGCCTCGACCTCGCGGACCGCTGCCAGCGGGCGCGTGCGCGCGGCGCGAATCGCGGGCACCACTGCTGCAAGCATCGTGACGCCGATTCCGATCGAGAGGCCGACCACGACCGTACGAATGTCGAGCACCGGGTCGATGCCGCCGCCGGGATCGAAGCCGATCTTCGCCAACAGTGTTTGGATGAACGAACCCAGGATGTACCCGACGCCGATTCCGGCGGCCGAGGCCGTGATGCCGATCAGCGCGCTTTCGGCAAGTACCGCACCGACGATCTGGCGTGGGCTCGCGCCGAGCGCTCGCAACAACGCGAGTTCTCGCACCCGTTGCGACACCACGATCGTAAAGGTGTTCACGATGATGAACGCCGCGACGAACATCCCGACGAACCCGAAACCGCGCAACACCCACCCGAAGATCCCGATGAACTGGTCGAGCTGCGCGACTTGTTCGTTCGTGACCTGTTCGCCGGTCAAGACTTCGATGTCCGGCGGAAGCGACGATGCCAACGTGCGCTTCACCGCTTGGATGTCGGCCCGCGGTTCGACCGCAATCGCGACGAAGTCGAACTCGTCGACGGCCTCGAATACTTCCTGGGCCCGACTCGTCTCGAGCATCGCGACCTGGGCGCCCGAGAAGTCCTCCTGGTCTCCGAAGCTCAGCACGCCAGCGATGGTGAACGTCTGACGCCCGGCATCGGTCGGAAAGATGACGTCGACTGGGCCTCCGACCGTGAGGTCGCCGTCCTCGACCGAGTTGCTGTCGAGCAACACTTCATCGGGTCGTTCGGGAGCGCGTCCTTCGCGAATCGAGTACGGCGTCAAATCGAGTTGGTCGACATAGTTCACGGCAAAGACTGGGCGTCCGAGTTGCTGCACCACCTCGCCGTCGGCACCCACGATGGAGACGCCGGGGCGGAACACGAGACCCTCGGCCTCGGCCACTCCTTCGGTCGATCGAGCGAGGTCGAGCACCGCCGCCGGGATGGCCGGTCGCGAATCGCCGGGTCCATCGGTGCTGCCGCCGATCGGGTCGACCGCTCGAACTTGGAGGTCGACGCCGGCGTTCACGGTCGAGAACAGGCGCTGAAATCCCACGTTGGTGGTGTCGGTGAGGACATAGGTCGCGGTGATGAACATCACTCCGAGGAGCACGGCCAACGCGGTCAGCACGAAGCGTGCCTTGTGGGCGAGCAGTCCTCGCCACGACACTTTCCACACCGCTATTGCTCCAAACTGCGGACACGCTGCGCGATCGAGTCGACCGTCGGGTCGGTCAACGAGTCGACGATCGCGCCATCGGACAGAAACACCACACGATCGGCAAACGCAGCAGACGCCGGGTCGTGGGTCACCATCACGATGGTCTGCCCGAGTTCGTCGACGGCATTGCGCAGGAATCGCAGAATCTCGGAACTGGCCTTCGAGTCGAGGTTGCCGGTCGGTTCGTCGGCGAAGATCACCGACGGTCGATTCGCGAGCGCGCGAGCCACCGCAACGCGTTGTTGTTGGCCACCCGAGAGCTCGGTCGGACGGTGCGAGAGCCGCGAGGCCAACCCGACCGCCCCGACAACTCGATCGACCCATTCGCCATCGATGCTTCGCCCGGCCAACGACGCCGGCAACGTGATGTTCTCGTAGGCGGTCAACGTCGGCACCAGGTTGTACGCCTGGAACACGAAGCCGAGGCGATCGCGGCGAACTTCGGTGAGTTCGCGTTCGCTCAGGGATGAGATTTCGATCTCGCCGATGAACACTTGCCCACTCGTCAATCGATCGAGACCCGCAATGCAGTGCAACAACGTGCTCTTGCCGGACCCACTCGGACCCATGATCGCCGTGAACTGCCCGGCACCGAACTCGACATCGACCCCACCGAGCGCGACGACTTCGGTGTCGCCACGGCCGTAGATCTTCGTCGCACCAACGGCGCGAGCGGCGACCGTTTGCGTGGGCATGGTCATGATTCATCTCCCACGGCAACGCCATCGCTCAGCGGATCGCTGTCGTCAGCAGTGTCGAGCGTCGCCCCGAGCGGATCGTCGCCGTTCGGATACAGGTGCGGGCCGTCGCGTCGGCCGATCACAACGAATGCGATCAGACCCGCACCGCTCAGCACGATGGACAGCAACGCGTTGAACCGCATGCCGAACAACTCGCTCGCCGGATCGACACGAAGCAACTCCATGAAGAATCGTTCGATGCAGTAGAGCGCGACGTACAGGGCCAACGTCTGGCCCCGCCTGAAGGCGAATCGGCGTTCCGCCCACGACAGCACGAAGAACAACCCGAAACACCAGAGCGACTCGTAGAGGAAGGTCGGGTGGAAGGTCTCGACGTCGAGATACTCCGCCGGACGCTTGTTGAGCGAGATCTCGAGGCCCCACGGCAGGTCGGTCGGCCGACCGAACAACTCCTGAGTCCACCAGTTGCCCCAGCGGCCAATGCCTTGCGCGACCGCGACCGCCGGCGCGCACGCGTCGAGCACGACGCTGGTCGGCAACTTCTTGCGTTTCGACATGATGATGGCGCCGATCGCACCGCCGGCGACCGCACCCCAGATCGACAGGCCGCCTTCCCAAATCTTCGCCGCACCGGCGAGGCCACCTTCGTCCCAGTCGTATCCCGTGAAAAGGTGATACACCCGCGCACCCACGACGCCAGCGATGACCGTCACGGTCGCGATCTCGGAAATAGCGCCTTCGGGGAGTGCGAACCGCCTGGCCCGCCGATCGGCCAGACGGGCCGCGACGACGACACCGATCGCGAGCATCAGCCCGTACATGTGCAGGGTCAACGGACCGAGGTCGACCGTTCCCTTGGCAGGGCTCGGAATCGCTGCGAGCACCCCGAACGGTGTCATGGAACCCACTTCACGTTGACCTCATCTCGACGCGGCCAACCTATCGCCGGGTCGGCCAGCAGGTCGGTCCCAGCAGGTCGGTCCCAGCAGGTCGGTCCCAGCAGGTCGGTCCCAGTAGGTCGGTCGTGGAGTCAAGTCTTCGAAACGCGTCGCCCGCTCACGGGAACCCACGGGCGTGTCGACACGCATCTCGTGCGAACGGGATCGCCGCGTTACTTGAGCAGTCTCGACAGACGCCGGTCGGCGAGCAGTTTGCCGTTGGTCTGACACGTCGGGCAGTACACGACCTCGTGGGACTCGTAGGAGACGCGGGCGAGGTCGGCGCCGCAGTCCGGGCACGGCACCGCGTGCTTGCCATGCACCGTGAAGTGTTCGCCCAGCTTCGGCGCGCTGAGTCCGCCGGTGCGCTTGCGTTCCCGAACGAGCCCGTCGAGCAACACGAAGTGCAGGGACTCGAGCAGCCGCTCGCGGTCGTCGGCCGAAAGCGACTTCAAGGACGCGAACGGCGACAGCCGGGCCCGATGCAAGACATCGTCGGAGTAGCCACGCCCGACGCCCGCCACCGTGCGTTGATCGCGCAGGATCGTGTGGACCCGTCGCCCGTCGTTCGAGACGCGCAGCCACTCGGCGAACTCCGGCGAGAGCGGCTCAGGTCCGAGTTTGGCCATCGGCCCGTCGTCTCCCGGCCCGAGCACCCACCAGCCCGCCTTGCGTTCGGTGCCGTGCTCGCGCAGCAAGACGGCGACGTCGTGATCGAACACCCAGCGAACGACCGAACCCTTTGGTTTCGTGGACTTCGGCGGCGCTTCGATGTCGAGTCGGCCCGCCTGCGACAGGTGGAACGCGATGCGGTGATCGTTCTCGAAGCACATCAGGCCGTATTTCCCCCGCCGACCGACCTCGAGAATCGCTGGTCCGACGACTGATTCGACTGGCGGGACAGCAGTCTTCAAGCCAGTGAACCCAAGTGCCGAAAAGGATCGGAGCACATGGCCGGCCAGTTGCTCGTGCAACCGTTCGGCCAACGCCTGCATTTGCGGAAGCTCGGGCACGTCTTCACGGTAGGTCGTCCGCCCCATTTCCACCCAGCACCAAGCGCGCGAAAGTGATCAGGGCACAGGAGGGCCGGATGTTCAAACGAGCGAAACGAGACAGACGCCATCTCGTCGGCGGCAAGGCATTCGAGCACGCCTCGGGGTACGAAGATCCGGTATCGGTCATCGCCGAACACAGTCTTCCGCCTGGCGCCGAGCCGGACGTCATCGAAACCCCGCACGGGTACCGAGCGCGCACGGTGAACGACGCTGCGACCGAACATCTTCGGTCAGCCTGATTCGTTTCGCGTTCGCCTGACCGTCAGCGCTTGCGGCGGCGGGTGTCGATCTTCTCGCGAATGTTGTCTCGCCGCGCCTGCACTTCTCGATAGGTGAGTTTCTCGACGGATGGGTCGACGCCCATCGCCGCCTTCATGGCGTCGGGATCGAACACCGCTTGGGTGATGTCGATACCCATCTCGGCGGCCAACCGTTCGCCGTGACGACGCGCGATCTCCGTGTGCACCTGCTCGATCTCACCGATGATGTCGAGATCGGGTGCGAGCGTTGCGATAGCGCCGTCGAGAAACATCATGTTCTTGACGAAGAGCATGAGTTCTTTCGGCGCTCGTGCGCCGTACCCGAGCAACTTCTTCGTGATGTCTTGCAACTGCGCCAAGAGTTCGTCGGCTTCGAGCTGGGTGGGGTCGACCACCGGTCCATCGAGACCGAGATCGGAAATCACGCGCTCGATGTCGACGTCGGGCGGGAACGCGCCAAGATCTCGGAGCGCGCCGAGCTGGGAGCGGACATCGCCGGTGGTCGCTCCGAGCAACAAGAACAAGAACGCGGTTCGTCGGGCCTCGTCGAGGCGGCCGGTGATCCCGAAGTCGAGCAGCACGGTGCGGCCATCGGGGCGCACCATGAGGTTGCCGCCATGCAGGTCGCCGTGGAACACGCCGAACAACATCGCGCCCTCCATGAACGCGACGAGACCGGCGTGCAACACCCCTTGGGTATCGACGCCGGCATCTTGCATGCCGACCACGTCGTCCCAAGCGAATCCGTCGAGTCGTTCCATTACCAACACGCGTCGGGTCACCAAACGCGGGTGCGGACGGGGCACGATCACGGCACGTTGGTCGGTGACCGCCAGCACCGCAGCGACGTCGAGCATGTTCTGCGCTTCGAGCCGGAAGTCGAGTTCCTCGAGGATCGTGTCGGCGAAGAGTTCGACCAACGCCGGAGGGTTGGCCAAGGCGGCCACTGGAATACGCCCGACGAGAAACGGTGCCAGCCAGGACAACGCCCGAATGTCGGCCCGGACGAGGTCACCGATGCGCGGTCGCTGCACCTTGACGACCACCGGCTCACCGGTGAGGAGCCGGGCGGCGTGCACCTGAGCGATCGACGCCGCGGCGATCGGTTCGGTGGAGAACTCTGCGAAGATCGCTTCGATCGGGCGACCGAACTCGGCCTGGATCACCGAACGCACGTGATCGAACGACTCGGCGGGCACCCGGTCGCGCAGTTGCTTGAACTCGGCGACGAGTTCGGGCGGAAACATTCCTTCACCGCTCGAAATGATCTGCCCGAGCTTGATGTAGGTGGGTCCGAGATGTGCGAACGCCACCCGCAGCCGCTTGGACAACGCGGCCCGGCGCGGCGACTGCTCGAGTCGGCGCTCGGTGAGCGCCCACATGCCGAGCGCCCACCCGACTCGCGCGGTGGCGGCCACGACGCGATGGACCGGCGGCACACCGCGTCGCGCCAGCAGGCGCGGCACCTCGGCCCGTGCTTGTTCGCGCAACGGGCCGAGGCCTCGACGCCAGGCCACCGCTTCGGGGTCGACGACCCACGGGCCGTCGTCGGAGAAGCCCCCGATGTCGAGATCGGACATCACGAATCGGGACCGTAGCGACCCATCGAGTGCGATCTCCTACCGGTCGACTCGCGCAACCCCATCCGAGATGGTCGGGTTGGAGCCGCGCTCGCTACAAGCCCGCGCAGCGCCCAAGCCACGGATCCGCGCCTTGCCAACGATAGAGATGCAACGCAAGCGTGTCCTGGTCGATGACGCTCGCCGCGGCGGGATCGACACCGACGAGATCGAGCCGACCCGCGTGACGCGCCGTGTTGTCCCAGGTCGTGCGCGCGAACTGGTACGCACCGCGATACTTCCCGGAGGGACTGACTGCGTCGTAGCCGTCGTCGTACGCCGGCGGCGTATGGCTCGACTCGTGCGAGCGCGTGCAGACGAGGAACGGATGCATGTGGTCGACCGCGGTGCCCTGCAAGGTCCACGGCGTGCCGGTGGGATGTTCGGTCACGGCGACGACGGCCACGCCCGAAGCCGGCGCGAACGCCTCACGCTGCGCACCGGCTCGATACGAGACCACCGCACCCGTGTCGAATGCGATCCAATAGCCGCGACCATCGTCGTCGGGAATGATCCCGACCACATCCGGGCCGACGAAGCCGTGTGGATCACCTACGAAACGAGCATCGCCAAACGCGAACACGCGACCGTGAGCGGTGACGACGTAATAGCCGCGTCCTGACGGAGAAGCAGCGATGTCGACGGGCTGCTCACCGGCAAGCCCGCCGAACGCGTCGCCACGGCGCACTGCGCTCCCGAGCGCATAGACACGCCCGTCCGATCGCAACACGAACGCACCCGTCCCCGAAGGCTGCGCGGCCAATGCGACGTAGCGAGCGTCGGCGCTCGCGTCGGGCGGGAGGGACAGTGCTACCGCTCCGCCGCGTGCCGTGATTCGGCCGCGGGACGCGAGCACCCAGATTCCTCGCTGCGCCGTCGCAACATCGACCGCGGGGTTCGTCACCGGGTTCGTCGACGCGCCGACGACCGCACGAGCGCGACCGGCGACTCGGACTTGCCCGTTCGGTTCGAGCAGCCAGGCGCCGTTCCCGGCACGGTTCGCGGTCGTGGCCACGTACTCGGTGACCGGCGCGGGGCCGACGAGCGTCGGTGCGTCGGGACCGAGCAACGAGTGCGGCGCGATCGCGGTTTCCGCCGCGGCGTCGCGGGCATTGACAATGGGGACCGCGGCCGTTGCTCCGACGGCAGCGGCCACGACGGTCGCTCCGAAGACTCGAGCGATCTTGGTGATCGGACCGGTTGCGAACACACTCGGATCCGAGGTGGGACTCGTCGACTGACTCGCCGAAGCTGGGTCATCGACGATTCGAGGCAGGTGTTGCTGATCGTGGAGCGCCTCCGCCTGCGCCTTGCTCGCGTCCCCCGCGAGCGAGGTTGCCCCGGTATGGGAGCGCTCCTCGTGCGCATGACTTCGATCTCGGCTGGTTGCACGTCGTTGGATTCTGGGCATGACAGGACCTCCTGAAGGTCGTGAAGGCGCCGCTTCGGCGCACTGGGTGGTCGTCACCACACGTCCGGTGAAACTCGGGGTGGTGGAGCACCAAGCAGCGACCGTAGGAACCGGCGCGCGACCACTCCGAACATCCTGGGAAATCCTGGGAGAAAATTCACGAACGCACGATGCGCGCCGATCCCCGAGGGCTCGCGGATCCCGTTGGGTCGCGCGGATGTTTCGCCCAGCGTTGGAATACCGCAAATGCGTGAGTCGGATGTGGGGGTCGCACCAATGGCAAGATCACACCGTGCGCGAAGCCGATGCCGTCATCGTGGGGGCAGGACCCAACGGCCTCACTGCGGCGGCTCGCCTCGCGACCGCCGGGCGACGCGTGATCGTGCTCGAGGCCGGTCCGACCATCGGTGGCGGCGCCCGCAGTGCGGCATCGACCCGACCGGGATTCATACACGATGTGTGCGCGGGCTTTCACCCGTTCGGCGCGTCATCACCGGCCTTCGAAGCGCTCGGGGTCTGGGACCGGGTGCCGCTCGACCTGGCACCCGTCCAGTTCGCCCACCCCCTCGACAACGGCAGCGCGGGCGCCGTGTGGCGCGATGTCGACGTCACCGTCGAACACCTCGGACGCGACGGGCCACGGTGGCGACGACTGGTCGCACCGCATCTACGCGCCTGGCCGCGCCTCGCGCCAGAAATCCAACACCCGATCGTGCACATCCCCCGCGCCCCGATCCCGCTCGCCCGATTCGGCCTGGTCGGACTCGGTTCGGCAATGCGTATCGGGTCTCGATTCACAACCGACGCGGCCGCAGCCTTGGTGCCCGGATGCGCCGCCCACTCGGCGGTGCCCCTCGAACAGGCCCTCGTCGGTGGACTCGGCCTCGCCCTCGCGATCGCGGCGCACGGACCGGGGTGGCCCGTGGCGCGCGGCGGGTCACAGTCGATTGCGGATGCGCTCGGCGCAATCGTGACCGAACACGGCGGATCCATCGAGTGCAATCGACAGGTCCACACACTCGCCGATCTCCCCGAGGCGCCGGTCGTGCTGTTCGATACGAGTCCGCGCCAACTGAGCCGCATCGGCGGCGCACGGCTTCCCGATCGCTACCGCCGCCGTCTCGACGCGTTCACACCCGGCCCGGGCGTTGTGAAACTCGACTACGCGTTGGGCCAGCCGGTTCCCTGGACCGCCGAAGTCGTTCGCCAGGCCGGCACGGTGCACGTCGGCGGAACGATGCTCGAAATCGCCGCCGCCGAACGAACGATTGCCGACGGCGGTTTACCCGCGGCACCGTACGTCCTGGTCGGACAACAAAGCGTTGCCGATCCGTCGCGAGCGCCGGCCGGTCAACACACCTTGTGGGCCTACACCCACGTTCCCCAAGGCGCGCCGTACGACGCAGACGCCGTGCGTGGCATCACCGAACGCGTCGAAGCCCAGATCGAACGGTTCGCCCCGGGCTTTGCAGACGTCGTGCTCGAACGTCGGGTCACCACCGCCCACGAGTACGAGGCCTACAACCCGAACATGCACGGTGGAGACTTCGCCGGCGGTGCCGTGACCGTGCGCCAACTCCTCGCTCGTCCCGTCATGCGGCTCGACCCGTGGCGCACCCCCGGCGGGAACGGTTGGTATCTCTGCAGCGCGTCGACCGGGCCCGGCCCAGGTGTGCACGGAATGAGCGGCTGGCTGGCCGCCGGATCGGCGCTGCGTCACGAACTGCGCTGACGCGACGAATCGCGAAACCGCGTCGTCAGGCGCGCCCGCCGACGGCCGCGAGCTCGGCGAGTAGCTGCACCTCGCTGGCAATCAGGTTCGCAAAGTCGCCCAGATGCAAGCTCTCGTCTTCTCCGTGCGGTCGCGAGTACGGATCCTCAGGGCCGATCAGCAACGCCGGGATCCCTCCGAAGGCCGCTGCGAACGGCCCGACGAACGGAATCGACCCGCCGATTCCCATCGCCACGGGTTCCACCCCGAAGCCGACCCGCAGCGCGCGTCGACACGCGTCGAAGGCAGGCCCGGTCGGGTCGGTGCTCCACGCAGGCGCGCCCTCGAACGCCTCGACATCGCACTCGAGTCCCCAAGGCCGGTGACGTTCGACGTGTGCGGTGACCGCTTCCATCACCGCCGTCGGGTCCTGCCCTGGCGCCAGGCGGAACGAGAGGCGCGCCGTGCACTCGGCGACGATCTGGTTCGACGAACCGGTAATCGGATGCGAGTCGAACCCGATCACGGTGAGCGCGGGTTGGCGCCACAAGCGTTCGTACACCGGCACCGAGTCGTCGCCGATGATCTCGACGCCGGGACGCAGCCCGTACGCCCGGGCAAAGCCGCGCTCGCCCCCGAGCGCAACGATCGCTTCGCGCTCAGCCGCGCTCGGTGCGACGACATCGTCGGCGAAACCCTCGATGGTCACCACACCCCGGTCGTCGCTCATCGACGCAATCAACCGTGCCATCGCCTGCACGGGATCGGGCACCGCTCCGCCCGTGATTCCCGAGTGCAGTGGGCCATCGAGCGCACGAAGCCGCACATCGCAGCTCGCCAACCCCCGCAATGAATAGGTGATACCCGGAACTCCGACATCCCACTGGCCTGCGTCGGCAAGCACGAACACATCGGAGCGCAGGTCGTCGAGGTGCTCGCGCAAGAACCGCTCGAGGCTCGGTGAGCCAATCTCCTCTTCGCCTTCGATCAACACGCGCACGTTGCAGGGCAACTCTCCCGCGGTCGCGAGCCAGGCACCCACGGCATGTGCGTGAGCGACAGCGCCGGCCTTGTCGTCGGCGGTACCGCGCCCGTAGAGCCGACCGTCGCGTTCGGTGGGTGAGAACGGATCGGTCGTCCACCGATCGAGTCGACCCGGGGGCTGAACGTCGTGGTGGGCATAGAGCAGCACCGTGGGAGCCTCGGGTCCGGCGTGCAGCCACGCGCCGATGACGTAGGGAAGCGCCCCACGGATTCGTTCGATGCGGACCTGTTCGAGCCCGTGGGCTTCGAGCAACGCGACGGTCGCCTCCGCGCTGCGTTCGACGTCGGGGACACGCGCCGGGTCGGCCGAGATGCTCGGAATCCGAGCGAGCAACTCGACATCGTTGCGAGCGGCGTCCGCAGCGGCTCGCGCCGCGGCCCGCGCCGATTCCGAGGCCGAGTTCCAATCGTTCGTCACGAAGATGAGTCTGGCCGATCAGTGGCCGATCACTGGCCGTTTCGGTGCGCTTCGCCGCGAATCGCACCGCGCGAGCAGAGACCGGGTGACCCATGATCGACACTGATGCGTCGGTGGGACAGAATGCCTCGACGCGAGCGACGCGGAATCGGGAGGAATCGTGGTGGGAACGACAACTTTGCGTCGCCGGTTCGCCGCGGTCGTCCTCGGGGCGCTGATCGGGAGCGCCCTCGTCACCAACGACGTGCGGGTCGCCGTGGCCGCCGACGACGGCAACCTCCGCTTCGAGGCGCACTCGACCTACACCGTCGATCCCACCGCCCGAGTCATTCGCGTGTCCGTCGACCTGATCGCGACGAACAACCAGCCAGACTCCAACGACGGCTTCACCATCACGCAGTACTACTACGACGAACTCTTCGTGGGCATGATTGCTGGTGCGTCCAACCTTCGCGCCGTGCGCGACGGGCGCGAGCAAGGAGTGCGGATCGAACCCTCGGAGAACGGCGAGTTCGCGTTCGCTGCGATCGACCTGAGCCCCAACCTGTACTACCGCGACACGGCGCGGGTCCAGTTCACCTACGACCTGCCCAGTCAACCGCCACGCAGCGACGCGACGACCCGGGTCAACAACGCCTACGCGACGTTCTGGGCTTTTCCCGTCGCGGACCCGAACCTGACGTCGGTTCGTATCCGTATCCCCAAAGGGTTCGAGGTCGAGTTGATCGGCAGCGACCTCGAGGAGTCGTCCGCGGGTCAGTACACGTTGTGGGAATCCGGCTCCATCAGCGATCCTGAAACGTGGGGTGTGATCGTCTCGGCTCGCGATGATCGCAGACTCGACAAGACGCGCTTCAAGTCCGGCAAGCACACGGTGGTCATCCGCGGTTGGCCCGACGACGAACAGTGGTCGCGGTTCGTCGAACGCACCACCAAGCGAGGGATTCCGCGGCTCGAAAAGCTGCTTGGAATTCCGTGGTTCAACAACGACCAGTTGACGATCACTGAAACTGTTGCCCCGTATCTCTACGGCTACGCCGGCTGGTATTCGAGCGACGACAACACCATCGAGATCGGCGACGAACTCGACGCGGAAGTCGTGCTCCACGAGATCTCGCACATCTGGTTCAACGATGAGTTGTTCGACAATCGCTGGCTGAACGAAGGGTTCGCGCAGACATACGCCAACCTGGCCCTCGCCAGCAGCGGACAAGATGCGCGCCAACCCGACAAACCCGGGACGAACGCGCCTGGCAAGCAACCGTTGCTCGAGTGGGGCACACCGAGTCTGCGCGACGACGAGGAAACAACCCAAGCGAAAGAGGAGTACGGCTACAACGCGTCGTGGTTCGTCATCAACGAGATCACCGACGAGATCGGCACCAAAGCGATGCGCGACATCTTCATCGCTACGAACAATCGAGAGTTGACCTTCCTCGGCGACCCCAAAGCCGAAACGTACCCCGGCGCGGTGAACTGGCAGCGCGTGCTCGACCTCGTCGAGCTGCGCGGCGGGTCGAAACGCGCCGACGACCTCTTCGTGAAGTACGTCGCCGACAAGGCCCTTCGTGACGACTTTCGCGATCGGACCAAGGCCCACCGCGCGTACGACCGTTTGACCAAGGCGGGAGGCAAGGGCGACAACGCGTGGTCTCCCCCGCTTTCCGTTCGTCGGGCATTGACCATCTGGGACTTCGACGGGGCCTCCGATGACATGCAGTTGTCGACCTCCATCTTGCAGTCCCGCAACGCCACGACCGAGACGCTCGCCGCGTCGCGCGTCGCGCTTCCCGACTCGTTCGAAGATGCGTACGAGTCGGCAACCCGAAAGGAACTCGACGAACTGGTCGCGACCGCGGAGCAGTATCGGGAGGACGCCGAGGCCGTGGCCGACGCATTCGATGACGTCGAGGCGGACCACGGCATCTTCGACAAGATCGGCCTGATCGGGAACGACTACGAGTCGGTATTCGACGACGCGCGCACCGCGTTCGAGGCCGGCGACACCGACGGGGCCGTCGATCTGGCCAAGGACGTGCAGGCCACGATCGACGACGCCGGCAACGTCGGACAACAGCGGGTGGGCATGGCCGTCGGCGGACTCATCGTGCTGCTCGGGTTGATCTGGGGCCTGCGTCGACTCCTGCGTCGACGCAAGGCAGGGCGCGCCCGGCGCGCCGCGGCAACGGCTGCGGCAGCCACCACCACAGCGACCACCGCCGAGATCGGTCATCCGACCGCGGGTTCTGCGACCTCCCCGGTCGCCTCGTGGGGCTCGCCGATCACGTGGGCACCCCCCGTGCGTGCCGCGGCGCCCGCACCGCCCGCTCCACCCGCGCCGCCCGGGCCGCCGCGTACGCTGACTGCCGGGCGTTGCCGGTGTGCGCGGCAAGCGACGCCACATTGACGATGCGCCCGGCGCCCTGCGCCACCATGATACGCGCGACTTCCTGGCCGACGATGAAGACGCCGTTGAGATTGACCTCCAGAACGCGCGCCAGGTCCGCGTCGGTGGTGTCAAGGAAGGCCACCGGCTTTCCCACCGCCGCATTGCTGACCAGGATGTCGATACGCCCGAACTGCGCCGCCACCTCCTTGACCGTCGCCGCAACCTGGACACGACGGGTGACGTCCATGGCATAGGGCCGGGCATCGCCCCCGCCAGCCGCGATGGCCGTAGCCGCCGCGGTGACGCCCTCCAGGTTGACGTCGGTCAGCG
>SXIR01000049.1 GCA_005772765.1 Actinomycetota bacterium
ACAGCTTCCGCAAGACTTGAGCGGGTATGCGGCTGGAATTTTTGCCAGCTGATCGCCATGACGCTTTGGTATTGCGCATCGACGAAGACGATTTCGTCCCGACCGATCCCCAGGCGCTCGGCTACGCCGGGGCGGAAGCCCTCGATCAGGACGTCGGCGTGCTCGGCGAGTTGTGCGACGAGGCCGGCGGCCTCGGGGTGCTTGAGATCGATGCCAGCGGAGCGTCGGCCCCGGTCGAGCACAGACATCGGGTTGTAAGCGCCTTGGATGCCGCTGTTCGTGTCGACGTGGAGCTTGCGGTCGAGGCGCAGGACTTCCGCGCCGAGGTCGGCGAGGATCGACCCGGCGTGTTGGAGGGGCCCGATGTTCGGTATTTCCAAGACGTTGATGCCGGCGAGCGGCCCGTTCCGTGCACCCATGGAGCGTGAGTCTCGCCGCCGTCGTTCGACGCTGTCACCTCGACGCGCGAGGTCGCGGCGAATCCCCATGAGTGCGCGCGCTCGTCGGTGGAAATCCCGGTTCTGACCCGCTAGGGCGACGGAATACGTCCACCTAACGGGTCAGAACGTGAAAAAGTCCAGGTCAGGGGAGGTTGAAGACGCGTTGGGCGTTTTCGCGGAGGAACTTGGGCCAGACGTGGTCGCGAAACGCGACGTGGGGCAGTTCGGCGAACTGGCGCTCATACGACAACCCGGCCGGGAAGTAACCCGAGAAGATGATCTTGTCCGCACCCCGCGTGTTCGCGTAGTTCACGATGTCGGCCGGATAGTGCTTCGGCGCGAACGCGGTCGTCGAGTAGTAGAGGTTCGGCCACTTCAACATGAGCTTCACCGCCAGCGCGGTCCACGGTTCGCAGCCGTGACGGGTGACGAACTTGAGCTCGGGGAAGAACCAGCAGATCTCGTCGAGGTGTTCGACCAACTGCGGTTCCATCGGAATGCGCGGACCCGGCACGCCCACCGTCGAACAGAACGGTAGATCGAGCTCGATGCACTTCATGTAGATCGGATAGAACTTCTTGTCGTTCAACGCGACCTGCGGATACAGCCCCGCGGGGAAGCAGTGCACCAGTTTGAGTTGGTCGCCGAACGTCTCTTTCGCCCGCTCGATGTGGCGCAGCGCATCCATCCCTTGATTCGGGTCGGCCATCACCGAAGCCGAGAACCGATCGGGATGCTCCCGCAGCGCGCGCCGTTCGTCGTCGGAGCCGCCGCCGGTGACGAGATGCGACAGCCCGTGCGTGTCCATCAACGCGACCATGAAACGAACTGGATCGTCGAGCTCGTCGGCGTCCCACTCGGGAACGTCTTTGAACATGTACCCCGCCGGGAACTTCAGACCGCCTTCGCCCTCACGCGACTGCGCATCCATCGTCTGTTTGCGGATGAACTCGTAGAACTCGAACATCTCCTCTTTGGACTTCGGGAAGCCGACCGCGGTGTCGATGACCCCGCCTCGGCGCGCCTCGTCGAACGCAGCGTTGCTCGATGGTGCCCAACTCACTTCGACGGTCCCATCCCGAACAGCGACAACGCGTTGTCGCGGAGGAACTTCGGCCAGACATGGTCGCGGAAGCCGACGCCCGGCATCTCGGAGAAGATGCGCTCGAGCGAGAGCCCCATCGGGTAGTAGCCGCTGTAGATGATCTTGTCGGCGCCACGCGTGTTCGCGTAGTTGACGATGTCGGCGGGGTAGTGCTTCGGCGCGAACGCCGAGGTCGAGTAGTAGAGGTTCGGCCACTTCAACATGAGCTTCACGGCGAGGGCCGTCCACGGTTCGGCGCCGTGACGCATCACGAACTTCAGGTCGGGAAAGAACCAACACACCTCGTCGATGTGCTCGACGTGCTGGCACATCATCGGGACGCGCGGTCCGGGCACGCCGGCATTGACGAAGATTGGGATGTCGAGCTCGACGCACTTCGCATACAGCGGGTACATCTTCTTGTCGTTGATCGGCACCTGCGGGGTGAGCCCAGCGGGGAACACCTGGGCGGAGCGCACGCCGAGGTTGCGTACACCGGCTTCGAGGTTGCGCACCGCGTCCATGCCCTCGTTGGGGTCGACGTCCCAGGAAGCGATGAACCGGTCCGGATGCTCGGCGACCGCGCGGCGCGCCTTCTCGTTGGTGGCAACGTTGACCATCCCGTGGCTGATCTTGAAACGGTCCATCTCGGTGACCAGCAGATCGATCGGGTCGTCGATCTCGTCATAGTTCGGGATGTCCTTGAACATGTATTGCGCCGGGAACGTGAACTGCTCGCGCGCTTCCTTGTCGAGGATCTGGCTAGCGAACTTGTCGTAGTGCTGGGTTTTGCGTTCAGCGGCGGTTGCCGGAATGCCCATCATGAGGTCGACGACACCACCTTCCCAGGCGGCGAAGTATGCGGGATTGACCGAGTCAGTCATCGAGCTTGAACACCTTTCGCGCGTTCTCGTGCAGGAACTTCGGCCAGACGTGGTCGCGGAACGCGACGCCCGGCAGCTCATCCATGATTCGATCGAGGGACAGCCCCATCGGGAAGTAGCCCGCGTACATCACCTTGTCAGCGCCGCGAGTGTTGGCGTAGTTGACGATGTCAGCGGGGTAGTAGCGGGGTGCGAACGCGGACGTCGAGTAATAGAGGTTCGGCCACTTCAGCAACAGCTTGACGGCGAGGTCGGCCCACGGTTCGCAGCCGTGCCGCGTGACGAACTTGAGCTCGGGGAAGTACCAGCAGACTTCGTCGATCAGGCCGACGTACTGGGGTGCGAACGGCAGCCGTGGACCTGGCACTCCCGCGCACACACAGATCGGGATGTCGAGTTCGATGCACTTGGCATAGATCGGAAACATCTTCTTGTCGTTGATCGGCACCTGGGGGTTCATGCCGGCCGGAAACGCGGTCGCGGCCTTGATGCCGATCTCGTCGTGCGCACGCATGAGCGCACGGACGCCTTCCATCCCGAGGTTCGGATTGACCTCGTACGATCCGAAGAAGCGATCGGGGTGACGTTGCATCGCTCGATGGCCGAGATCGCCAGGCGTGTTCGTGCCGACCATTCCCTTGGCGATGCCATGCTGATCCATCAACTCGACGAGGTGCGCGATCTTGTCGGGCTTTTCTGCAAAGTGTGGCGGCTGCTTGAACATGTACTGCGCCGGAAACTCGAAGTCCTCGGTCGACTCACGGTCGTGCAGCAGCGGCTTCATGAACTCGTAGTGCGCTCGCCGGTCGTCGATCGGGAAGCCCAGCATCAAGTCGATCTTCGGGGTGGTGGCGACAATCGCACGCGCGTCGTTCGGGGAGTCGCTCATCGCGGGCGAACGTATCCCGAGATCTGACGCCCCGTCAGATTGGAGTTAGCGTCGAGGGCCGATGGTGGATACGCCCGACTGGGGTCACGCGGTCGAACTCGACGACATCGCGGGCGCGGTCTCGATCGTGGGTATCGGCGAGACCGCGTTCACCAAGGCGAGCGGGCGAACCGCAACCGAGATCGGGGCCGAAGCGGCGGAGCGGGCCATCGCCGATGCCGGGCTGATCCCCGACCAGATCGACGGCCTCACCTACTCGGGGGCGTTCGCCGGCTTCGGTCCTGCCGACTTCCATGCTCACTTCGGCACGAACCACGAACTGTGGTCTTCGCCGTGGGGCGGAGGCATGGCCTGGGCAGGTACTGCGCCGTATCTGGCGGCCAAAGCGATCGCCGCGGGTGATGCCACACACGTCCTCAACGTGTTTCCAGTCGCGTGGGCCACCCAACGGGCCGAGATGACCGGTGGGCCGGGCGAGGTGCACGCGCAACAGAGCCTCAAGCAGAACCTGGAGGTTCCCTTCGGGTGGTTCCCGCAGCCGATTTACTTCGCGACGATCATGCAGCGCTACATGCACGAGTACGGCACGACTCGCGAACAGTTCGGAGCGGTCGCCGTGACGTTGCGCGATCACGCCAACCGAACTCCGGGCGCAGTGTTTCACGACAAGGCGATGTCGATCGACGACTACCTCGCTGCGCCGATGCTGGCCGACCCGCTGTGCTTGTTCGATAGTTGTCCGATTTCCGACGGTGGCGGCGCGTACGTCGTGACATCCACCGAACGGGCGCGGGACCTGCGCGCCGACCCGGTCGTGGTGCTCGGTGTCGGCGAGGGCTACTCGGCAACCGGAACCCATTGGTCACAACAGCGCGCGTTCACGTCGACGCCCCAGGTGTTTGCTGCGCCGCACGCGTGGCGGATGGCCGGGATCACGCCGGCCGATGTCGACGTGCTGACGTGCTACGACCCATTCACGGTCGTGTCGTTGATGCAGCTCGAGGACATGGGGTTCTGCGAGAAGGGCGACGCCGGTGCGTTGGCGCAATCCGGTGCGTTGCGATTCGATTCGCAGCAGATCCCGTACAACACCCACGGGGGGTTGCTCTCGCACGCGTATGTGCTGGGTATCGCGCACGTCATCGAGTGTGTGCAGCAGCTCCGCGGCTCCGCCGGAGCGCAGGTCGCCGGCTGCGAGGTCGCAGCGTACGGTGGGTACACCGGGCACATGGCCAGCACCCTCGTGCTCGGTCGAGATCGCTGACCGTGGCAATCGAACGCGGCGAGTTTCCGCTTCCCGACGTCGACGACCCGCTCGTGGGTCCGTTCTTTGCCGCAGCTGCACGCGGAGAGTTGGCGATCACTCGCTGTGCCGAGTGTGATCGACTTGTCTGGTACCCCGCGTCGTGTCCCGTGTGCGGAGCGGAGCCGATCTGGGTCGCGGTGAGCGGTCGCGCCACGTTGTTTTCGTGGGTGACGGTCCGGCGGCCGTTTCTCCCGGCTTTCGCGGACTTCGTGCCGTTCGTCACCGCGCTTGTCGCGCTCGAAGAAGACGCAAGCGTTCGGTTGTGCACGATGGTTCCCGAGGTCGATCCGTCGGTGTTGCGCGCGGACCAGGCGATGCGGGTGGTCTTTCGACCGTTGCGGTTCGCAACAGTGCCCGACCGCGAGGTCATCGTGCCGATGTTCGTGCCGGTTGAGTCCAGTTCGAACCGGCCACCGCACTGACCGAGCGCGGTTCTGCAATGATGCACTGGTGATCCTCGACGACCTGCGGGTCCTCGATCGTTCGACGTCGTTGGCCGGTGCGTACTGCTCGAAGCTGCTGTGTGATCTCGGCGCCGACGTGGTGCGGGTCGAGGCCGCGGATGGTGATCCGGCGCGGGTCGATGGGCTCGGCGGCGAGCTTTGGGCCTATCTCCGCACCTCACAACGTTCCGTGACCGAGAGTGGGGCATGGGAGTCAGCGGCCGACATCGTGGTGCAAGACGACTCCATCGAGTCGACCGCGCTCGTCACTGTCGCGATCACCCAGTTCGGGACGTCCGGGCCCGACGCGCGACTCAACGCGCTGAGGATCCCAGAAGCCGTGTTGCAGGCGCGCAGCGGCGCGCTTGCCGGGCACGGCCACATGACGCATCCACCGCTCACGGTCAATGGCAATGTCGGGGAGTACGTGGCGGGCGTGTTCGGCGCCCTCGGGGCGGTCACCGTGTGGCGTCGCGCATCGCGCACGGGCATAGCCGAATCGGTCGATGTGTCGATTTTCGAAGCGATGCAGTTGACGATGATCACGGTTCCGACGCTGTTCGCGAACTTCCCCGATGGACGGGCGGGCGCGTTTCGGTTCGTGATGATCCCCGGGAACGAACCCTGCGCGGATGGCAACTTCGTCGGAATCACTACGAACACGATCGCCCAATGGCAGGCGCTCCTGCGCGCGGCGGGGCGCGACGATCTTGCGCGGGACGACGAGTTGCAGACGATGCTCGGCCGATTCGTTCGAGCCGACGATGTCCACGCGGCGTTGCACGCCTGGACACTCGCGCACACCGCGGCCGAGATCGAACGCTCGTGCATCGAACATCGGGTGCCGGTTGCGGTCGTCGGCAACGGCAAAGTGTTGCTCGAGTTCGAGCATCTCCGCGATCGCGGCGTGTATGTCCCGCAGCCGGGCGGCACGTTCATGCGGCCGCGTGCGCCGTTTCGGTTCCATGGAGTCGACGATCGGCCATTGTCTCCAGCGCCGCAGATCGGCGCCCACGACCACGAGCGCCCGTGGTCGGCTTCCCATCGACCTGAGACGGTCGCGCCGAACGCCGATGCGAGCGCCGACCGTCCCCTCACCGGCGTCAAGGTGCTCGACTTCACTGCGTTCTGGGCGGGCCCGTTCGCGACGGCGTGGCTCGCAGCGATGGGTGCGGACATCATCAAAGTCGAGTCGGCATCGCGACCCGACGGGATGCGGATGGCTGGGACCACACGCCACGGCCAACCCGATGCGCTCGAGTGCTCTCCGCTCTATCACGCTGCGAATCTCGACAAGCGTGGGATCGCGGTCGACCTGAACCATCCACGGGGCGTGGCGCTGATCCGACAGCTCGTCGAGTGGGCGGATGTCGTCACCGAAAACTTCACGCCGCGAGTCATGGAGGATTTCGGACTCGATTACGAGGCGCTGCGCACGATTCGACCTGATGTGATCATGCTGCGCCTTTCCGCCTTCGGGTTGACCGGACCGTGGCGCGACCGACCTGGTTTCGCGCAGACGATGGAGCAACTCTCGGGCATGGCGTGGACGACTGGATACGAGGACGGTCCGCCGATCATCGCTGGCGGTGTCGTCGACCCGCTCGTGGGCGCCCACGCCGCCCTCGCGACGGTGGCGGCCATCGAGCACCGCGAGCGGACTGGTCTCGGCCAACTCGTTGAAATGGCGATGGTCGATGTCGCCGTGGCGACGACTGCTGATCAGGTGATCCGTTATCAACGGACCGGCGACGTCGGCGGTCGGCGCGGGACGCACGGGGTGTTTCGCTGTGCCGGCGACGATCAGTGGATCGCTATCGATGACGCCCGCGACCCGATGTCGTCCGAGGCCCGAGCGGAATGGTGCGCCACCCGCGACAAGTCGACCGCGGAAGTCGAGCTGTTGGCTTCGGGGATTCCCGCGCTCGCGGTGGTGCCGGGCTTCACTGCACTCGACGACCCGCAACTGCGGGCGCGGCAGTACTTCGAACCCGTGCACCACGCGATCGTGGGCGACCAGTCCTATCCCGGATGGCCGATGCGTCTCTCGGGTGGGCCGCCCCGCTACTGGCGTCGGCCGGCGCCGATGCTCGGGGAGCACACCGTCGAGGTGCTGCGCGACGTCCTCGGTCTCGACCCCGAGTCGATCGCATCGCTGGTCGCGGCCGGCGTCGTGACCGTCAACTCGCGCTGAAGGCGGGCTGGGTCGGCAACGGTGGCGTCGCCCTGATCAGGTGATCGACCATGTCCGCGGCCGATCGGTCTGCGCGAAGGCGCGGAACTCGAGCGTCAACGGGTCGGTGCCATCCTCCACGAGGAACGAGAGTTGGCCGCGGCTGGTTGCGCTCGGCGCGACTGCTTCGAACGGCAGTGGTCGCGGAAGCACACGACCGTTGAACGAGTCGTAACGCGTCGCGCCGTCCCGGGCGGTGAGCGCGACCTCGAGTTCGGCGAACAGCACGCGCTCCTCCGACGTTGTGTTGCGCAGTTCGATCGTCACGATCGTGAAGTGCTGGCCGAGGGGTGCCGGGGTATTGAACTGATTTGCCTCGGCGATCTCGTCGTCACCGCGAGGATCGACCGAAACCACGGTGACCATGAATGGGCCGACGGGTGCCGACTGGCCGACCGTGAGCACCTCGAAGTCAGCGCCCGTCGGCACGGTGGTCGCCGTGTCGAAGTCGTCGACGGGGAACACGAACGTCGGAACCGATGAAGGCTGGGTGTCGTCGCCGGCGACCCGGGCCGCGACCACTCCGACACCCAGGAGCGCGACCAACACGCCACCGATGAGCGGTCGAGGGGCGGACGTCTTCGTGGGCGGGCGCCGACGAACCAACGGATCGATCGGCGCGTGCCGACGATCAGGGACGCGTCGCGGCGTAGGCCGGACCGGCGCGGCGGGAAGTTCGTTGGTGTCCGTTGGGAGTCGAGCTGGTTCGGTGCCCGGCGCCTCCGGTGGGCGCGGCGAATCTGGGACCGGTCCAGGTGTCGGTGGTGACGGTTGCTCTTGGTGGCGCGGAGGGTTCGGCGCAACGTCGGGGGCCAACGGCTCCCTCGGCGGTTCAGCGCCGAATCCCTTGGCGACCGGTGGTCGGTATCCCCAACTCATGTCACCATGATCGGCGATCGGCCTGACGACTTCGCGGCAATCGTTTCCTGTCGTGCCGAACGACGTCGGTAGGGTCGCACTCGGATGAAGTCCGATGCCCATCGCACAGGAGAGCTTTCGGTCGAGCAGATCGCCGAAGCACTCGAAGAAGGCGATGTTGCGATCCAGCCGGGTACGGCGCGAGCGGCGCTACGCCATCGGGACTTTCGCATCTTTTGGGGTGGTCTCTTTGCGTCCAACATCGGGACGTGGATGCAGAACGTCATCATCGGTGCGTACCTGCAAGAAAACTTCGACAATGCGCGCCTGATCGGCGTCAAAGAGTTCGTCCAGCTCGGTCCGTTGGTCTTCTTGTCGATGCTTGCCGGAGCAATTGCCGACAGCGTCGATCGTCGGCGGTATCTCGTGACGATGCAGTGTCTACAGATTGCTGGCTCGTTGGTGTTGGCCGCGCTCGTGGCGAGCGACGAACCAGTTGCTGCCCCGATTCTCGCTTGCATGCTCGGGATCGGTCTGGCCAATGCAATGGGCGGACCCGGGATGTCTGCGATCTCACCGTCGCTCGTCCCGAAAGAGGATCTGCCGGGCGCGATCTCACTGTTCTCGTTTCAGATGAACATGAGCCGTGTCATCGGTCCGGTGATCGGTCAGTTCCTCTATGCGTCGACCGACTCGAACGCGGGTGCTTCCGCCGTGTTCGCCGTGAACGCCGCGACCTACCTGTTCGCGATCTACGGGTTGTTGCGGGCGCGGTATCCCCGTCGGGCCGGCGCCAAGTTCGACGGCGGCGTGTGGGAGCGGTTCGTGTCGGGATTCCGCATCGCGTGGGACGACCCGCTGCTGCGTCGAGTGTTGTTCATCTTGTGGACCTTGTCGTTCCTGTCCCTGAACTTCATCTCGTTCATGCCCACCCATGCCGCCCGTTCGTTCGGCATCGACCCGAAGTCAGAGCCGTATGGCGTGCTCTACGCCGTCTTCGGTCTCGGTGCGGCCGCTGGCGCGATGAGCGTCGGATCGGTGTTCTCGAGGAGAGACAAGGCAACGCTGATTCGTCCGGGCCTTGCGTTCTTTTCGATCTTCCTGCTCGTATTCGCGCAACTGCGAACGGATTGGATCGCGTATCCGGTTGCCGGGATGCTCGGATATGCCTACTTCGTGACGATCACGTCGCTGTCGACCGTGATGCAGGCGAGTATCAGCGAGGACGTGCGCGGTCGCGTGATCGCGCTCTGGATCATGGGCTTCGGCGGCGCAGTTGGGATTGCGGCGATCGCGTGGGGTCCTGTCGCCGAGTGGTCGATCCGAACACTCCTCACCGGCGGTGCAGTATGGGGAGCGATCTTGGCGGTGATCTCGTCACCAGGGTCGCTACGAAGAGAGGCGACGGCGTAGCCGGCACGACACGCCGTCACGCCGCAAGCGCATCCGCAGCTCGGCGTGCGGGCCGACGAAACGACGACGGGAGTTGACATGATGCACGAGGCGCGAACCGGGAGCGATCACGCCAAGGAATACGCCGCGCTGCGAGAGCGAGTGATCGGAATCGTCACATTGGCCGACCGATCGGCGCCGTGCCCGCTCACCCCAGCTTGGACCGTCGGCGACACGCTGGCGCATTTGGTGGGGGTCACGGCCGACATCCTCGACGACCGCCTGGATGGCGTTGCGAGCGATGCGTGGACCGATGCCCAAGTGCAAGCGCGCGCGACATCGTCGATCGATGCAATGGTCGCCGAGTGGATCGGCACCGCCGAAGCGTTCGACGCTCGGGTCGCAGCACTGCCGACGCAGGTGAGCGGTCAGATCGTCTTCGACGCGGTGACCCATGAGCACGACTTACGCCACGCGCTCGGCGTCCCCGGCGCCCGGGACGTGGAGGCGGTGTCGATCGCCGCCGATTGGATCGGGACAATGGCCGGCATGGGGAAGGTTTCGATGGACCCCGGCATCCGGCTGGTGGTCGGCGCTCAGGAATACCACTGGGGCGTCGAGTCCAGCGCCGCCGTGACGCTCACGCCGTTCGAGTTCGTGCGCACGACGAGCGGCCGTCGGAGCGCCGCCCAGATCCTGGCCACGGGCTTTCCGTCGCTCGAGCTTGGTCTCGCCGCGGGCATCTTCCGACCTGCGAGTGTCGACGTCGTCGAGTGAACGGCAGACGTCCGCAGTGTCGCGACGCGTTGCCGGGGGTCAGTGTTCGTGGTCGATGCCGAGCGTGACGAGCGTGCGGCCAAGCGCGATGAACGACCCGATACAGATCGTGAGGTCGAGGATCTCCTGGTCGCTGAACGCGGCGTGCATCCGGGTCCAAAACGCGTCGTCGATTCGTTGGTGGTCGTACGCGAACCGTTCGGCGTATTCGATCGCCAAGCGTTCCTGTTCGTTGTACCCCTCGAAGTCGAGGTTCTCGACGTTCTCGTAGAGGGCTTCGTCGACGCCGTGATCCCGCAACTGCGGGATACGAAACGTCAGTCAGTTGGGGCAGTCGTTGATGCGGGCGATGCGCATGCGCGCCGCCTCTCGCACCCTCGGCGCCAGCACGCTGTCGCCGTACACGGCCATCGACAAGTTCGCGACCGCTGCGCCGAACTTGGGGTGGATGCTCCAGACCCGGACCTGCTCCGGGCCGTCGCCGTCAGGAACTCCGATGCGTGCCATGCGTCGAGACCTTAGCGGTGTCCTACCGTGAGCGGCCATGACGACCGCACCGGACGCCGACGACCGTCTCGTCGTCACCGTCGGGGCCGCGCTCGATGCGGTTGTTGGGCGGCTCCCGGGCGGCGTCGTGCGCGACGGTCAGCGAACGATGGCCGAGGCAGTCGCCGATGCGTTCGATCACCGAGAACACCTGTTGGTGCAGGCGGGGACGGGTACCGGCAAGAGCCTCGCGTATCTCGTTCCGGCGGTGCTCGCCCACGAGCGGGTCGTGGTCGTCACCGCCACGCGGGCGTTGCAAGAACAGCTGTGCCGCAAGGACTTACCGTTCCTCCGAAGCGTCATGAACGACCTCGGTCACGCGTTCTCGTTCGCGCAGCTGAAAGGGCGTTCGAACTACCTCTGCCGGGCCCGGTTGGCCGAGCACGCCACCGATCGCGAAGGCGTGCTCGCCGGGATTCGCGCCGACGACGATGTGCTCGACGCGCTCGACGACTGGGCGGAAGCGACGAGTTCGGGTGATCGGGGCGACTTCGAACTTCCTGTTCCCGATGCGTTGTGGGCGACGGTGAGCATGGACAGCCGCGAGTGTCCGGGGCGAACGAAGTGCACGTATGGCGACGCTTGCTTCGCGGAGCAAGCCCGCGACCGGGCCGCAGCGTCTGACGTCGTGGTGGTCAACACGGCGCTGTACGCCCAGCACCTCGCTGCGGCGGGCGCGGTGCTCCCGGAGCATTCCTTGGTCATCATCGACGAGGGCCACATGCTCGAAGACATCTGCGCGAGCGCGTTCGGCGTCGAGCTCGGGTCGCGGCGGCTCGAACGGCTCGCGGCCGAAGTCCGGGGATTTCTCGCTGGCGAGAGCGGCGGCGATGCCGATGCGGTTGTCGCGCTGAACGAGCGGGCTCGCCGATGGGATGAGTTGCTGCGCCAGCAACCCAACGAACAACGCGTTGATCTCGATGGCGCGGGGTTGCGCCCGGCGCTCATGGTGCTGAACGATCAACTCGCCGCACTGAGCGCAGCGGTGTCGCAGGTGACCGCCGCGGCCGGCGATGCGGCGTTGAAACAGCAGCGACTGCTTCGCCTGATCACGTCGACCCGCGACGATGTTGTCTACATGCTTGGCGCGACTCCCGACCGCGACGCGATCTGGGTCGAGCGCCGGGATCCACCGATGTTGATGGTTGCCCGCATCGACGTTGGTCCGCCGTTGTTCCAGGCGTTGTTCAGTGAAGCGACGACGATCGTGACCTCCGCGACGTTGGCGTTGGGCGACGACTTCGATCCGTTGGCCTGGCGGCTCGGGCTCCGGCCCGACCTGGCCGAGCGTTCGGCCCGGTTCGGCGGCGCCGATGCCGGCGACGACGATTCCACGCCGAAGCACCGACCCGAACACCCGGATCGATTTCGGGCGCTCGACGTCGGCAGCCCGTTCGACTACCGCTCCCAGGCGATCTTGTATTGCGCCGCGCACTTACCAGACCCGCGCAAGGATCAGTACGAAGCGGCGTGGTTGGCCGAGGCGGTCGATCTGGTGCGAGCCGCGGGCGGACGCACGCTCGGGTTGTGCACCAGCCTCCGGGCAGCGGGCGCGCTCCGCGAAGCGTTACGCGAAGCGCTGCCCGAAATTCGGGTGCTCGCGCCCGATGATCTGCCCCGCTCGAAGCTGATGGAAGAGTTCGCGGCCGACGAAACAAGCTGTCTCGTGGGTTCGTTGGGCTTATGGCAGGGCCTCGACGTGCCGGGCCCGTCGGTGAGCCTCGTGCTCGTCGACAAGATTCCGTTCGCTCGACCGAATGATCCACTTGCGATGGCTCGTCGGGAGGAGGCCGAGGGGCTTGGTCGAGATCCGTTTCGGACCTTCGATCTTCCCCGCGCCGCGTTGCTGCTGGCGCAGGGGGTCGGCCGGCTGATCCGGTCGTCCGACGATCGGGGCGTCGTCGCGATCCTCGATCGTCGGTTGGTGACCGCGGGATACGGCCGGACGCTCATCGACAGCCTGCCACCGATGTTCAGGATGACCGACCCGGTGCGGGTGAAAGGCGCCCTCGAACGGTTGGCGTCTGGCTGAGCCGCTCGGTCGGCGCACACGGCCGCTACTCGCCCCGATTCGAGCCTTCACGGCGGGGGTGTGACCACGTAGCGTCGCAGGTATGAGTGGGTACGCCGCGGTCTCGTATTGGCTCGACACCTGCGCCGACGATCTGACCGCGCGCCCGCCGCTCGACGGCTCGATCGAGGCTGATGTCGCCATTCTCGGCGCGGGTTTCAGCGGTCTGTGGACGGCGTATTACTTGCTCCAACACGATCCAACCCTGAAGATCGCCATCGTCGAGCGAGACATCGTCGGGTTCGGAGCCTCCGGACGCAACGGTGCGTGGTGCACCTCTGGGTTCGGTGCTGGTCCGAGACTGCTGGCGAAGCGATATTCACGCGACGTCGCGGCCCGAGTGCACGACCTCATGATCGACACCGTTGGCGAGGTCGGCCGCGTCTGCGAGATGGAAGGCATCGACGCGCACTACCAGCGCGACGGCGAGCTGATCGTTGCGCGCGGCCGTCATCAACTCCCGACGTTGCACCACATCGAAGAGGAGTACGCGCGTATCGGTCGGGCCGACCATTGGCAACGTCTGGACGCGGCCGAGGCCAAGGCCAAGCTCGCGGTGACCAATGCGGTTGGTGCGCTGCACCAAACCGCGAGCGCGGTGGTGCATCCTGGTCGGCTGGTTCGGGGACTGGCTCGAGCGGTGGAACGGGCGGGCGCAGTCATCTACGAACGGACCGAAGCGACGGGTTGGACGCCAGGCAGGCGTCCGGTGTTGCACACGGCTCGGGGCGATGTTCGCTCCGATGCGGTGGTGCTTGCCGGTGAGGGTTACCTCGCTCGCCTGCGCCCTACGCACCGTCAGGTACTGCCGCTCTACTCGCTCATCGTGCTGACCGAACCGCTGTCCGACGCGCAACTGGCCGAGATCGGCTGGACGCACCGGTCAGTCGTGCAGTCCTGCGCGCTGACCGTCGACTACTTGTCGCGTACCGCCGACGGCCGCATCCTGTTCGGCGGGCGGGGCGCGCCGTACCACTTCGGTTCGCGGATCCGACCGGAGTTCGACATGCACGAAGCGACTCACGGACGGCTGCGCGCCGCGGTGCGCGAGTGGTTCCCGCAGCTCGGCAACGTTGGTTTCAGCCATGCCTGGGGTGGTTGTCTCGGCGTGCCGCGTGACTTCATGCCGACGATGACGTTCGATCGCCGCAGCGGCATCGCGACGGCGCGCGGCTACACGGGGGAAGGTGTCGCAGCCACCAACTTGGGAGGTCGGGTGCTCGCCGCTCAGATCTGCGATGTCGAGTCCGAGTTGGTGTCGCTGCCGACGGTCGGCCACGAGAGCCGCAACTGGGAGGTCGAGCCGTTGCGCTGGATAGCGACGCGCTATTTGCAGCGGGCGTCCCTCCGAATCGATGAGCAGGCCACCCAGTCGGGCAAGCCGCCAACCGGTCGTTCGCTTACCGAACGGCTCATCGGACACTGACACGGTGCGATTCGATCCGATCGACCCATCGATGCGCCGCGCGCTCCAGCTTGCCTGGGAGTCGACCCGAGCGGGGAGTCTCGGCATCGGGTGTGTCATCACCGACGCAGCGGGCGACGTCGTCGCAACCGGCCGTAATCGGCTCTTCGAACACGACCCGGGCGACGACATCCTTGCCGGAACGTCGTTGGCGCACGCCGAGATGAACGCGCTGGCGAAGTTGCGGTGGGGAATGCACCGGGACGAGCGACTCGTCCTGTACACGACCTTGCAACCGTGCCTCCAGTGCTTGGGTGCGATCCGGATGAGCGCAGTCGAACGAGTCGTCGTGCTCGCGCCGGACCCGCTGTTTCGCGGGGTGGAGGGCATCCTCGACGTGAACGAGTTCGTCGCGTCGCGACGGCCGGAGGTCGTGCAACGGCCCATCGACTCCTGGTCGGTGCTCGGGTTGATGCTGCCGACACACGCACAGGCCTTCTGGTCGTACAACTGGGGTTGGGCCGATACCTTGCCGAACGTGTGGCGACACGCCAGCGAGCTCGTCGCGGAGAAAACGGTTGTCGACCTCGTCGAGTGCGGCGCGTCGTTCGACCAGGTGCTGGAGCGTTTGACTCCGCGCCTTCGCGACTGCGTCGACGAAGTCGCCGGGCTTGCTCGGCCTGCGGGTCGATCGTGATGGAGCATTGCTACGACTGTGGTTCGCCGTCGCCGGTTGTCGGCGATTGGCCGACGTGCCCACAGCACGGTCCGAGGTGGAAGTTGCGACGCAACGCGCCGTGCTCGGAAGTCGCGCTCGAACGCGACGGCCGGGTGCTGATGGTGCGTCGCGCCCGTGATCCCTTCGCTGGGTGCTGGGAGTTTCCCGGCGGCTACGTCGATCTCGGCGAGACGCCGATGATGGCCGCGGTGCGAGAGGCGCGTGAAGAACTTGGTGTCGATGTCGAGTTGACGGCGGCGTTGGGGGTGTTCGTGGTCGAGTGGGAGCCGGGGGAGTACGTCCAGGTGCACCTGTTCGCAGCGCGGTCCGACGGCGAGATCGTTTCGGATCCATCGGAGATCGCGGAGTTCCGCTGGTGTGCGGCCGGAGACGCGCCCGACGTCGCATTGCTGTCCCCCGGCACGGCCGCGCGATTCGAGGCGTGGTCCACCGGCGCAGGCGTGCCGCTCGTGCCGGGCCAAGGTGCGTAGTCGATGGAGGACGTCGGCATCCATGCGCTGGTGTCGGTGGCGTTCGTCGCGGGAGCGCACTCCACGGCGGCGTTGATCGAACGCACGCCGGGCGCGGCGCTTGGTGCGCATTTCTCGGTGAGCAACACGAAGCTCGCGTCGGTGATCGCGTGGAGCGACCAGCGCGTGGGCGTCGACCTGGAGATCGTACGGCGCCGCCCCCATCTCGATCGTTTGGCGCGGCGGACCATGCACGACGACGAATACGACCGGTGGGGGTCCGCCGCCGACCGGGACCGCTCGTTCGCGCAACACTGGACCCGAGTCGAGGCGTACTTGAAGGCGATTGGTATGGGTGTCGCGGGCGGCTACTTGACCCGACCGGGCGCGGAGTGGTCGGTGATCGACTTGGATCTCGAACCACCGTTCGTTGGCGCGATTGCGCTCGAAGCGCTCGATCCCGTGGTCAGCGTGCGCTGGGCGACGGCTCACGAAACGTCACGCTGACGCGCGCGCCGACCGCGCGGCGCGTCTTGGGGACGCAGTGCTCATGGGTGCGATGGATCGTGCCGCCGAGCACGACGAGATCCCCGGTGTGCAGGACGAAGCCGATACTGGTGCCGCCAGCGCTCGGTCGGATGCGGAGCTGGCGCGGTCCGCCCAGCGAGACGATCGCAACCATCGGTTCGACCATCGTCGGATCGAAGCGGTCGCCATGCCACGCGACGCTGTCGTTGCCGTCGCGATACAGCGCCGCGGCGATGCGGCTGAGGTCGCGGTCGTAGCGAACGGACAGTGCCGCACTGACTGCGGCGATCTCGGGAAACCCTTCGAGGTGATCGTGTACGCAGAACTGCGTGAGACGCGGTTCGTCGACGATGCGGTCGTACATGGTGACCGTGTGACGCTCCCACGGCAGGTCGCGGGCGAGACGCGACAGCAACGCGTCGCCGCCGCGCAGCCAACCTGGACAATGATCGACCCAGGCACCGTCGCCGAGCGAGGTGCGGACCAAGCCGTCGAACCCGCGGTCGTATGCGAACGGGTGGGCGGCGCCCAGCAGATCGCACTGCCAGGTCAGGGCACCCGGCGCCGCGTGTACCGAACGAATGTTCGCCATATTGAGGAATGTAGCAGCGGGAGCGACCGTCAGTGCTCGCAGTCCTTGGCGTCGCTCGCAAGGTCCTCCCGCCACTCGTCGCGCAGCATTGCAAACCACATGACGTCGCTGCGTTCGTCGTGCCAGACGGTGTGGGCGCGCATGGTTCCTTCGTGCGTGAACCCGGCGCGGCGGGCAACTGCGGCAGATGCATCGTTTTCGGCCACGATGGTCATGAAGACCCGCTCGGCGCCGTGCCCGAACAACCAGTTCGTCAGCAGCACGACGGCACGAGTCGCGTAGCCGTTCCCGCGTGCGGCAGGGGCAAGCCAGTAGCCGATCTGGGCGACGTCATCCGTCGACCATTCGTCGATGCCGCACTGGCCCAGCCGCGCGCCGTTGGCCGCGTCGGTGATTGCGAACCCGACGCCGATGAGCGCACCCGTTGTCGCCGCGGCCTTCCAGTTCGCCCGGAACTCGTCGATGGTCGTCGACGCGTCGGCGATCGATGGCGGAGGAGCGGGATGTCCACGCGGATCGTGTGGGAGGGAGTAGCGCTGCAGCGCAGGGTCGGTGCTGGCCGCAGCGATGAAGGCTGCATCGTCGCTCGACCACGCCCGCAGTGCAACGACGCGGTCAGCAACGGAGAACGTCGCATACTCCGGGTGCGGAAGACGCATCACACCCTCCGTCGTGGGGAGGTCGCCGCGACCGGCAAGTCGTTGTTCAACTCGCGCCCAGGGGTGCGAATGCCGAGAGCACTGCGATCGGGTCGTAGTACTCGGTCCAGCGAGTGATCATCCCGGCCTCGTCGAACTCGAGAACGGTGCAGTAACGGTTCGTGTACGAGCGGCCGTCGGTTGTTGTGCCGACACTGTTCGCCTCGACGACGGCGATGCGCTCAGTTGTCGCGAGCGCGCGGTCGACCGTCAGCGAAAAGGTGTCGAACGAACGGGCGGCGCGGCGTTGGAACGCGACGACTGCGGACTTGCCGACATGGAGCTTTGGCCACGGTGGCGGTGCGAACGGGAGTTCCATCACGATGTCGTCGGCAAACATCGCCACAAGCGCATCGATGTTCATCGCGCCCGCGTGAACGTAGGCGGTGTGTGCGAGGTCGATGATCGCCGCGTCGTCGAGTGGTGTGGCCGAACCGTGCATCGGAGGGTTGTTGCTTGTGGCGTCGCGGTTCGTCGGTTTCGCCGGCGTTGCCATGCGGTGGTCTCCCTCGATCGCCGCCTTGGTCGGGTGGCGCGACGACCCTACGCTTTCATCGATGGGAGATGAGTGGGTCGTGCCGAACGCCGACGATGAGCGTCTCGAACCGATCGTCGATCAGCGGCCGATCGAGCGCTTTCGCCGTGGCGCGGTCGGTGGCGTTCTCGCGGCCGGGCTCAACGGCCTGGCCGACGTGCTCGATCCTCGCGAGAAAGACGAGGTGGCGATCGTCGAGACCGTCGGCGCCGACCCGCCTCGAACCGAACGCATCGTGCTCCGACTCGACCCCGACGACCCGGCCGATTCGATCGTCATGATCCGCACGTGGATGGACGACGAATCCGGCTCGGGCACCGGCGGTGACTGAGCGGATGTCACCGCCCGTCGAGCAACGCTCCAGGACGGTTGTCGAGCGCTGCCGCCATCGCCTCGCCATCGACTCGAATCGGGACACCGTTCACGAGCGTGTGCGTCATGCCCACGGGCGCGTCGGCCGTGAGGCGCTCGCCATCAGCCGGGAAGTCACGGATCCGGCGAATCGGCCCCGGTGCGACGGTATCGAAATCGAAGACTGCGATGTCTGCGGCCTTGCCGATCTCGATCGTGCCGCGGTCGTGTAATCCGTAGACCGCGGCCGGTTCGCCCGAGAGCTTCCGGACGGCCTGCTCGAGCGGCATGACCGCTTTGTCGCGCACCCAGTTGCCGAGCAGGTCGGTCGCGAAGCACGCATCGCACAACTGGCCGACGTGCGCGCCTGAGTCCGCCAGCCCGAGCAACGTGTTGGCCTGCGGCAGCAGCCACGCGATCGCATCCGGGTCGTTGTTCGCCAAGACCGATGCGAAGCGCGTGTCGAGGTTGTCGCTCAACGCGAGGTCGAGCATCGCTTCGAGTTCGTTGACGCCGCGTTCGCGAGCGAGTGCGCGCACCGACGTGCCGATCCACTCGGGATGTGCCACCGACTCGGCCACCGCCATCGAGTCCCAGTTCGGAGGGAGCATCTTCGAAGTCGTGAGATCGTCCCACGCTCGAGCGCGCCATTCGGCGGAGCGATAGGCCGCCGCACGTTCGTCGCTCGATCGGTCCATCAACTCGGCGAACGCGGGTCGCATGTTGAACGTGAACGGCTCGAGCAGGTTCATTTGGAATACGAGCGGCCGGCACGAAACCTGCGGCCAGACCTCGACACCCTCGGCGCGGGCGGCATCGTGCTCGGCCATCACCTTGAGGTGGTAGTCGAGGCCTTTGATCGTCAGGAGCGCAGTCCAGGTGAACGGCCGACCGATCTCGCGCTGAAGGTCGAACATCTGCTGGTTCGAGAACACGCCGCCGGGCAACAGGGCAACGACCCCACGACCGGCGTCACGAACCGGCAAGAGCAGCGAACGCAGTTCGGAGAAATCTGCGACGCGCGACGGCACCGGCCGACCGCTGTCGCCGTTGTGGGTCGGTGACGCGCTTGTTGCGAAACCGATGGCGCCGCCGTCCATTGCCTCTGCCACGATCTGTTGCATCGCGGCGAGCTCGCCGTCGGTGGCGGGCCGTTCGTAGCTTTCGTCGCCCATTACGTGGATGCGAATCGCGGTGTGGCCGACGTAACAGCCGAAGTTGAGCACGGTGCCGCGACGTCGGATCGCGTCGAGGTACTGCGGGAACGTCTCGAACTCGTCCCACGGCACGCCGACGTCGAGCGTGTCGAGGCTCATGTCCTCGACGTGTTGGAGCGTGCGTGCGAGCAGTCCCACGTTGTCACCGAACACCGGAGCGATCGAGAACCCGCAGTTGCCGGCAATCACCGACGTGACGCCGTGAAACGACGACGGTGTGAGCGCAGGATCCCAAAAGACCTGCGCGTCGAAATGGGTGTGGATGTCGATGAACCCAGGACTCACGATCTGGCCGGCGGCGTCGAGTTCGCGCCCGCCCGCCAACGCCGCGCCGATGTTGCTGATCCGGCCATCCGTGATCGCGACGTCGGCCCGGTATCCAGGTGCTCCCGTCCCGTCGACGACGGTCCCGCCTCTGATCACGATGTCGGCACTCATGGCGCTCCTCGGGGCACGCGATCGCGTCCGCGATCGCCGGCGATCGACCACCAGCGTGTTGCCCGGTGGTCGCGTGACGCTACCGGGACGGGTCGCCCGGCGCGGCGGCCCTGCGCTGGCGAGCGTGGGCCGGTCAGGGTGTCGTTCGGCGCTGATCGTCCGAATCGCCGCCACTACTTGACACCCGTGTCAGGTTTCGCGGAGTCTGGGCGGTCATGAACGAGATCGCTCCGACGATGGCCGCCGCGGTGTTCTACGGCATCCGCGACGTTCGGGTCGAAGAACGCCCAACCCCGACCATCGAGGCCGACGAGGTCCTCATCGAAGTCAGTCACTGCGGTATCTGCGGGAGCGACATCCACTTCATCGTCGAGTGGCCGGGAGCCGCCCAGCCGGGGACGATCGAGGGCCACGAGTTCAGTGGAACCGTTGTCGCGGTCGGTGCCGATGTGGCCGAATGGAAGGTTGGTGACCAAGTCGTCGGCGGTCCGACGCCGCGCTGCGATCGCTGTCGTTTCTGCCGCGATGGTCGGCCGAGCCTGTGCGAAGAACGGGGTCGGGTCGGTGCCGACGATCGTGGTTGGCAGGGAGCGTTCGCCCAGTACAAGAAGTTGCAGGCCCGACAGCTCCTGCGGGTGCCCGAAGGTTTGGCGTTGAAGCACGCGGCCTTGGTCGAACCGCTTGCAGTGTCGCTCCACGGCATCACGCGGGCTGGCGGTGTCGACCCGGAGAAGCGTTACCTCGTTACTGGTGGTGGACCAATCGGATTCTTGAGCGTCGCGGCATTGCGGGCTGCTGGCGTTGTCGACGTCGTGGTGAGCGAGCCGCACGAAGGGCGTCGCAACCTGTGCGCCGCGTTGGGCGCGCGGGTTGTGATGCCCGACGAGTTCTCGACGCCACCGATGCCGCACGACATCGTCGACGAGCCGTTCGACGTGGTGCTCGAGTGCAGCGGTAACAAGGAAGCGATGGAGGCGGGGCTCGGACAGCTCCGGCGTGGAGGTCGGTTGGTGCTCGTCGGCGCGGGAATTCGCGCCCCACGGTTCGATCCGAATCGCATCTTGCTGAACGAGCTCGAGATCACCGGCAGTTTCGTCTACGACGCCGATGGGTTCGAACAGGCGCTCGAACTGCTCGCATCGGGTCGGATACCGGTTGAGTTGCTCGTCGAGGCCGATGACGTTCCGCTGGATGGGTTGGTGGATGCCACTGTCGACCTGCATGAGGGTCGCCGTCCGGCCAAGGCGATGGTCGTGCCGCGTGTGACCAAGGCATGAGGAGACCACGATGACCTCGTTCGAACCACTGCAGCTCTCGCGAGCGCCTCGCTTCAACCACGTCGGTCTCAGCGTTGCGGCAGATGCACTCGACGAAACCGGGCGAACGTTGATCGGCGACTTCTATCGGGACGTGTTCGGGTTTCAGGTGCTCGACGTCATGACGATCGATCGCCAGCGATTCGTGATGCAGGCCCACACGATCGAGCAGTTCGTCTTCGTGCATGCCGAAGAACAACCGATGACGGCACCGCGGCTCGACCACTTCGGCCTCTCGGTGGCAAGCGAAGCCGACCTCGACGCGATCCTCGAGCGGGCGAAGCAGTGGCGGGAACGTGACAATCGGGTCGACATCATCGACAAGAAGACCGAGGATCACGGCGTCTTGGCCATCACGGCGTTCTACGTTCGTTTTCTGCTCCCGATGATGATCGAGATCCAGTATTGGGACTACAAACGATGACCCGAGGCATCCGTCGCGCCGGCGTGGGGAGCGCGGCTTGAGCGGGGGATTGCGTCCGGCGTTGGGGTCGAGCGTCGCAGCGAGTCTGGCCGGAGCGGCGGGTCTGGTTGGGGCGGCGAGTCTGGCCGGAGCGGCGAGCCTGCGAGCGCGACCATGAACGCGAGCGCGACCATGAACGCGAGCGCGACCATGAAGACCAGCGCGATCGTGAAATACGGCGCGTTCGTGCCGCAGGGGTGGAAGTTGGAGTACGCCGGCGTCGATGCGGCGACGGCGTGGGCTCGCAGCGTCGAGCTGGCGCGGCACTACGAGGCGATCGGCTACGACCATCTTTGGGTGTACGACCACGTCGAGACGGTGCCGCGACGCGAACCAACACATGTGTTCGAAGCGTTCACGATGTTGGCGGCGCTCGCGCAGCACACGTCGACGATCGGGCTGGGGCAGTTGGTGACGTGTGCGAGTTACCGTAATGCCGGTCTCCTTGCGAAGACGGCGGCGGGTGTCGACGTGATGAGCGGGGGTCGGCTGATCTTCGGGCTTGGCGCGGGTTGGTACGAGCGCGAGTACCAGGCCTATGGCTGGGACTTCCCGTCGGCGGGAACTCGGATCGCGGTGCTGGACGAGTCGCTCGAGGTGATCCGACGGTTGTGGACCGAGGAGACGGTGACGTTCGCGGGCGAGCATTTGCGCTTCGATGGTGCGTACTGCGATCCGAAGCCGGTGCAGCAGTTGCCGCAGATTTGGGTTGGCGGTGGAGGCGAGCGCAAGACGCTGCGGGTTGCCGCGAAACATGCGAGTCACACGAACTGGCAGGTGCCGATCGATCAGTTCGTGCACAAGAGCAAGGTGCTCGCCGAGCATTGCGATGCGATCGGCCGAAATTTCTCGACGATCGTGCGGACGCATGGTCCCGATTGCGCGTTGTTCGACACCGAGCGTGAGCTTCGGGCGTGGTGCGCGGGCCCGTCGGGCGGGCATCCGCGCAAGTACGGGACCGACGACGAGTACATCGCGAATCAGCTCGTGGGAACGCCGGAAATGGTGGCCGAGAAGGTCCAGGCCTTCGTCGATGCGGGATGTCGCGAGTTCGTGTTGTGGTTTCGCGATCAGCCGCACGGTGAGTCGGTCGATCGGTTCTTGGCCGAGGTCGTTCCGATGGTTCGAGTTCCCGACGCATGATCTGCGGGTCTCGGCGCGCCCTCTAGCCTGGCGCCGATGACCTGGGCGTCGCGACGATGAAACGTCCCGCTCTGGCGTTTCTCGGGAGTCGGGCGCGCTCAAATGGCGCGCGCCCGAACCATGTCGGTCGAGGTTTCGGTTGGCGGGCGGGCGAGTCGCTGGTGCTCGCGGCCGTTGCGCTGGTGCCGTATTTGCGGGTTCCGAATCGGGTCACGAGCGATACGAAGGTCTACCTGTTCACCGATCCGATCGAGTTCTTGGGTCGCGTGCCGTACTTGTGGGATCGTCAGGTCGGCGCGGGCACGGTGTCGCATCAACATGTCGGATACCTCTTTCCGATGGGGCCGTTCTTCGCGCTGGCGGAGGTGGTCGGGTTGCCCGACTGGCTTGCGCAGCGGTTGTGGCTGGCGTCGATCACGGCGCTCGCCGGGTTCGGGGCGCGATGGATGCTGCGCCGCGTCGGGGTGGACCGCCTTGGTGCGTTCGTCGGTGCGGTCGTGTACATGTTGTCGCCGTATCAGCTTGCGTTTTCGTCGCGCATGTCGGTGTTGTTGTTGTCGTTCGCTGCGTTGCCGTGGATCGTCGGTCTGACGTTCGACGGCGTTCGACGGGTTGGCTGGCGGGAGCCGGCGGCGATCGCGTTGTTGGCGATGGCGGCCGGATCGGTGAACGTCTCGGCGCTCGTGCTCGTGGCGGTCGCTCCGGGGATCATTGTGCTGTGCGGCGCCCGTCGACGATCGACGTGGATCTTCGCAGGACGCACGGTCGTGTTGACCATCGCTGCGAGCGCATGGTGGTTGAACGGCTTGCGGCTCCAAGGTCGCTATGGGCTGCCGATCTTGGAACTGACCGAAAACGTCGAGACGATCGGAGCGTTTTCGTCGCCCGGCGATCTGTTGCGCGGACTCGGCAACTGGTTCTTCTACAGCCGAGATCCGTCGGGTGCAGCGTCACTGAGCCAGACGTCGGCCTACGAGAGCAATCGGTTCGTCGTCGCGGCGACCTATGCCCTCCCCGCAGTCGCGTTCGCGCTCGCCTGGTGGAGTCGTTGGTCCTACCGACGTTGTTTCGCGGCGACCGTGGTCGTGGGCATCGTGATTGGGGCTGGGGCATGGCCGGTCGACGACCCGCGTGCGGCGGGATGGTTCTGGCAATGGTTGACCGAACGCAGCGCCGTGTTCGCTGCGCTGCGTAATACGCCGCGTGTTGTTCCGGTCGTGGCGTTGGCCGTTGCCGCGCTGCTCGCGGCCGGGATTGCTGCGGTCGCGCGTCGCTACGCCTACGGCGCGCGCGTGCTGGCGAGCGGGGTGTTGGCGTTGGCGGTGGTGGGTTTCGCGCCGGTGCTTCGTCACGGAGTGTCGTCGCCGCCGTTCGAGCGAGGTCCGACGCCCGGCTACTGGACCGACCTTGCGGCGTCGCTCGAAGCCGACGGTCGCGAAACCCGAGTGCTCGAGATTCCTGGCGCCAACTTCAGCGTGTTTCGTTGGGGGAACTCGATCGACGCGTTGTTGCCGGGGCTGATGACGCGCCCGTCGCTCGGGCACGAGGTGCTCCCATACGGCACCGCGGGTACCGTCGACCTGCTCGACGCATTCGACCGCCGGCTGCAACTCGGCGCGTTCGAGCCGAGTGCGCTCGCGCCGATCGCCCGATTGTTCGGTGCCGGAACCATCGTCGTCCGTAACGATCTCGACTATCGACGTGCACAGACCCCGCAACCGATGTTGGTCTGGGGCGCGTTGGCAGAACCGCTTGACGACATGGGTCTCGAAGATCCGGTCACGTTCGGTGACCCGATCCCCGCGTCACTACGCGACGACCCGATTTCGTTGCGGGGCGCTGCGAACATCGCGGTGCCGCCGGTTGCGCGTATCGACGTGAGCGACGCGCGCCCGATTGCCGACGTGGTCGACGAGTCGGGCGGGGTCGTCGTCGTGGGGGATGGCGACGGTCTGGTCGACGTGGCTGCTGCGGGTCTGTTCCGAGGCGACGAGTTCGTTGCGCAACTCGGCGCGCTCGACGACGATCAACTCGTCCGAGCGCTCGGGTCGTCGGCCCGCATCGTGATCACCGACTCGAATCGGAAGCGGTATCGGAACTTCTTCTCGTCGATCGCCGCAACTGTCGGACCGACCGAGACCGCCGAGGAGACGCTCGCGGACCCGTTCGGCTCGAGTACTCGCCCCGATGTGTTCGCGCACGATGGCGACAACGATCAGTCGTTCTTCGAACAGATCGGCGGGCGCGTCAGTGCGAGCCGCGACGGCGGGTCGGGCCGGCCGGAAGATCGTCCCGCGGCGGCCTTCGACCGCGATCCGCGTACGTCGTGGCGGATCGATGGTCGCGACGTGGTGGGGGAGCAGCTGCGGATCGAGCTCGATCCAGCCGATGCCGTCGGTGAGATCCGGGTGCTGCAGGCCAACGATTTTCCCCGTGACCGACGGATCACGGCGATCGACCTGTCGATCGACGATGCCGAACCGATTCGGGTCGATCTCGATGCGACGTCGTTTGTCGGTCGCGGCCAGACGATCACTCTCGAACGGGCGACGTACCAATCGCTCACGCTCACCGTCGCGGCGACGACCGTGCCTCCTGGCAACCCCGATTTCGCGAATCCCGTCGGATTCGCGGAAGTCGTGATCGGTGACTTGCGTATCGAGGAGGTCCTCGTCGTCCCCGACGTCATCGGCCGGCGTGTCGCAGACCCGACGTCGCTGCCGCCGGTCGACATCGTGTTGACGCGCGAGCGTGTCGACCCGGGCGTCCTCGGTCGGCGGAGTCCCGAGACTGCGATCGCACGTCGGTTCACGACGCCGATTGCGCAGGACTTCGTCGTGCGCGGTTCGATGCGAATCGACGCGACGGCGCCGGATGTCGCGCTCGATGCTGCGCTCGGCAATCCTGTTGTTGGTGCGCGGGCGCGCTCGTCGTCTCGTCTGCAAGGGGCCGCGATTGCGCGAGCGGCCTCGGCGGTCGATGGCGATCCGTCGACGTGGTGGACCAGCGGGTTCCGGCCCCAAGCCGGTGAGTGGCTCCAGGTCGACTTCGCCGAACCGACGACGATCGAACGGTTCAGCGTGGATGCGCTGGCCGACGGACGCCACCAGGTGCCGACTCGTCTTTCGATCTCGATCGACGGTCGTGCGGTCGAGACCGTCGAGTTGCCGGCGGTCGATGGCGGTGAAGAAGGCGATTCGGTCACGGCCGACGTCGTGCTCGCTGCGCCGGTGTCGGGGCGGCGGTTACGGCTGATGATCGAAGCGGTGAGGCCCGCGCCGAACAATCCGGACCCGTGGTTGCCGGTCTCGCTACAAGTGCGCGGACTGCCGGTCAACCCGGCACCGTCGACGGTTTCGGCAGGCTGCCGATCCGACCTGCTCACGATCGACGGCGAGGCGTTCCCGATTCGAGCGACCGGTGCCGACACGTTCGAGGCGTGCGCTGTAGACCTCGACCTCGATGCCGGTGTCCACACCGTGGTCGCGACTCGCGGATTCGATTCCGGCATCGACATCGATCGCGTGGTGCTCGAATCGCGGGTGGCGACGCCGACCGATGCGCCCGCCGAGCGCTCCGAAGTCACGGGCCGCAACCTGAACGCGGTGGAGTTGCTGCGCAATGGGCGAGACCACCTCGAGGTCGCGGTCGAGAGCAACGGCGAACCGTTCTGGCTCGTCCTGCGCGAGTCGCTGAGTGAGGGTTGGGAGCCTTCGGGTTCAGGGTTCGATCTTGGTCCGCGCACGATGGTCGGCGGATACGCGAACGGTTGGCTGGTCACCCCCGAGCGACCTGGCCGCTACGAGATCGCGATGCAGTGGTCGCCCCAGCGGTCGCAGTGGCTGGCGTTCGCCGTGTCGTTCCTTGCGCTCGGCGCGTGTCTTGCGCTCCTGGTGCTGGCCCGACGCCGACGCATCGACACCGGCTCGGTCACGATGCCGCCGACGCTCGACGTGGTGACGAACGACCGACTCATCGGGTTGGGTTGGCCGGCGCGGGTCGGTGCCGCGTGTGCGCTGACTGGCGCGGGCGCGTTCGTCGCCCGCCCCGGTGTCGGGTTGGTGCTGGGCCTCACGGTCCTGGCTTGGCGCCATCGCTTCGTCCGCTGGGCGACAGGCTGCGCGGCGCCGGCCCTGGTCCTCGGGTCGAGACTGTTCGACCGCCCAGCGTGGGTCTGGGTCGCGCTGGGCTGGCTCGTGGTCCTCGTGGGAGCAGTCGACGATGATCCCGCATTCGCCGAACCAGCATCGGATTCGCCAACATGAACGACGTGACGGCAGAACCAGCCCACACGGTCGGGCGGCGACCGCGGGTCGAGCGATCGGAGTGGCTGGCGGTGGTCGGTCTGTCGCTGCTGGGCGCCGTGGTCGCCTGGGCGTCGAACCGCTGGGTGTTTCCGGCGTTCTCCTGGAATCGTGACGAGCCCGTGTATCTGTGGCAGGCCGCGACCTTGCGTTCGGGGAGCTTCAGCAGCCCCGATGGCGGTTTCCCCGAGTTCTTTCATCCGTGGCTCGGCGTCGCGGCCGACGGAAGACTCTTCAGCCAGTACACGTTGGGTTGGCCCTTCGTGCTCGTCGTCGGCGATGTCGTCTTCGGGACGCCCGCGGCCGGGCTCTCGATCGGTGTCGCGATCGCGGTGTCGGGTACCTACGCGTTCGCGCGATCGATCGCCGGTGATCACGCGATGGCGCTCGTGGCGGCCGGCGCGCTCGTCCTGTCGCCGATTCTCATCGTGCAGGGCGGTGTCTATCTCGGGTACCTCTTCACGCTCGGCGTCGGCGGATGGTTCGCGGCCGCCTTGCGAAGCGGCGTACTCGAGCGTCGGCTGGGACGGTTGGTGGCGGCCGGCGCGCTCCTCGGCCTCATCTTTCTCACCCGGTCGTTCGACGCCATCGTGTGGGCGTTGGCGATCGGTGTGCCGTTGGTGGTGCAGTGCCGACACGAAGTGCCGCGCATCGTGCGATCGGCGATCGCGGTCGGGTTTGGCGCGTTCCCGATCGTCCTGCTCACGTTGCTCTACAACCAGCGCATGACGGGCAGCCTCACGACGTTTCCGGTGACGGTGAAGGACCCGCTCGACACCTACGGATTCGGAACCCGTCGGATCGCGCCGCTGTTTCCCTCGATCGATTACGGAATCCGTGAAGCCGTGAAGGGCACGTTGAAGAACGGCTTCTACTTGTTCTTTTTCACCGTCGGTGGCTTGGTCGCGTTGCCGGTCGCGGCGCTCGGGGCTTGGCAACGTCGGCGCGATCCTGCGTGGTGGACCGTCGGCGCGTTGTTCGTTGCGTTTCCGGCGGGCTACTTCTTCTTCTGGGGGACGAACGTTTCGTCGCTGACCTCGCGCATGTCGGGGCCGATCTACTTCATCCCGTTGTATGGCGCAGTGTGCATGTTGCTCGCGACGGTGATCATCGGAGCGTTCCGACGTTCGGCCCGCCACGGCATTGCCATCGCCGGTGTGCTCGTCGTCGCGGGACTTCCGTTCGTCGTGGATCGAGTCGCGTTGAACCGTGACATCAGCCGAGCCCAGGTGCCGTGGGAGCGAGCGAGCAACGCTGCGAACGCGCTCGATCACGATGCGCTCGTGTTCGTGGCCGACTCAGGTCCGTACCTCATGTTCTTGAACCCGTACTCGGCGAACGAACCCGACCTCGACGGTCGTGTCCTGTGGTCGACCGAACGGCTCGGGCGCGACGTCGACCTCATCGAGGCGACTCCGGATCGGACTCCCTACCGGATGCAAGCGAGTTTTCGCGGCGACGAGTTGGGGCCGAGCGACGCGCCCAAGGTTCCGGAGATCGACCTCATTCCGCTGTCGACGACCCGAGGTGCCTCGCTCGAGCTCGGCGCGGTGGTCACGAACCCGACCGAGTTCGCGGTGGTGACTGCCACCGTCACGATCGACGGGCGTGTCGTCGCGCAGCGGGTGGTGAGCGAGTCGTCGCGGCGCGACGACCGCCTCGAGTTCGACTGGGTGGTCGCAGCGTCGGACCTCGCGACGTCTTCGGGCGTTCCGACATCGAGTCCCTCCGGCGACGAACGAGTGACGGTCTTGACGGAGGAGTACGGCTCGGTCGTGCTGTCGTTCGGATTCGGTCCCGATCGTCGAGCCGCAGCGCGCCCGGTCGTCCAGCACGTCATTGGCTACCGGGTCGCTGACGGTGACGTGGCAATGGTGCTGCCGGCCCGAGCCGAACGCCTCGCCGACGTCGGCGGACCAAAGCTGCGGTGGCGTCCCACGGTCGATCTGCCGGAAGTCGACCTCGACGTTCGCGCCACATGAACGAATACGCGATGGCGGACCCGAACGTGCCGCCGAGCGAGTCGACGACCTGCGAGGCGGTCGATCGTAAGGATCCGATGCCTGCCGCCGTTGTGGGTTCGGTTGCCCGTTGGCCTTGGCGCACGTGTGTGGGTGCGTGGGTCGTGAGCCGCGTCGTGGTGCTGGCAACCCTGCTCGCAACGCGGATCGTTTTCGATGACGCCACGGGAGAGCGTGCCCGGGTGCTCGATCGGGGGCTGCGTTCGTGGGACGGCGCGTTCTACGCCGACATCGCGCGTGGCGGCTACGACGCGGTTGATCCGGCGGGCCTGCGATTCTTTCCGTTGTTACCACTGCTCGGGCGCGGCCTGGCCGCGATCACGCCGTTGGCTGCCGGTCCTGCGGTCGTCGTGGTCGCCAACCTCATGGCGTTGGGTGCGTTGTTCGCCATCGAACGACTCGTCGCCCACGAGTACGGCGCAGCAACGGCGCGGGTTGCGGTGTGGATCGCGGCGCTTGCGCCTCCGGCGTTCGTGCTCGTGATGGGCTATGCCGAGTCGACGTTGATGGTTGCGGCGACGCTCGCCCTGCTTGCGGCGCGGCGCCACCGCTTTGGCCAGGCCGGGCTCTGGTGCATGGTCGGAGCGCTCGCGCGTCCCACCGGGCTCCTGCTCGTCGTGCCGATGGCGATCGAGCTTGCTCGCTCGTGGCGGGCGCGTCCCGCGCCGTGGTCGCTGCCGACGCTGCTGCGTGCCAGCTTCGGATTGGCGGGCGCGCCGCTCGGGATCGGGTTGTATCTCGTTGCGGTGCGGTCTCGCACCGCAACGTTGCTCGAGCCGCTGCGTATTCACGACCGCCCGTCGCTGCGCGGCGGCGTGCGGAACCCTCTTGCGGCGACCGCCGACGCGCTCGGCGATCTGATTGCAGGCGATCGGTTCGCGTCCGGGGTGCACTTCCTCACGATCGTCGTGCTGGTGGTCTTGATGATCGTGTTGTGGCGGCACGCGCCGAGGTCGTTCTTCGCGTACGGTCTGGTGAGCATGGTCCTCGCCGTGTCCGCCAACAATCTCGACTCTCTCGAGCGGTACTCGCTCGCGACGGTGCCATTCGTCGTCGCGGCGGCGATCGCGATTCGTCGCTCGCGTCGCGAAGTGCTGATCGTGATCGCGATGGCGACGACAATGGTCGGGTTCGCCGCGGCATCGTTCGCTGGGGAGTTGGTGCCATGAGCGGGCGATGGCGTTTCCGATTGGATCGCTTCGGACGGGCGCTCCTGGCGATCGTGATCATCGCGTTGACGGTGCGGCTCGGGTACGTGCTCGTAGGCAAGGGAGGCGAATGCCTCGTGACGGATCCGGGAACCGGTGAAATCATCAGCTCGCCGACCGACTGTCCGAGTGGTCCCGAAGGCCAGGCCAACGACGCGACGTACTACAACGCGGCCGCGAACTTGCTGGCGCGCGGTGAGGGCATGGTCGATCCGTTCCGGCCTGACCGCGAAGCGGCAGACCACCCACCGCTCACGGTGTGGGTGCTGACGCCGGTGTCGTGGATTGGCGACAACGTCGTGCCGGCGGCTGTGCTCGACGACCTCACGAACGTGTTCTTGCATCGCTTGACGATGGCCGTGCTCGGCACCGCGGTGGTCGCGGTCGTCGGACTGATCGGGAAGCGGGTGGGCGGTCGGCGGGTGGGACTGGTCGCGGCCGCCTTGGCGGCGATCTACCCCGGCTTGTGGATCAGCGACGCGCTGATCTTTGCTGAAACGGTCACGAACCTGGCCGTCGTTGTGACCTTGCTGGCTGCGCTACGCGCCCGGGAAGCGCCGACCCTCAAGCGATTCGTTGTTGTCGGTGTGGGCGTGGGCGCATGTGCGCTCGGTCGCGCCGAACTCGTGCTGTTCGTCCCGCTCCTCGCGGTCGCGCTGTTCGACGCGCTGCGGCCGGGTCAACGGATCCGATCGCTTGCTGCGCTCGGCGGTGCGACGTTGCTGACCCTTGCGCCTTGGGTCGTCTACAACAACGCGCGGTTCGATCGGCCGACGATCTTGTCGACCAACGACGGCCTGGCGTTGGCCGCGTCGAATTGTCTTCCGGTGTATGGCGGCGACACGATCGGGCTCACGCTCTACGACGCGGCCCCGGTCGACGCGCCGCCCGAGGAGAAGGCGTCCGATCGGTATTGCATCGAGAATCCCGAGCCGCCAGGCGATCAGTCGGAGGTCTCGGCGGTCTATCGATCGCGCGCGTTGCGCATCATGCGCGATCATCTCGACCAACAGCCAGCGGTGATCGCGGCTCGGGTCGGGCGTACATGGAACGTGTTCCGCCCGTTCGACATGGTCTGGTACAACGAAGGCGAAGACCGGGAACCGTGGGCAACGCGTGCTGCGATCTGGTCCTTCTACCCGATCGCGGTGGCGGCGATGGCCGGTGCGTTCGTGTTGCGGCGCCGTGATCGGTCGTCAGGCGCGCAGTCGGGATTCGGTCGCATTCTCGCCGTCCCGTTGGTGAGCGTGACGATCGCGTCGGCCCTCACCTATGGGCAAGCCCGTTATCGGGCGGTGGGCGAAGCCGCGCTCGTGGTGTTGGCGGCGGTTGCCGTCGACGCGTGCGTTTCCGCCCGCGGCGCACGGCGCGCGGATGTGCCCGAACCGACGGACGTGCGAGCCTGACATGAACGATTGGCCGACCGCGGACGATCGATCGCGCCGGGTCGACGGGCTGCGCGGGATCGCGGTGGCGCTGGTCGTCGTCTACCACCTCGCGATCAACGCGGCCCCCATGTCGATGACGTGGTTGCGCGACCTGATGTTCCAGGGCCGAGCGGGCGTGTGGGTGTTCTTCGTGCTGTCGGGGTATCTGATCTTTCTGCCGTTCGTCTCCGGTTTGTTGACCGGGACGACGGTGCCGACAATTCCGTTCCTCGTTCGCCGCGCCGCTCGCATCTATCCGGCCTACCTCGTGACCTTGCTCGTGCTGGCGATCGGGTTCGGCTACGGCAATCTGCACAGCGTGGGCGAATGGGTGCAGGCATTGACACTGACGCAGAACTGGACCGGCGCCGCCTACGAACGCCAACTCGGAGTCCAGCAAGCGTGGAGCTTGGCGCTCGAGATGAACTTCTACTTGTTCGTGCCGGCCTTCGCCGCCGCCCTCACGATGTGGACGCGTCGGCTCGACGCAGCCGCCCGTCCGGTACGGATCTGGATCGCGCTGGGTGCGTTGGTGGTGGTGGGATTCGGCTGGCAGCTCGGCGCTCGCGGCACGATCGTCGGTCTGTTCGTCTTGCCCAACTATTTCCCAGCCTTTGGCGCGGGCATGGCCCTCGCGCTCACCGCCGTGCAGCCACCGGTTCGCCTCCGCGCGATCATGGACGGCGTCGGCCGATACCGAGGCTGGTGTTGGCTCGCAGCCGCCGGATTGCTCGCGCTGCGCGCATGGGTGTTCACAGCTCCCGAGGGCTTCGACGCCAAGCAGGGCCCCGAAGCCCAGGCGTGGTTCTCGGTCTTCGGCGTCGTCCTCGTCGCGGCCACCGTGTGGTCGCTCGATCGCCCCGGGGTGATTGGCGGCCGGGCCCTCGCGTGGCTCGGCACCATCAGCTACGGCGTGTTCTTGTGGCACCTTGCCATCGTGCAGACGTGGGCTCCGAGCGACTGGTTTGGAACCGACCCGACACTCGACGGCAACATCTTGGTCCGAGCCGCGCTCGTGGTGCCGTGCAGCATCGCAATCGGCGCGGCGAGTTGGTTCCTCGTCGAGCGCCGGTGCATCGCGTGGGGGCGTCGAGTCGGGCGTCCGGCGGTGACGGGCTCGGAACACCGACCGATCGACCTTCGGCGGTAGGCTGCTCGCCCGGTGCCGAGCGGTGTCGGGATCGCCGCCGCCGAGCTTGGATCAACCACCGATCTCCAGACGACACGTGTCCATCCGACCGGCCTGCGCCGGGCTCGGGTGGCTGAGGGCCCTATGACGACAACTGACAGCGCCTCGGCCCGCGAATCCAGCTCCCCGCGTATCGTCGTGATCGGCGCGGGTCCGGCGGGGCTCACCGCGGCGTACCAACTCTCGAAGAGCGGCGTGACGAGCACGATCCTCGAATCCGACGACATCGTCGGCGGCATCAGCCGCACCGTCGAACGCGACGGCTGGCGCTTCGACATCGGCGGGCATCGGTTCTTCACCAAGGTGAAACCCGTCGACGACCTCTGGTTCGAGATCCTGGGTGCCGACGAGTTTTTGCAGCGTCCCCGCATGAGCCGCATCTACTACCGAGGGAAGCTCTACGACTACCCTCTGCGCCCGCTCAACGTGCTCGGCAACATCGGACCGATCGAAGCGGTTCGCTGCGTGTTGTCCTATATCTGGGCGCGCATTCGGCCTCCGAAGGACCGGTCGAACCTCGAAGGCTTCTACATTGCGATGTTCGGTCGACGGTTGTACGGCCACTTCTTCGATCGTTACAACCAGAAGGTCTGGGGAGTTCCGACTCGCACCATCTCGGCTGACTTCGGCGCGCAGCGCGTGAAGGGCTTGTCACT